>DAOTUN010000037.1:0-13871 GCA_034437395.1 Anaerolineae bacterium | reverse complement strand
CTGGATCATCGCCTCGTACTGATCGACGGTCAGCCGATGCAGCCGTGACAGCAGTGTATCTTTGGAGTCTGGCGCTGCGGGTGGCGCGGCGGTCTGGGTCATGATCTCCTCGTGGGTCGGCGCTAGGGCAGCAGGTCGGCGGCGGCGATCGACGCGACCTGGGCGCCGTCCAGGATCAGCGGGATCGAGTCGGCGGCGGTGTAGATCATCAGCGAACGGTAGAAGGGCGCCGGATCGCCTGTTTGGGGCAGGGTATACACCTCGATCTGACGCGCATTGATGTTGGCGATCCAGTACACAGCGATACCCGCCCCCGCATACAGACTAAGCCTGATGGCAGGGTCGCTGTCGAGGGTCGTGTCAGCGATCTCGACAACGACCGCGATTTCAGACGGAGTAAAACGCCGATTACCATACTCACGCCGCTCTCCACGCACGATCACGGCATACGGTTCGGGTAAGCTGTCAGGCATACGGATCGGGTTTTCAATCGAAACGAACCAGCCACGCGGCAGGCTTTGCACCAGCCAATCCATCAGTAATCCAGCTACAAGGATGTGGGGTTCGTTTTTACCCATTTTTTTGATCAGCTTTCCATGAATGAGTTCGATGTTGTCCTCGGCGGTGATGATGCCGCTGCGGATCATCGCCTCGTATCGCTCCACGCTGATCAAAAACAGGTCGGAGGTCGATGTCTGAACCCCTGCGATCGGGTGGCTCAATGCCAATGACTGCACCATGCTGCCTCGTTTCAGCCTCGCTTCTATGGCACTCCTGTCTGCGTCGATCATAACACGGATCAGGTACAATCATCTTCAATCACAGCAGAGGATCACGCGATGATCGCCAAACCGATCGCCCCGGAAACAGCAGCGAGCCACGACACGGTTATTTACGACTTCCCGACGCACGTCAGCGAGGAAGAATATCTGCGCGTGTGGGCAGAACAGGGCTACGAATGGGTCAATGGGGAGATGAATAAAGTGTCTGCAGGCAATCTGACGCATTATGGAGTTGTCGATTATCTGAATACGCTGCTCAAAATCTATCTTGAACTCAATCCAATCGGTTCTCTGGTAGGCGAACCCATTATTCTGAAATTTGCGGAAACCGGGCGTTACCGTGAACCCGACCTGATGGTCGTTCTGAAAGCAAACAGTGTCGGCGTGCTGACGCATACCGCCGTCATCGGTGCGGCGGACATCTGCATCGAGGTGGTGTCGCCAGAAAGCGTCGAGCGTGACTACGCGACCAAGCTGCTGGAATACGAAAAAGCGGGCGTGCAGGAGTACTGGATCATCGACCCGGATCGGGAGCGTGCAATTTTCAATCAACGCGACACCGACGGGCATTTTTCGATGATTCAGCCGGATGCCGAGGCGCGCTATCGCACACCGCTGCTGCCTGGTTTTTTCCTGAGCGTGCCTGTATTGTGGACTGATCCATTACCCCGCATGATAGATACCGTTGAGGTGGTGCGCGCCATGTTCCCGGACACCCCGCTGTGAACCTGCCCATCCGCGCCGACTTCATCCCCTATCCCCTGTGGCGGCGGCGCGGTATGCCGCCCATGCACGCCTTATGGAGCGCCGCCTCCACAGCCGATCAGGACACACACCCGCCGCTCTCCCCGGAATATCAGGCGCACTACCTGGCACGCTGGCGCATCCTGCCCGCTGGCATGGATGCCGCCGCCGCCCGCCGCGCCCTGATCGCGTTGGGTGAGGGGGTGGTCACGCCCGCGCCCGCCGAGTCCGACCTGCCCGCCGCGCGCCTCCCGATCCGGCTGCCCGCGCAGTGGGAGCCGCTCGCAGCGGTGGTCATCACCTTTCCGGTCTTATACCCGCCGCTGTGGGAGACCCACCTCCAGATGATCGAGGCGATCGCCCCGGTGGCGCGCGTCGATGTGCTGCTGTCGCATCCAACCTGGGCGCGGATGATTCGACTGCATCTGGAGGCGCGCGGACGGGCGCCGCTGGACGCGGTGAGGTTCGTGCATTTGCCCACCGACGACATCTGGGTGCGTGATTATGGCGCCATCATCGGCTACGACGCCGACGGACGCCGCGCCGCCGTCAACCCGATCTACGATCCGCTCGACACCTATCCGCAGTCGCGCGACGACGCCATGCCCGCGCGCTACGCCGCGCTGCTGGCGATCCCGTGCGCGTCGCTCGATCTGCACACTGAAGGGGGTAATATCTGGTCGGACGGCGCCGGAACGCTGCTGATGAGCGATGACCTTTATCACCGTCACCCCGACATGACGCCGGACGCCGTGTGCGAATGTCTGCGCGCGGCGATCGCGTTCGAGGCGCTGATCACGACGCCGCCGCTGCGTCACGAGGAAACCGGGCACATCGACCTGGCGATCAAGCTGGCGGATGCTAAGACGATCCTGATCGCCGACGGGGTGCCGTTCAACCGCGACCGCCTGCACACCACCCGCGACCAGCTGACGCGCGCGCGCAATGCGGCGGGCGAGCCGTACACGCTGATCACGCTGCCTATGCCCGCACCCTATCTCAACTGGGGGGTGTATCCGGTCTGGCGCAGCTATACCAACGCGCTCACCGTCAATGGGCGCGTGCTGATGCCGACCTTTGGCGTCCCGGAAGATGCGCTCGCGCTGGACATCTACCGCCGCGTCATGCCCGACTACGCGATCGTCGGCATCGACTGCACAGCGGCGGTCAACGGCGGCGGGGCGGTGCACTGTCTGACCAAAGAGGTGCCCGCCTGATTCTACACGTCCAGACCGACGGGCACCCCTAAGCGCCATGCCTTGTACACAGCGTAGAAGAACGCCTTGAACTGGCGGATCGACTCGTCGTCCAGCTCGTCGGCGGTGAACTGGAACAGGTAATCGCGGTCGATCGTCTCGATGTCGATGCCGCGCTGCATGATGCCGACGATCTGGTCGGCTTCGACGCCGCGCGGGATCGCGCCAAACAGCAGCAGCAGCATCCCGGCGTGCGACGGCTGAATCGTGCCAACCAGGAACAGCATCTCGAAGACCTGATTGCCCGTGAAGACGAACTCGACCAGATCGCGCCCTGGGAGGCGCTGTTCCTCGAAATAACTGGGATCCGATCGCAGCGGCGCCACCGACGCGCCATCGTAGCCCAGCTCCAGCGCCCCCTGACGCAGCAGCAGCCACATCAGCGGTTCCTCGATTCCGGGCAGCCGATCGAGCAGCCAGCGCTCGGCGGCGGCGCTGATCGGGTACTGGATGATGTTGTAGCACCCGAACGGGGTCGCGGCGGCATTCGCGGGGCAGGTCTTGCAGTAGGGCGCCCAGGGATCGAGGTCGCGCGCCGAGTCCAGCATCATCTGAATGTTGACCACGCGCGACTCTTCTTCGCCAGCCGGGGTGACGCGGCTCATCTCGAATTCCATCTCCGACGGCGGACGCTGATCGCCGCCCTCGCGGTAGAGCGCGATCACGGTTTCGGCGCGGTCGCGCGCCTTGACGCGATCGATGATGCCTTCTGCGGTCAGATGATGCTTGGGCACGCAGTCGTAGCCAATGATGTAATCGATCGCCATCGTCAGTCCTGGTAGTCCACCAATAAAGAAAACAACGGAAAGAGTGAATGTGCTTTTCTTTTTTCTGTGTTCTCCTGCCTGCGGGGTCTGCTAGGTGTAATCGCGCAGATACAGAAAATCGTGCCCGATCGTGCGGCGGCTGAGCTTGGCGATATTGGGCATGGTGCGCTTGTAGTGATTGACCTTGACGCGCTGCCACACCTTTTCCACGAATGCGCGCTCGAAACCCTCTTCGGCGGCTTCCGCGACCGTGTAGCGCTCGTCCACCAGCAGATAGAGCAGTCGATCGACCTCGGCGTAGGTGAAGCCCAGCTCGCCCTCGTCGGTCTGCCCCTCCCACAGATCGGCGCTGGGCGCTTTGGTCTGCACCGACTGCGGCATGTCGAGCGCCGCCGACAGCTGGCGAATCTGCGTCTTGTACAGGTCACCGATCGGCTGGAGCGCGACACCGCTGTCGCCGTACACGGTCGAGTAACCCAGCAGCAGCTCGGTCTTGTTGCTGGTGCCCATCACCAGCCCGCCCCATGCCGCGCTCTGATCGTACAGAATGGTCATACGCAGCCGCGCCATGATATTGCCCCTGCGTGTCGGGGTCATATCGGGAAACTGCGCGAACAGCGCGTCCGCCATCGGGGTGATCCCGACTGTGATTGCCTGGATGCCCAGGGCGGCGATCACCCGATCGGCGTCGTCGAGACTATCCTGCGCCGACGTTTTGTAGGGCATACGCACCGCCAGCACATTGTCCGCACCGAGCGCCTCGGCGGACAGATAGGCAGACAGCGCCGAGTCGATGCCGCCGCTCAAGCCGAGAACCACCCGTTTCATGCGCGCTTTGGCGATCTCGTCGGCGATGAATCCGATCAGCATCCTGCGTGCAATCGTCGTGTTGATCGCCAACCGATCGGCGCTGTGTGGAGTCATAGGTCGATCCTTGAAATGCCTGCTGAACCTCCATTGTACACAATCCGAGGCGTAGGGACTGCATCACAATGCGTCCGATTTTGGATGACTGTCGTGATCAGGACGACATGAAATTTTTCGGATTTTTCCGAAACTGCTGTGCCTTTACAAATTAATTCCGGGATATACTTGAAAGGGTAAAGTTTCTTATGAATCCTGAATAGGTGCGCTGCAAAAGGGGAATGGCTATGTCCTGGTGTGTCATGCGCGTTACGCCGCCGCCTGCTGCCAACGGAATACTCACACCGCGCGCGACGCTGCTCACCAGCGCGCGCTGGGACATCGGAGTCATCCGCGTGGCATTCCTGCCCGGACATGGCAGCCCGGCACTGCGCGACAGGATCAAAGGCTACGCGCAATTATGGCATGGGGCGGATAACGTCGGCGTCGAGTTTCGCTTTCAGGAGCAGATCGATGACACGGTGCATGTGCGCGTCGCCCTCGGTGGGACAGGAGATTGGTCGGAGTTGGGCAGACACGCGCGCAACAACCGCAATCTCGCCCTCCCGACGATGAATCTCAAGCTGACCGAGCGCACGACCGCCAAAAAAGTGATGCGTTCCGTGCTGCACGAATTTGGTCATGCGCTTGGTCTGGTGCATGAACATCAGATTCCCGGCGAGCCGATCCAGTGGGATCGGGAAGCGGTGATCGCCGATCTGCGCGCGGCGGGATGGAGTGTGTCGGAGATCGAGGCGCAGGTACTGGCGCCTTACACTGCCGATGAGAGCAACACCGGTACATTCGATCCGAACTCGATCATGCTCTATCCGATCAAGCGATCGTGGACGCTGAACGGCTTCCACGTCGATTGGAATCGCACGCTGTCCGATCAGGACAAGGCGCGCATCGCGGAATTGTATTGAGCCATCGATGCCGACGGCACCGCTCCGATGCCGTCGCAAGACATGAGAGGCTGGGGAACATGGCAGACAACGATATGGCACTGATCGTCGCCATCGATGATTACAGCGATGGCGCATTTTGTCCGCCGCTGCGCGGACCGAACAACGACGCGATGGCATTCCGACGCTGGCTCACCAGCGACAACGGTGGGGATGTGCCAGGCGATCGGATCACCCAGGTGAGCGCCCGTCGCTTATTGGGCAAGCAGCCGCTGCCAGCCCTGATCGGATCGCGTCCGACGCTGGAGGATGTGCGCGAGGCGATCTGCCAGCTCAGGATGAGCGCCCGCGCCATGCGCGAACGGGACGAACCCGTTGGACGGCTGTATCTGTACTTCGCCGGGCACGGGTTTGCGTCCGACTTTGGCAACGGGCTGGGGCAGATGTTTCCAGCCATGTACACCGCCGAGGTCACGCGCGACCTGCTGCACGCGCATCTGCTCTGTTGGACGTATGGCAAGGCGCTGTTCGAGGAAAGTCTGTTCCGCGAAGTATTTTTGTTCATGGATTTTTGTCAGACCGCACCGGGACAGCGGGTGACCGCGTCGCCACTCCCGTTTGACGTCAGACGGGATGAGCTGCACAGCCTCAATTCCTTTTTCTTCTGGATGGCGGGCGCGACCGCATATAATCCGTCCTTCGAGCATCGGGTCGATGGCAAGACGCGCGGTATTTTCACCGAGGCGCTGGTCGCCGCGCTCAAAGGCTGTGCCCGCGATCCCGACACCGGGGCGCTGACCGCTCAGGATTTGAAAAAATATCTCTACAATACCATGCCGCATTTCCTGACGGACGACGAACGGGCGCAGATTGGACACGCCGTCGTCGAGCCGGACATCGATTACCTGCCGAACAGCAAAGAACCGCGCAGCGTCGCCCTCGTGCCCGACGCGCCCGCACCGACGTTTCGCGTGCATCTGCACATCCCTCGGCAGGCGATCGGTCAGCGCGCCGAGATCACGTTTGGCGATGACTGTCGGCAGGTGGTCGTGGCGGTCGAGCATGTGCGCCGCATCTGGAAGGTCAGGCTCCCCTGGCGTCTGCTGGAAGTACGTCTGCCCGACAGCGGGCTGTTCACGCTGGTCGAGCCGATCCCGATCCCAGAACGGGTGACGAAAGTGAGCGTCGATGCCTGGCAATCATAAGCGCGTGCAGCTCACCGTGACCGCGCGCGATACAGCCGCGGAAATCTTTCTGATCGACGACACGCTCAACAAGATCGCACAGGGTGTCGGCGCGCTGTCGTACACCGTGTCGCCGGGCGTGTACAAGGTCAAGCTCAAGATCGGCACGCAGACGCAGGAACAGCTCGTGCGCGTGCGCGACGACCAGCCGACACACCACGTCGAGATCGCCGCGCTGCCGATCATGACCGCCGTCCCGATCGCTGACAGTTTTTTCAGCCGTGACGCTCATCGAGACGCCATTGCCGAGCGCTATTCCGGCGCGCCGCACCTTGAGCTGGGCAGCGGCAGTCACATCTATCTGTGCGCCCGCGATCTGGTGGCGCCGGGGTCGTCGATCGAGGCGGTCTCGCACCCGATGCGCGCCCTGAGTCTGCGCGACCGTATGGGCACGGTGCTGGTCGATTTCGAGATCGAATCCGAGCGTTTCGACGGTGACCCGTCGGCGCCGCTGGCGCTGTGCATGGTGGCGGTCGATCCGGGGTTGTACCTGCTGCATCTCGAACTTGAATCGGGTCTCCAGGTCGATCAGGCGTTGTTCGCCTCGCTGGGCTGGCACACGCATATTTATCTGCTCCAGCGCTACTGGACGCCGGACGATCGCGCCGTCGATCTGCTCAATGCCTCGATCCTGATGAACCGCGACGGGACATTCGACTACAGCGACGAGATCGTGCGCCTGAATGAAGTACTGCGTCTCGGTCTGGTACAAAATCGTCCCGTGTTGTCGTCGGACATCGTGCAGGCAGTGAACGGAAAAGCCGAAAATCCGATGGGCGGCTTGCTGGCGGCGCATCATCTGCTATTGCGCGAGTCGGTCGGTGACCTGTTCGCTTCCACCGTCGCGCGGCTGCTTGAGCTGATGCCCGATCATCCCGATGTCACCGCGCTGACGCTCAGGCTGACGCCGCCGCTGCACCCGACCGGACTCAGCACGCCGCCGATGCTGCGTCACAGCTGGCAGCTCATCCTCGACGCCAGCACGAGCCAGCCTGACCTGGTGCCAGCCTATTCGCTCAACGCGCAGATTGGCAGTCGGCTGTTATCTGGTCTGCCCTGGGTGGTATGGCAGACACCCGATCTGATCGACAGTCCGATCATCCTCGACGATGACGGTACGATGGGGTTGGCGCCCGATCCAGTGCCGACGCCAGCGCTGCCCGACACCCGGATCACGCCGACAGAATTGGACAAGACCGAGGCGGCGCTGGTCCAGTTCAAGCAGCAGCAGCAGCCGATCGATCTGCTCGAAAATGCCCCGGCGCCGCTCTCGGATGCCGACATCGACGCGCTGTTGGACGATGAAACCAGCAGAGCCCACTTTGTGCGTTTCACCAATACGCCGCAGGCGCGCGTCAACGCACAGCTTGCAGGCTTGCTGAAACGGCGCGGCAGCGGGGGTTGATCCGTTTTGCGCGTTTTGCGTGCGGACGCCTTGTGATGCGTCCCTGTGACGTATCCGAGTGACGTGTCCGACGCACCATTGCACATCGGTTGTAGCATTATCAGAGGGGGGAACCGCCATGCCATTGCATTACGAGTCGTTCGAGATCACCTTTGCCCCCGCGCGGGCAGACACGGGCGCCTATCCGATCCACGTCACCTCCAAAATGGGGGATGCGGATGGCGTGTACACGCTGCCCTTTCCAATCGTGGAGCTTTCCCGGCGGCTGGCGACCCTGTGGCGCTTCGTCTTCTGGACGGACGACGAGATCGCCGCGCCGCCCGTCCAACGCGAAAAAATCCGCGCGGAAAAGCGCGCCGTCCTGATCGATTTTGGCGCACAACTGAGCGCTGGCTTGTTCAGCGACGACGTGAAGCGACTGCTGGAGACCAGTCTGAACCGGGTCAAGCCGCGCGGCGGGCTGCGTATCATCCTGCACCTGAATCCGCCGGAACTGGCTGCTCTGCCCTGGGAACTGCTGTACTGGCGCGAACGCGGCGCCTTTCTCGCGCTCGACCCCAACATCGCGCTGGTGCGCACGCTGGCGCAGACCAGCATCCCGCCCCGCGCTGAACCCGACCCCACTACCCATCATATCCTTGGCATTCTGGCGCATGTAAACGATCAGGCGGCGCTCGATCTGACCGGCGAACGGGCGCGCATCGATGCAGCGCTGGCGCGCCTGCGTCGCTACAAGGTCGCCCCGGTCACCTGGGCAGCGGGACAGATCGATCATCTTGATAAGACCGTCAGCGCCCGTCGTCCCTGGACGGTGCTGCACGTCGGCGGACACGGCACGGCGGGGACGATGCTCGTCCCCACGGTCGAGGGCGGCAGCTATCGGCTCGACTCGACCGAATTGGGTCGGCTGATCGACGGCTGCACCTCGCTGCAATTCGCCTTTTTCAACCTGTGTCGTGGCAGCGAGACGAGCGGCGCCGATCCCTTCAGCGCGCTCGCCACCGAGACGGTGCGGCGCGGCGTCCCGGCGGTGCTGGCGATGCAGACCAGCGTCACCGACGAGGCGGCGCTGCGCTTCGCACCAGCCGTCTACAAAGCGCTGGCGGATGGCGAGCCGCTGGAGTCCGCTGTCACGACGGCGCGTCGGTCGCTGGCGTCCGGCAGCAGCGAGGGAATCGTCCCAGAAAATTTCGAGTGGTTCCTGCCTGTGCTGTACGCGCGCGACAGCTACCGCTTTCCAGTGCCGGTGCCGCTGGGGCGGCGCGTCCTCGACCGTTTTGGATGGGGGATCATCGCGGCGCTGGCAGCGCTGTTGGCGATCGCCCTCGCTCTGTCGATCGTCCTGTGGCTGCGGTCGCTGCCGCCGCCGCCGCTTCCCATCGACAATCTACGACCCGCCGCAGCAGCGAACGGTGCCGATGTGCGCGCGTTGGCGCTGTCCAACGACGGCGCCACGCTCTGGTACGCCACCTATGACACCGCCGCCGACCAGAACAGTCTGTGCAGCCGAGCGGCGCATGACGGCACGACAGCGTCTGTCTGCACGCCGATCGCCGTGCCCGCTTTTGAGGGGATGCCGGACGGGACGCACGAGGTGATCGCGCTGCTGGTGGATGCCCGCGACAATGTCTGGGTCGGGCTGCTGAACAGGGGCGTGGTGGTGGTGCAGCCGGGCACGCTGCGTATGGACACCTGGATCAACCCGGACAGGCTGCCGTCTCTGAATTATTTCACCCCTTTCGCGCTGGCGTCACGCGCGACCGGCGACGGAATCACGGTCTGGCTCGGTCAGCTCGACGCGCTCTACACCCTGCGCTACAGCGGCGCCTACCCGACTCTGGACGACTCTGCAACTCTGACCCTCGACCCCAGCACCCCTGACGGCGTGAGCGCGATCGCGGCACTGGCATATGATCCGGCGGCGGCAGCGCTGTGGATCGCCACCTCGGATCGGCTCTTGTCGCTGCCGCTGGACAGTGCCGCCTCACCGACGGTTTATCCGATCGCTGCCGACGCGATCGTCCTGGAAGGCGATCGCGTCTGGACCAACCCCAGTGCCGAGCTGATGGCGATCGAGCGCGGCGTGATCGGCGTCCCCGTCACCAGCGGGATGCGCGCGCAGTCGATCGCGCTGGATAGCACGCGCGGTCGGCTGTGGACGGGGACGAGCTGCATGGGCGATCCCGACTGCGCCCCCCTCCAGGCATACGACCTGAACGCGGGCGAGGTGCTGCGTTTCGACGGCAGCCCGACCTTCATCGACACCCAGGATTTGTTAGTCACCGTCGCGGGGCGCGTCTGGATCGCCACCCGCAAGGGTTTGTTCACCTTCGACGAGTCACGCTAAACACAAGGGAGCATCACACACATGTCATCGATCTCGGAGTCGTCCACCATCAGCACGTTGATCGCCAATGCTGGTTTCGTCAATCCGCCGGGCGTATCGGTCGAGTTTTTCACGATCGCCGCCACCTCGACCAACAAAAACAACCGTATCGTGATCAAGCTGCCCATGCCGGGCGACATTTCCGGCGCCTTAGGGGACGACGAGGAAGACGATGGCGATGATGAGGCGCCGCTCGCCGACGGCGTGATCGTGCTGCTGGCGCCCGACCTGGACAAGGCGATCGCGGCTGAAGCCGCGCGGATCGCGCTCGATCATGCCGTCAGCGTGTGTCTGTACACCGTGCAGGCGGTCGATGCCACCCACATCTACGCGATCGGGTTCGACGAGGAGACGGTCGAGGATGAGACCGACGCCGAGACGATCATCACGGCATCGGATGCGTCGGGGCTGCGCGCGACGCTGACCGCCTGGTTCGCTGGCGCGACCCATAGGGACGCATAACCATGCGTCCGGTTTAGTTTTATTGCGAGGGCAGCACAAAACGAAAGGTGCTGCCCTCGCCGACAGCACTTTCGACGTGCAATACCGACCCATGCTGCTGCACGACGGTTTGCGCGATCGCCAAGCCCAGTCCCGTTCCCTCGATGATCAGGTGATCGGGACGCTGCACGCGGTAGAACGGGTCAAAGATGTGCGCCAGCGCCTCATCCGGGATGCCCATCCCGGTATCATGTACCATCAATGTGATGCCCTGGTCGTTGTGAACAGCCTCGATCGTCACCATGCCACCGGGCAGGGTGTATTTGATGGCATTGCTGACCAGATTGTCCATCACCTGTTCCAGCCGATCACGGTCACCCATCATCATCACGCGGGGTTCGGTCGGGATCACCACCAATCTGATCTCACGGTCGGCGGCGCGCAGCATATATTCCCGTGCCGCCCACGCCAGCAGATCGACCACGCGGATCGGCGCGATCTCCAGCGTCGATCCTGCCTCCAGCTTTGCCAGGTCGAGCAGATCCCCAATCAGACGGCTGATGCGCTCGACCTGATCGTCGATACGTGCGATGTGCCGCAGCCGCATGAGCGGATTGTCGGATTCGCTACGACGCAGCAGGTCGAGGGTGAGCCGGATCGAAGCCAGCGGATTCTTGATGTCGTGCGAGGCGGTAGTGAGCAGCTCGTCTTTGAGTCGATTGAGCCGTTCGAGCGTCTGACGTTTGGTCTCGCTTTGTGCCGCTTCCTGGCGATAATCCTCGGTCTCTTTGCGCGCTGCCTCGACCTGGTAGCGCGCCTCGGTCTGGCGGATGGTGCGCTGACGCTCGGTGTCGAGCAGGTGTTCACGCTGCGTGTAACGACGGCGCTGCCAGAGGAACGCCGCCTGAAAATCGCCCATGCGCTCACAGACGGTCGTCAGCGATTCCAGCACACCGTCGATCCACAACAGAAACCCATGCGCTTCTGCCAGGGCATAGGCTTCGTGCAGCGGTGCCAATGCTTGTCCGAACAGCCCTTGCGCGATGTAAATATCCGCCCGATCACCCAGAAGTATCGCGCGGCGGCGGGGCAGCGCCACCTGCTGCGTCAATGCCAAGCCGCGCTCGGTGAATGCCAGCGCGCGGGCGTAATCCCCTTTGTCCAGGTAAATGCGCGAGGCGCGGCTGTAAAAATGCGAGCGGTTGCTCGGTGATATCTGGTCGCCCAGTCTGTCGTGCAGCGCGACGATCGACGGGATCAGGACTACGCCGCGATCCACATCGCCCATGCGGATCAAAATCTGCACCAGGTTGGCATAGCTGATCGCGCGGCGCGCCAGGTCGCCCGTTGTTTCAGTCAGCGCCAGTACTTTTTCTGTGAACGTGAGCGCATGTGCGAGGTCGCCATTGAAGAGATAGGCACCCGCGAGACCGTTATAAGCCTTCGTCAAGCCTTCACTGTCTCCAGCGCGCGTACACATCTCGATCTGACGCTGATGGTAATCGAGCGCCAGGGCGATGTCGTTCAACTCGCGGTGCAGGATGCCAAGCAGATAGAGGGCGCGCCCCTGTCCTGCCAGATCGTTCAGCCTTTGGTAGGCGTCGAGGGTTGCCTCGCCCAGTGCCCGCGCCTCGACATAGCGCGAGTCGTGATGGGCGGCGAACCCCTCGACCTCCAGCGCGTTGGCGAGCGCCGAGTCATCCTCCTCGACGAGCGCGGCGGCGTGCGCCTGGTGTGCCCATTGTGCGGCGTCCACAAAACGTGACTCATCGAGCGCCAGGCGTGCTTGCATGAGGAATTCAGCGGACGACATTACACCACCAACATAATGATTGTATTACAGAGTGTTGCCATCTATCTTAACACAGAAAACATGGCGCGCCAATCATATTTAGTCAAGCACGATTTTTTCTAGAGCCTGTTATGCACTTCAGAGACAGTAAGCCATGGACTGGATGAAACGGTGTGCCATAAGCATAGCAATGGCAAGGAAATGAAGCCCTTTCAAGGTCTCAGGCAGGCGTTCGTAGTCGCGTACCAGGCGGCGAAAACGCGCCATCCTGCCGAAACTGCGCTCAACAACCCAGCGGCGCGGCAGCAGGACGAATCCCTTCTTGGCTTGCGGCAACTTGACGACTTCGAGCGACAGACCGTGTTCAGCCGCTTGCTGCTGCGCGTTCTGTCCTGTGTAGCCCTGATCCACGAAGGCTACTTCCACGGTCTGACCGGTCACCGCCTGCACCTGCTGCGCCAACTGTCCGACCTGGGCGCGGTCCTGTTCGTCCGCAGGCGTGACATGCAGCGCCAGCAGGTGTCCCAGCGTGTCGACCGCGACACGCGTCTTGCTGCCCTTACGTCGTTTGGCCCCGTCGTAAGCCGCTCGCGGACCGCTTTCCGGGCTGGATTGCAGCGTCCGGCTGTCAAGGATGACCGCGCTCGGCTGCCACTTGCGCCCTTCCGCCAGCCGCAACAGCTCGCGCAAGTCGTGCACCATCGCCTCGAACACCCCCGCTTTCAGTCAACGCTGGGTTTGTTGGTAGACGGTGTACCACGGCGGCAGGTCGTTGGGGAGCATCCGCCACGAGATGCCGCCCCGCAACACGTAGCGCAACCCGTTGAAGACCTCCCGCAAGGCGTGTTCGCGCTGCGGCGCATCTTCGCTCATCAGCGTCAGGTACGGCGCGACGAACGCCCATTCTTCATCATTCACATCGGTGGGGCAGGCTTTTCTGTTCATCCTCCTATTCTATCGCTGTACTTTTCAAAAGTGCATAACAGGCTCTAGGAGATCGCGCCCTATTGTAACGGGCGAGCGATAGACGTAATGCGCAACCACCCCGCGCATGTGATTGGCGGCGGTAGTCCTCAAAAAGCAAACATGAAATTTTCATGAAATCTGCTGGTAACATGAAATTTGAGCATTGAAACGCCAAATTCTACGATAAGATATGGTTCTGTTACAGAAAGTTGCAATCTCTTTTATTGTACTTTTACTGTGACTCGTATAAGCATCGGACACTTAGTAGGAACAACCAACG
>DAOTUN010000036.1:0-15242 GCA_034437395.1 Anaerolineae bacterium | reverse complement strand
CGGGTGGTCGTGGGCGGTTCTGGCTCCTAAAGCTCGTTGATCCTCTGAACTCTGATTCGGTATGGCGCGCAGCGCCATGCCCTTCCCCCCTCCCCGTCAGGGGAGTCGATTTTTTTGGAGTGAGATAGCAGGCGCTGCGAATAAAAGCGAGGCGGATCAGGCAGCCCCCCAATTGCCGACTCCATGCTATGCTTACTCCAACCCGATCGTGCTCACTGTGCAGCGAGGAATTGCGATCATGACCATCATCCGAGAGGCGATCCTGCTGTTGCGCGAGACGCTGCAGGAATGGGGCAGCGACGGCGGTGCCGCTATCGCTGCGTCGCTGGCGTACTACACCATCTTTTCGCTGTCGCCGCTGCTGATCGTGGTCGCGCTCTTCCTGGGGCTGATCCTGGACGAGGCGGAGCTGCAAACGACGGTCGTCGATGGACTGACGGGCACGGTCGGCGAGGGCGGGGCGGCGATGATCCGCGACCTGATCACCAACAGCCGTCAGACGGGCAGCGACTTTTTCGGCTCGCTGATCTGGTTCGCCTTTGTGGTGTGGGGCGCATCGGGCTTGTTCGCCCAGCTCCAGGCGGCGCTCAATAAAATCTGGGAGATCAAGCCGATACCGGGGCGCTCGCCGATCGCGCTGGTGCGCACGCGCTTTTTCTCGTTCGTGGTGGTGATCATGGTCGGGATCGTGCTGTTCGCCACCATGCTGGTCAACAGCGGGCTGAACAGCTTCATGCAGGACAACGGCACCCCCGCGCTGGCGCTGGTGGTGCGCCCGGTGCAGTTCATCGTCACGGTGTCGCTGACCGCGTTTCTGATCGGGGTCGTCTTCAAGCTGCTGCCCGACGCGATCATCCGCTGGCAGGATGTCATGGTGGGCGCGGCGTTCACCGGGGTGCTGTTCTTCATCGGGCAGTTTCTGGTCGGGCTGTATCTGTCCAACGCCAATGTCGGCTCGGTCTTCGGCACGGCGGGATCGCTGACCGCCATCCTGGTGTGGATTTATTACTCGGCGCAAATCCTGCTCTTTGGCGCGGAATTCACCGAGGTGTGGGCGCGTCATCATGGCGCCTTCATTCGCCCGGATGCCGACGCCACCTGGGTGAACGAGCACGCCGCCCGCCGTGAGCTGACGACCGCCAACAAGGATCACAGCGCCATCGACGCCGAGGTCGAAAAGCTGTCTCGCATCGACGCCATGAAAGCGCGCCGTAATGAACGCATGGCAGCCGTCGTCAAAGGGGTGGGGCAGCGGGTGCGATCCGGTCGGCAGCGCGGCAAGCCCGACATCAGCACGATCCAGCCCGTCGAGCCGTCTGATAGCGACGAGACACCGTAGACCGTCCGCGCCCCGATCAGATACACTCCACCTGTCCTGAAGCTGTCCTGAAGCTGTCCTGAAGCTGTCCTGAAGATGATGAAAGCGATCCCGATGCCGCAAAATATCACGCCGCAAAAGCCCGAAATCGGTCAGGAGTCGGTCTGGGACTACCCCCGCCCGCCCCGCGTCGAAGCCTCGCCGCAGCGCATTCGCGTCATTTTCAACGGCGCCGTGATCGCCGACAGCACTCGTGCGCAGCGCGTCCTGGAGACCAGCCATCCGCCCGTCTATTACATCCCGCACGAGGATGTACGCATGGAGCATGTGCGCTCGACCGAGCGGCGCTCGTTTTGCGAATTCAAAGGGGCAGCCAATTACTGGACGATCGAGGTCGATGGCAAAATCGCGGAAGATGCCGCCTGGAGCTACAAAGCGCCGAGCGCGGGCTATGAGGTCATCCGCGATCATCTGGCATTTTACGCCAGCCGCGTCGAAGCCTGTTTCGTCGGCGACGAGCAGGTGCAGTCGCAGGCGGGTGATTTTTATGGCGGCTGGATCACCTCGAATATCGTCGGACCCTTCAAAGGCGGCACCGGCACATGGGGATGGTGATGCCTGTGGCGCCGCTGCCTGTGGCGCCGCTGCCTGTGGCGCCGCTGCCTGTGGCACTGCTGCTGTTCGACATCGACGGCACGCTGCTGCGCACGCGCGGCGCGGGTCGTGAAGCGACCCGGCTGGCGCTGCTGGAGGTGTTCGGCACGGCAGGCGCGGTGGCGACTCACCATTTCAGCGGCAAGACCGACTGGTTCACGCTGGTCGAGCTGCTGGAAGGGGAGGGCTTTACACACGACCAGATCGTCGAGCGGATGGCAGTCTACGACGAAGCGGTCGGTCGGCACACCGGGACGATCATCGGCGGCTACGAGGTCGAGTCGTGTCCTGGCGCGCCAGAGACGATCGCCGCGCTGCGTCCGCGCCGCGATCTGCTGCTGGGACTGGTGACAGGCAACGCGCGTCAGTCGGCACCGCACAAGCTGCGCGCCGCTGGCTTCGATCCGGCGTGGTTCCCGGTCGGCGCGTTTGGCACCGAGGCGCACCAGCGGGATGACCTGACGCCTCTGGCATTGCAGCGCGCGGTCGATCACCTGGGGGCGACGCCCGCGCCTGTGATCGTCATCGGCGACACGCCAATGGATGTCGCCTGTGCCCGCGCGATCGGGGCGATCGCCGTCGTCGTCGAGACCGGATTTGCCACGCGCGACGAGCTGATCGCCAGCGCGCCCGATCATCTGCTGCCCGATCTGACCGGGTTTGTCGCGCTGCTGGACAGCCTCATCATGGTGCCGCGCCCGTGATGACGCGGAAGCTAATATGAACCTGCGCGATGTGCCGATCGTAATAAATCGAGTACAATCACCAGCATGATCGATCCGTCTCAACCTATGGCGGTCGTTCTTCCCCCTATTTTTTCTGAGGAGAGACTCACAATGTTCAAAACTTTACGCCTTGTCATGATCCTGAGCCTGACGGCGCTCGCGTTGAGCGTGCCCGTGCTGGCACAGGATAGCCCGATGACCATGAACGGTGACCTGATCACCTACGCCGCCGACGGCTGCGGCACCGACAGCAATGGCAGCAATATGCTGTCGATCGAAGCGGTCGATGCGATGACCGTCCGCTTTACGCTGTGCCAGGCAGACCCGGCGTTCCCGTCAAAAGCCGCGTTCACCTCGCTGGCGATCCACCCGTCGGAATATCTGGAATCGACCGGCGGCGGCGGCGATCTGGTGCGCGCTCCCATCGGCACCGGTCCCTACAGCGTCGAGCGCTGGGACCTGGGCAGCGAGCTCGTCCTGACCCGCAACGACTCCTACTGGGGCGATGCCGCTAAAGAAGAGACCGTCATCTTCCGCTGGAACAGCGAGTCGGCACAGCGCCTGACCGAGCTGCAGGCGGGCAGCGTCGATGGTATCGACAATCCGGGCCCGATGGACATCCCGGTGATCCAGGGCGACTCCGCGCTGGCGTTCTATGAGCGTGAGGGGCTGAATGTCTTTTATCTGGGTCTGAACAACACCATCGCGCCGTTTGACAACGTGAAGGTGCGCCAGGCACTCGCCTACGCGATCGACAAGAATCGCATCGTCGATAACTTCTACCCGGTGGGATCGTCGGTCGCCACCCAGTTCATGCCCACCGCGATCTTCGGCTACACCGAAGAAGTCGAGCCGTTCCCGTATGACCCGGCGATGGCGATCCAGCTTCTCGAAGAAGCCGCCGCTGAAGTCGGATTCTCCCTGCCGATCGAGACGACCCTGAGCTTCCGTGATGTCGTGCGCGGCTATCTGCCGTCGCCGAGTGTGGTCGCTGAAGACCTGCAGCAGCAGCTCGCCGAGGTCGGTATCAATGTCACCATCGATCTGCAAGAGTCGGGCACCTTCCTCGACAATGCCGACGCGGGCAATCTGTCGCTGCACCTGTTGGGCTGGGGCGCCGACTATCCCGACGCCACCAACTTCCTTGACTTCCACTTTGGTGGCGGTTCCAGCGATCAGTTTGGTGACAAGTTCGCTGAGATTACCGAGCCGTTGAGCATGGGCGCGCAGCTCGCCACGTTCGAGGAGCGCTATCCCTTTTACATCGAGGCGAACACCGCTGTCCGTGATCTCGTCCCGATGGTGCCGATCGCGCACGGCGGTTCCGGCGTCGGCTTCAAGGCGAATATCACTGGCGCGCACGCCAGCCCGCTCGGCAACGAAAATTTCAGCGTGATGGAAGACCCGGACGACGACACGATCGTCTGGTTGCAAAACGGCGAGCCGATCGGCTTGTACTGCGCCGATGAGACCGACGGCGAGTCGCTGCGCGCCTGCGAGCAGACCAACGAGGCGCTGCTGGCTTACGAAGTCGCGGGCACTGCGGTCATCCCGGCACTGGCGACCAGCTATGAAGCCAGCGAAGACCTGATGACCTGGACGTTCACCCTGCGCGAAGGCGTCACCTTCCACGACGGCTCGGCGTTCGACGCCAACGACGTGGTGATGTCCTGGGCAGTCCAGTGGGACGCCGCCAGCCCGCTGCACGTCGGGCGTGATGGCAATTTCACCTACTTCTCGGCGTACTTCGGGGGGTTCCTGAACGCGCCAGCGGAATAAGTTCCGCCATGACGACGATCGGGGGGACGGCGGCGAGAGTCGGCGTCTCCCCGATTTTTCCATCCCATTGCCCTCATTTTTGCATTCGACTTTGACAAAGCTGGCTGTCCAATGGTGTTTTTCATTTTTAGACGCCTGATCCTGGCAATTCCGGTGCTGTTCGGGATTTTGCTGATTACATTTTTATTGCAGCGGCTCATCCCCGGCGATCCCTGTCGCGCTGTCCTCGGTGAACGCGCGACCGACGCCATCTGCGATGCCTATTTCGCGCGCATCGGTCTCGACCAACCCCTGCCGACCCAGTTCATCATCTACATCGGCAGCGCGGTGCGCGGCGATTTTGGAGACTCGCTGCGCTACGGACGCCCGATCTCCGATCTGCTGGCGGAGCGGCTGCCCGTCACGGTCGAGCTGGGACTGACCGCGATGATCTTTGCGATCGTGATCGGGGTGCCGCTGGGGATCATTTCGGCATACTATCGCAATTCCGCGCTCGACGTGGGGACAATGATCGGCGCCAATATCGGCGTGTCGATGCCGGTCTTCTGGCTCGGATTGATGCTGGCATACGTCTTTTCGGTGCTGCTCAAAGATACATTCCTGGCGCTGCCGCCGTCGGGTCGGCTGCCAGCGGGCTACGAAGTGGTGCCGTTCTTCGTCGCCTGGGGGATGGCGCCCGACATGGCAAACGCCAGCCCGATCATGGTGTTCCTGTCCCGGCTCAACCTGCTCAACGCGGTGCTGACGCTCAATTTCGATCTGTTCTTCAACGCGCTGCGTTACATGATCCTGCCCGCCGTCGCTGTCGGGACGATCCCGCTGGCGATCATCGCGCGCATGACGCGATCGAGTGTGCTGGAGACGCTCGGACAGGATTACATTCGCACCGCGCGGTCGAAAGGGTTGGGCGAGCTGTGGGTGGTGATGAACCACGCGGTGCGCAACGCCCTGCTGCCCGTCGTGACGATCATCGGGCTGAATTTCAGCCTGCTGATCAGCGGGGCGGTGCTGACCGAGACCATTTTCGGGCTGACCGGGGTCGGACGCACGCTGGTAGACGGCATCACCACGCGCGATTACACGCTGGTGCAGGGCTTTACCATCGTGATCGCCTTCGCGTTCGTCTCGATCAATCTGGTCGTCGATATGCTCTACGGCTATCTCGACCCCCGTATCCGTATGAGTTAGTTTCACATCAGGTAGACGCATCCCTGTGCGTCCCTACCAGGCGCACCTACGAACGGAATTTTTCCATGACCATCAACGCTGCCACGCCAGTCAAGCTGGATGTACCGCAGGCACGCCCAAAGCACCAGAGCATGTTGGCGGAGACTCTGCGCTATATCCTGCGCAATCGATCGGCGGTGATCGGGATCGTGATCATCGCCGCGCTGATCCTGATCGCGCTCGCCGCGCCGATCCTGGCGACCCACGATCCGCTGCTGCCGATGATCGGACAGCCGGGCTACAGCGGACGGCTGCCCGCGCGTCCGCCATGCGTGTACGTATTGGGCTGCTCCACCGATCAGCCGCAGCATTATCTCGGTCTCGACCTGAATGCGCGTGATATTTTCAGCCGGTTGCTGTTCGGCGCGCGCGTCTCGCTGGTTGTCGGCTTTGCCTCGGTGATCTTCTCGATCGTGATCGGGTCGCTGTTGGGAATGGTGTCGGGGTTCGTCGGCGGCTGGCTCGATACGCTGATCATGCGGCTGATGGATGTGCTGCTGGCGTTCCCATCGCTGCTGCTGGCGATCGTGATCGTCACCGTGCTGGGTCCGGGCTTGCAGAACGCGCTGCTGGCGATCTCGATCGTGACCATTCCGGTCTATGCGCGGCTGTCACGGGCACAGGTGCTGTCGGTCAAGGAATTTGAGTATGTCACCGCGAACCGGGCGCTCGGCGCGACCCCACTGCGCACGCTGTTCGTCCACATCTTCCCCAATTCGCTCACGCCGCTGATCGTGCAGGGGACGCTCGGCATCGGCACGGCGGTGCTGGACGCGGCGGCGCTGTCGTTCATCGGCTTGGGCGCACAGCCGCCGCAGGCAGAGTGGGGCGCGATGTTGAGCGTGGCGCGCAGCTACGTCTTCACCGCGCCGCACATGGTGTTTTTTCCGGGCTTGGCGATCATGATCACGGTTTTAGGCTTCAATTTACTGGGCGACGGGCTGCGTGACGCGCTCGATCCGAGGCTGAATCGCAATTAGCGGGCGGCGGGCTTGCGGGGTGCTATCCCCCACTCGCAAGCAGCCGTCCGAGCCAGACAGCGCCGAAGCCCAGAAGGAGGTGTGCCGCTGTATTGACGCAGGCGCTCATCAGATCGCCAGCGCGCACGAGCGCCATCGTCTCGCTGCTGAAGGTCGAAAAGGTGGTGAAGCCTCCCAGAACGCCGACAAAGACGAACGCGCGTACATCGGGCGTAAAGAGCGCGTTCGTCTCCGCCAGCCGCGACAAAATGCCGATGATCAGGCAGCCGATCACGTTCACCGCCAGCGTCCAGTAGGGGAACGCTGCGCCGTTCGTCCAGCCGCGGATCATCTCGATCAGCAAAAAGCGGCAGATCGACCCCACAAACCCGCCGACGCCCACCCAGAGGACCTGGCTCACAGCTCGTACACCAATTGCCCGCCGACGTAGACCTGATCGACGCGGATGTCCAGCAAGCGCTCCGGTGCGATCGCCGCTTCGCGCAGCGGATCGCCGTTCAGCACGATCAAATCCGCCCACTTCCCCGGCGTGATGCTGCCACGATTGTCGGCGTCGCCGCTGGCGATCGCCCCGCCCATCGTGTAGGCGTACAGCGCCTCGTAAGGGGTGATCGCCTGATCCGGCGCGATCGACTCGCCGAGCGCGTCAAAGCGATCGACCGCCGCCTTGATGCCGAGCAGCGGGTTGTCGTCGGGCACGACCGGGGCGTCGGAACTGAGCGCGATCGTCAGTCCGGCGTCCAGCAGCGCCCGCACCGGGTAACAGCGGCTCAGAAAATCGTCGGGCAGGTAGCGCCGAAACGAGGTGCCGAGCGCCTGGATGAACACGGTTTGCGGCACGGCGATCGAGTCGATCGCTCGCATCCGCCGCAAATGGTCGGCGGTCGGCAGTCCGACGTGTTCGATGCGGTGGCGCAAGCCCGTATTCGGCTTGCGTACATGCAGCGACTCGTAAATGCTGATCACCTGTTCCAGCGCGACATCGCCGATCGCGTGCGTGGCGATGCGGAATCCGGCGTTGTGCGCCTCCCACATCAGCGCGCGCATATCGTCGGTCTCGAAACGCAGCACACCCATTTCACCCGTCACTTTGTAGGGCTGGCTGACGGCGGCGGTCGCGCCGGACAGTCCGCCGTCGGCAAAGAATTTGACGGTATCGATGCGTAAATACGGGCTGTCGTGTTTTTCAGGCAGCGGATATGTTTCGGTGCCGCCGTCGGGACGACGAATCGGAAAGCCATTGACGCGCATCGGCAGCGCATCGGCGGCGTCGAGCGCGCGATAGACGCGCATGTGTTCGGGCGCCAGCAGCGGATCGGTGGCACTGGTGATCCCCAGGCGCAGCTGATGTGCCATCGCCGCCTGGATCGCGCGCGACATCGTGTCATCGTCGTAGGGGGGGATGACGCGGGTGAGCAGCCCGGTCGCTGTCTCTTGCAGTAAGCCCGTTGGTTCGCCGGACTCGTCGCGGACGATCACCCCGCCGGGCGGATCGGGCGTCTCGGCGCTGATGCCCGCCAGATGCAGCGCCAGGCTGTTGGCGACGATCATGTGCCCGCAGGTACGGGTGAGCGCGATCGGGTGATCGGACGATACCGCATCCAGATCGTATCGGGTCGGGTGTCGTTTTTCGGGTAGATCGACCTCGTTGTAGCCGCGCCCGGTCAGCCATGTTCCAGCAGGGACGGACTGTGCGCGTTTCCGAAAGGCGGAGGCGATCGCCGCGATGTCCGGCGCGGCGGCGCGGCGCGCGTCCACCTGCACTGTCAGCAGCAAGCCCAGCTTCCACAGATGCACATGCGCGTCGTTGAAGCCGGGCAGCAGCGTGCGCCCTTCGAGATCGACACGGCGCAGAGGCGGCATCGTGACGCGCAGATCGAGCCTGCCGACAGTGCGGATGCGCCCGCTGTACTCATCGACTACCACCAGATCGGGATTGCGATGCGCGGAGTCCATCGTGTGGATGACACCATTGTAAAAGAGGAACATCGGACACCCTTCCGAGCGGCTGCGATCAGATAGGCTGATTGTAGCCGACGCCTTTTGAGACCGCTATCGTATAGGACGGGTTTGGCACGCCAATCCCCTGTGTCAGGGCGTCGTAACCCGTAAAGATGGGTGAGCGGTATCGATAGTCCTGCGTTAAGCTGATGCTATGGCTCATCAGAAAGGCAGCGCATGACCACACAGAGTCAGGCACCGAGTCGGATCGGTCTCATCAGCGTCCTGCTTATCCTGGGTTTGGTCGTTCTTCCTGCCGTCGGCGCGCAGGAGGATACAACGCGATTTGCGCGTTTTGACGTGGTGATCGATCAGGTCGATACCGTCAACAATCGCTTTCGCGTCACCGAAAATCGGGTGACGCAGTTCAACGGCGTATTCACCTTTCGCACACGCGATTTGGCGCTGGACAATCTGGAGTCGCTGCGCGACATCGCTATCACGGTCAACGGAGAATCGCTGCGCGAAGAAGCGACCTGCACCGAGACGCGCGGGACGTTCTGCGGCTTCGTCAACGGGGATGAACTGCGCGTGCAGTATTATTTTCCGCGCGAGGTGCGTGATGAGACGCTGGAGATCGCCATCAGCTATACGGTCGATGGCGCGATCCGATCGTACCCAGGCGGCGATCAGATCGGGTGGCAGGCGGTGCCAGAGCGCCACGACTACGTGATCGACAACAGCACAATTCGAGTGCTACTGCCCGAAGGATATGCACCGCGTGCCGGAACTGACCCGATCGAGACGCAGGGCGTGTCGAGCCGCATCACCGTCGAGGGGCGCACCGTGAGCGCCCGTGCGCTGGAGCCGATCCCGTCTGATACGCACTTCAGCATCCGCGTGCAGTACCCGCACGCGCCAGGGATGCGCCAGGCGTCCTGGCAGGATGCGACGCAGTCAGCGGCAGGATCGACAGGAAATGGATTGACGGGATCAGCCGTGATCGCTGTTGTTGTGGGCGCGTTCCTGAGCGTGATCGTGCCACTGCTGTTGATCATGCGTTGGAATGCGCGCTGGCGTGTGCCAAAAGCGCCAACCGTTCCCGCTGTTCTGACGCAGCCGCCGGACGCTGCGCGTCCTGCATTGGCGGCGCTGCTCCTCGACGCCAGACGCCATCCACGCCAGATCGTCGCCACACTCTACGATCTGGCGCGGCGGGGCTATCTGCGCGTCCAACAGACCCCCACCGATTACAGCTTCGCGCGCACGGGGATGCGCATCAGCGAAGGCATGGTGAGTGCCGATGAACAACTGCTGCTGTCACATGTGTTCGAGATCGACATGCCGCGCACTTTATCGTCGCTGCAAAACACCTTCTACTCTCATCTGGGCGAGATTTTTACGGCGATCCAGGATGAGTACCAACGATCTGCCTGGGTGCGATCCGACGCAATTCATGCCCGCGCCCGTTGGCGTGGATGGGGAGCGATGCTGCTGGTCGGTGGGGTGATCGCTTTCATTGGCACGATCACGCGCCTGGACGACATCCCGACCGGTGGCGGGATTTTGAATGATCCCGTGACGCTGGCGGGCGCGATCGGGGTCGTCACGCTGTTGGTCAACGGAATCGTACTGCGGATACTCGGCTCGCACATCAATCTGCTCACCGCGACGGGGTTGGAGGCACAGGCGAAATGGCGATCGTTTCAGCGCTTTCTTGAAAAGGCACAGGCATACAAGCAGCTAGGACACGAACCGACCTCGTTCGCGGCGTATCTGCCTTACGCGATCGCCTTTGGGATCGAGAAAGACTGGATCGCCGCCTGGGTAAATCGTTCCGAACTGACCCACGTCCCGGCGCCGATCTGGTGGGTGCCTTATAACGCAGGTGTGCCAGTGACGACATCCGAGTATGGGGGCACAACGGCTGCGATTCCGGTCGATGGGGGTGCGGCGCTGGATGGATTGTCATCCGGGGCGGCATTGTCATTGAGCGATATGTCCGATCGCCTCGCCGCTATGCTCGACACGACCGCCGCCTCGCTGACCAGCAGTCCAGCGGGCAGCAGTGATAGCTGGAGCGGCGGCGGTGATAGCTGGAGCGGCGGTGGTGACAGCGGCGGCGGTGGTGACAGCGGCGGGGGTGGTGACAGCGGCGGCGGTGGCGACAGCTGATCCGCCAAACGCCAAACCGCACATTCCTGAGATTGGCGGCTGATGCTAAACTGAATGGCTCATCAAGGAATTCAAGCTGTCAGTGTGTATAGTCTGTCTGACACGCTGCCGCCAGCCGCCGCACGACACACGCGCACGATACGCGAAGGAACGCACCGCATGAAAATCATCGTTGTTGGAACCGGATTTGTCGGGCTGACCCATGCCGCGACCTCTTCAGAATACGGTCACGAAGTCTACGCCTACGACATCGACAAGGCGCGCATCGCCGCCTACCAGAGCGCGGAACCAGAAGCGATCGCCCATTACGTCAATGAACCGGGTTTGGCGGAGGTGATCCGCGAAAATATCGGACGCTATCTGTTTTTCACCACCGATATCGAGCCGATCATCGAGGGCGCCGACGCGATTTTCCTGTGTCTGCCCACCCCGCCCAATCCTGACGGTTCGTCCGACCTGAGCTATTATTTCGCCGCGCTGGAGACGATCGCCGCACTGCTGGCACAGCGCGTCGATCAGCGTCGCGTCGTGCTGATCAACAAAAGCACCGTCCCGATCGGCACCGCCCGTCAGCTCGCAGCCGTCCTGAAGCGTCACAATGTCCCGAACGCGGGCGTGGCGAGCAACCCGGAATTCCTGCCCGAAGGCGATGCCGTCGAGCGCTCGCGCCGCCCCGATCGCGTGGTGATCGGTGCCGACAGCGAGGATGATTTCCGCATCCTGCGCCGCATCTATTCGCAGTTCGTCAATCATGTGCGCATCCGCTACATCGAGACCACGCCAGAGACCGCCGAGGGTATCAAGTACCTCGCCAATACGCTGCTGCTGACCTACGTATCGTTCTGGAACGGGGTCGGCGCGCGCCTCGGTGAGCGCTTTGACAATGTGCGCATGGAAGACCTCAAGCGCGGCGTGACCGCCGACTCGCGCATCAGCACCTGGGGATCGTATGTCTCCAACGGCGCGGGCGGATCGTGCTTTGGCAAGGATATTCAATCGCTCATCCACCAGTTTTCGACGGTCGGCTATCAGGCTGACCTGCTGCAGGCGGTCTTTCGCATCAACGAATATCAGAAGACCTATCTGCTTGATCGCGCGGTGCAGGAGGCGGGCGTCAGCTTCAATCAGAAAACAGTGGCGCTGCTCGGTCTGGCGTTCAAGCAGCGCACCAACGACATGCGCGACTCGTCGTCGCTGAAGGTGGTCGATACGCTGCTGGCGCGCGGGGTCAAGGCGATTCGCGCCTACGATCCGCTGGCGATGGCGGAAGGCAAGCGCTATTTCGATCCCGACAAGAATCACCTGTTCGAGCGTATTTCCTATCACGAGTCGCCCAAAGAGGCGATCAGCGGCAGCGATATGCTGTTCATCTCGACCGACTGGGAAGAATTCCGCGGCTTGTCGCGCACGATCGAGGAATGTGTACAGCCGCCCTACACCATCATCGATGGTCGGCGCATGATCCCTGACTACCAGGAATTGACTGCGCGCGGCTACGATTATCTGGCGGTCGGCTCCGCGTATATGAGTGGGCAGGAAGGGATAGAGTCATGAGTCAGGTATTCCGGCACGTCCTCGACAACGGCTTAGTGGTGCTGCTCAAACCCGTGCGCAGCGCCCCGATCATCAGTTGGTGGGTGCTGTATCGCATTGGCAGCCGCAACGAACGCACCGGGATCACCGGCGCGTCGCATTGGGTCGAGCATATGCTTTTCAAGGGGACAGACCAGTTTCCAGCGGGCACGCTCGACAAGGCGATCGACCGCCTGGGCGGATCGTGGAATGCGCAAACCTTCCTCGATTACACCGCCTATTACGAGACGCTGCCCGCCGATCAGGTCGATTTGGCGCTGCGTATCGAAGCCGACCGCATGAGCAACGCCCAGTTCGATCCCGAAGAAGTGGCATCCGAGCGCACGGTGATCATTTCCGAGCGCCAGGGCGCCGAAAATTCGCCGATGTTCTGGCTCGGTGAAGAAGTACAGGCGGCGGCGTTTCGTGTACACGGCTATCACCACGAGATCATCGGCGACATGACCGATCTGCACACCATGACGCGCGACGACCTGTATGGTCATTACAAAGCGCACTACATGCCCAACAACGCCATCGCCGTCGCGGTCGGTGACTTTGACCCCGACGAGATGCTGGAGCGTATCCGCACGCATTACGGATCGATCCCGGCGGGTGCCGCGCCGACCTTGTTCAGCCGCCCCGAACCGCCGCAGCAGGGAGAGCGCCGCGTCACGGTCGAGCGTCCAGGCACGACCGGATTTATCCAGATCGCCTATCGTGTGCCGGCGGCGACCGAGGCAGACTGGTTCAAGCTCGATCTGCTCAACAGCATTCTGTGTGGACCAGATGGCATGGGCGGGGGCGGCATCGACAACCGTACCAGTCGCCTCTATAAAGCGCTGGTCGAGACCGAGCTGACGGTCAGTGTCGATGGCGGCATGACGCCGACGATCGACCCCTTCATGTATACCATCACGATGGCGCTGCGCGATGGGGTGGCGCACGCCGACGCCGAGGCTGCCTTCGACGCCGCGATCGCCCAGGTGATCGCAGAAGGCATCACCGAGCGCGAATACGCACGGGCGCGCAAACAGGCGCGGGCGCTGTTCGCCTATGGCACCGAGCGCGTGACCATGCAGGCGTTCTGGCTGGCGTTCGCGGAGAATTTCAACAGCTACATCTGGTTCGAGGACTACGTGCAGAAGCTTGAAGCGGTCACGATCGAGGATGTCAAGGACGCGGCACAGTATCTCCGTCCGCAAAATCGGACGGTCGGCTGGTTTGTGCCACTGGAAGGCGATTACGACGGCGACGATAGGGATCACATGGAAGAAGGCGACGAATGAGTGCAGCAGGCGGGTCTTTTCCTAATTCGCAGAATATCGTCCGCGAGGTGCTGCCTAACGGGATCGTGGTGCTGGTCTACGAAAATTTCACCGCGCAGTCGGTGGTGCTGACCGGATCGCTGGCGGTCGGCAGCGCCTACGAGTCCGACGCCGATAATGGGCTGGCGTCGATGGTCGCCAACGCGCTCATGCGCGGCTCGGAACATTACGACTTTGCCGCCATGAGCGACGCGCTGGAGTCGGTCGGCGCCGATCTCGATCTGAGCAGCGCCACCTTCACCACCTCGTTTTCGGGCAAGGCACTGGCGGAAGATCTGCCGCTGCTGCTGGACATCCTGGCGGATGTGCTGCGCCGCCCGACCTTCCCGACCCCGGAAGTGGAGCGGATGCGCGGCGAGACGCTGACCGGGCTGCACTATCGTCAGCAGGATACACGCTACCGGGCGGGTCGCGCGATGTACGAGGTGCTGTATCCGGTCGGGCATCCGTATCATCTGACCGCGCGCGGGACACTGGAGTCGGTTCCCCGGCTCACCATCGACCAGATGCGCGCCTTTCACCAGGCGCATTACGGTCCGCGTGAGATGATGATGGTCATCGTCGGCGCGGTCAGGGCGGCGGATGCGATCGAGGCGGTGCGGGCACGTCTGGGCGATTGGGTCAACCCGGCGCAGCCGTCGCGCCCGTCGGTGACCGATGCGCCGCGTCCGACGGAGGAACGACGGATACATGTCACCATCCCCGGCAAAACGCAGTCCGACATCGTGATGGGCACGCTCGGACCGTCGCGTCTGCATGCTGACTGGCACGCTGCCCAGCTCGCCAACAGCGTCCTGGGACAGTTCGGCATGATGGGTCGCATCGGCGGCAAAGTCCGCGAAGAACTGGGATTGGCATATTATGCCTACAGCCAGGTTGAAGGCGGCATGACGGCGCTGCCCTGGACGATCGCCGCTGGCGTTGACCCACAGAATGTCGATCTGGCGGTCGCGCGCAGCCTGGACGAGGTGCGCCGCCTGATCGACGAGCCGATCAGCGACGACGATCTGAGCGACAACCAATCGTTTTTCAGCGGGCGTCTGCCGCTGCAGCTGGAGACCAACGAGGGGATCGCCTCGATGATCCGCAATATCGAGACCTTCGATCTCGGTCTGGATTATCTGCTTGGTTATCGGGATACGATCTATCGTTTGACGCGCGCAGATGTCCAGCGGGCAGCGCGCCTGTATCTCGATCCGGCGAATATGGTGATCGCGGTCGCGGGTCCCGCCGCTGTATAAATCCCCTGTATAGCGGATGTGTGTCCGTGACGTACTCCCAAGCCTAAAGGCTTGGGCTTCTCCCATCAGGCAACGCAGCCCCTGCGAGCAGGGGTCTTAGCGCGTCTACGGGTTTGTTCGCCGACGCCCCGGCGTGTTCCACACCTTCAACTGCAAAATGCGCTCCCTCACCGGACTTTGCGTCGCCCGTAAGTTGCGCAGAAAATATCGCATATGAAAGTGAACAGCAATGATCAAAAATGGCTAAAGCAAGTGAAGGGCTTATATCCCACCGCTAAAGCGGGTGGATTTTACGCCCTGGT
>DAOTUN010000035.1:0-10302 GCA_034437395.1 Anaerolineae bacterium | reverse complement strand
TGCACTTCCACTGTTCGTTTTCCTTGCTGTGCCATCTTGCTGTTCCTTTGCTTCGCCCTTCAGTCTACACTAAACTCGCTGACCGAAGTTGTTTCACCCATTCTGGCACAGAGGGATTACTCTAGGTTTGGAGTGAGCAAATTTGTTAAGTATCAGTTTTTCAACAGCAAAACAGCATTTGAAAGTGAGCCGTAATGATCAATTTTATCTGCGCAATTCTAATTGTGCCTACATTCATTTGTGCGGTTGGTGTAAATTTGCAAAGTGATATGATTGATACTTCAGCCGATCAGAGTTTGCTAAGTCAAGATGAACTCGTTTGTCAGTTCCCTTGCTGGAAAGGCTTGACACCCGGTCACAGCACAGTTGATGATCTCATCATACTAACTGAGAGGGACAATTTTTTCGAGGTTGACCAGGATCAGATATATCAGCATTTTGACGAAGATGGCACAATGACATCACTTCAGTGGAGGGTAAGTGAGAAAACCCTTTATAATCGCATTATTTTTGATAACGGCATAGTAGAACAAATATGGGTTTATCCTAATATACAATTTACACTGAGCGATATAATAGGACTTTATGGGATACCGAGTGGTTATTATCTTGATCCATATCCACTGCCAGAATCGGGAACCTTAACAATATACTACAACGCAATTGGTTTAAGTGTTGGTTTCTATTTGGAATATATTGGAGAAGGACTATATGTAATCAACAGAACACTAAAAGCGTTCGCTTTTGGCTTGTCAGTGCCACAAGCTAGTCTGCGAGAATTAATTGGCGATAGATTGAACATTCAAGGTCAGCATTTAGACATCCATTTCACTATTTCCGTAGGCTCAGGATGGATGGATTACGGCACTATAGCCGAGTTTGTCGGAAGTACAGGTAGAGTGTCGCCGCGATTTATATTGCGCTGACCGCTCTAGCCGTTGAATGTGAGCAGCACGACGCAGACCGCCTACCGCAGGGACGGTCAGGTCGAGTCGGTGACCGACCCGCTCAGTGTACAGACCGTTTACCGCTACGACAAAGCGCGGCGGCGGACGAAAGTCATCCAGAGTTATCAGGCGCAGGGCGGCGACCCGGCGGCGTGGGCGTGGCGCAATTCCCGCTGGGAGGACAATTCCCCGACCGGAAATGCGGTGACGTTCGGCACGCTCAACGATCGCAATATCCTCGTCGCAGCGAGCTACGACAAAGCCGTGCGCGTGCTGAACCTGCGCGACCCGCGCGGCGGGCTGCCGGACGGCGCTTGACGACTCTACATCCCCGCCTGCTCGGCGCTGACCTCCGCTAACAGCTGCCCCCGTGTCACCACATCCCCGACCGCCACATGCAGCCGCGTCACGACGCCCGCGTGCGGCGCCGCGACTCGAATCTCCATCTTCATCGCCTCCAGCACCACGACCGCCGCCCCGCGCGTCACCGAGTCGCCAGCCCGCACCAGCACCTCACGCACCACGCCCGGCATTCCCGCGACCAATGCGCCGCTCGCTGCCGCCGTCCGCTGCTTACCCGTGCGCGTTTCTGGCGATGCCAGCGTGTACACAGCGCCGTCCAGCGCCACCAGCCGATCCGTTCCCTGCAAAGCGCTGTAGACGGTGTGCCGTGCGCCGTCCAGGTCGAGCGTGACGCCGCCGTCGGGCAGTGTCGTCACGCCGACTGTGTAGACGCGCGCTCCGATCACAGCGCGCATCCGACCGTCCCCTAGCGGCGTCAGATCGACCGTGACCGTCTCCCCGGCATACTCGAACGCTGTGATCACGGTCAGCCTACGTTACGACAGTTGGGAAGGTCGGGGTAAAGCTGGCGCACCAGCGGCGTGATATTCGACCCCTGGGATACCGGGGTGGTCAGCATGAACATCGCCAGTCGGGTCGGCGCGAGCGGCTCGAACCACCAGCGCGACTCGTAGTCGATCCCGTTCAGCGACGACTCGAACACGAAATGGCGCATCTCGCCCTGTGTGCAGGAGTTCACCAGGCTGTAACTGTCGTAAGCGCCGAAGAAAACCGGGTAGGTGGTCGCGTTGAAATAGTCATCGACCGCGTTGGGCGGGATGCCGCAGTCGTAATGCAGCAGTTCCATATAGGCGACCGAGCCCAGGTTTTCGTTGACCCAGGTGCCGATCGTCTTGAACTGCGCCTCGCTGGGCGTGTAAATCCAGCCGACATCGGCGCCGAGCGGCTGCTCGTGCATCCTGTCCACCAGCGCGCGGCTGACAGCGGGCGCGATCGGCTCGCACGCGATCACGGTGGTATCGGGCGGCACGATGATCGCCTTCTCCGGCGAGGGGGTGGCGCGGATCAGCGGCACAGGGGTCGAGGCTGACAGCGGCGGAACGTCAAACGAAGTCATCGGAGTCGCCAGCAGCAGCATTGCCGGGTCAGAGGTGGGCGCGAGACTCCCGAACGTCGCAAAACCGAAGAGGGCGAAGAAAGCCAGAATGATGATCGCACACATAAAGCGACTCCTTTTGTTTGAGCGGGTGACTGAAGCTGTTTCGGTCGTTCACGACAGCCGGAAACCATCGGCATGATCCCAGGGATCGTACCGACCCTTGCGCGACTGCGCAAGCGGCGTCACACCCATCGGCGCGTGGGGCATCTGTGCCAGCGCCGCCGCGATCAGCGCCGCGTCGGGCAGGGGCGGAAATTCCGGCGGCAGCAGATCGGGTAAGTGGCGCTCGATGAATCCGGTGTCGATCGTCGCCGCCGCGAACGCCGGATGCGCGACCAGCGCGCGCAGGAATCCCAGGTTGGTGGTCGTGCCCAGCAGCACGGTTTCCGCCAGCGCGCCTTGCAGACGGCGCGTGGCATCGGCGCGAGTCGTGTCGTGGACGATGATTTTGGCGATCATCGGATCGTAGTGGATGCCGATCGAGTCGCCGCTCTCGATCGCGCTGTCCACGCGCACGCCCAGTCCGGTCGGCGCGACAAAACGCGCCACCGTCCCGGTCGCGGGCAGGAAACCCGCCCGCGCATCTTCCGCATAGAGCCGCACCTCGATCGCATGTCCACGCTGCGTCAGATCGGCTTGCGCGAACGGCAGCGGTTCGCCGGACGCGACCGTGAATTGCAGCCTGACCAGATCGACGCCGGTCACCAGCTCGGTGACGGGATGCTCGACCTGCAAACGGGTGTTCATCTCCAGAAAAAAGAAGTTCCCGGCTGTGTCGGCGATGAACTCGACCGTCCCGGCGCCGACATAGCCGACGGTTCGCGCTGCCTCGACCGCCGCAGCGCCCATGCGCGCCCGCATTTCCGGTGTGACCAGCGGCGACGGTGATTCTTCCAGCACTTTTTGGTGGCGCCGCTGTGCGCTGCACTCGCGCTCGAACAGATGCACGATCGAGCCGTGCCTATCGCCAAACACCTGCACCTCGATATGACGCGCCCGCTCGATGTAGCGTTCGAGAAAGACACGCGCATCGCCAAAGGCGTTCGCCGCTTCGCGTCGCGCCGACGCCAGCGCGTCGGGGAGATCATCAGCAGCGGTGACGATGCGTATCCCTTTGCCACCGCCGCCGCCCGCCGCCTTGACCATCACGGGGTAGCCGACCTGAGCCGCCGCCGCGATGAAGTCGGCGTCACGCTCGACTGCACTGCTTGTGCTGCCCTCGTCGAATTGATAGCCGGGCACCAGCGGCACCCCGGCACGCGCCATCAATGCGCGCGCCTCGGTCTTGACGCCCATGCGTCGGATCGCGTCGGGGGGAGCGCCGATCCAGGTCAGACCCGCCGCGATCACCGCTTCCGCGAATGTCTCGTTTTCCGACAGGAAGCCGTAACCGGGATGGACGCAATCGCAGCCGCACGCCCGCGCGACCGCCAGCAGCCTGTCGATGTTCAGATAGCTTTCCGACGGCGCCGCGCCGCCGAGCAGGTGCGCTTCATCCGCGAAGCGCACATGACGCGCCCCGGCGTCGGCATCGGAGTAGACCGCCACCGCGCGAATTCCCAGCTCGCGGCACGCGCGCGTCACCCGCACCGCGATCTCGCCCCGGTTGGCGATCAGACAGGCAGTGAGTTCAATCGGACGAATCACGATGTGTCCCTGTGGCGCGTCTTTTCAGGACGATCGCCAGTCCGCGCCGTCGCGTCCACAGCGTGCACAGTCCCACCACCAGCGGCAGCGCCCACGCCGTCGCGCCGTCGGGCACGGTCGCCGCCTCGATCGGCGCCAGTGGCAGCGGCACGAAGGTCACCACGAACAGCAGCAAACCGAGCAGCGCCCAGCGGCGGCGCATGGGGTCGAGCCGGGTGATATTGTCGAGCGGCACCGCGTACAGCCGTCCAAAGAACAGCAGCAGCAGCAGCCACACGATCCAGACCGGGCTGGTCGAGACCGTCAGCAGCACCAGGGCGCCCATTGCCATCATCAGTGGCACATAGAGCTGGCGCGCCCGTTCGCCGAGCAGCGCGTACAGCACATGCCCGCCATCGAGCTGTCCGATCGGGATCAGGTTGAGTCCGGTGATCAGCAGTCCCGTCCAGCCCGCCCACGCCAGTTGGTTGACGTACACGTCGTAGACGCCATTGGGCAGAAATTCCCCGAACAGGATCGTCTTGATCAGCGCGTAGATCAGCGAGTTGCCCTCGACCAAGCCGCTCTGGATCACCTTGATCTCGGAGGTCGCCAGCCCGACGATCACGATCGGAATGGCGAACAGCAGCCCCATCAGCGGACCCGCCAAGCCGACATCGAGCAGCACCTTGCGGTTGCGCATCGGCTGGCGCAGTTGGATGAAGGCGCCAAAGGTGCCAATGCCATTGAAGGGCATCGGGATGAAATAGGGCAGCGTGACCGCCAGCCTGTGCCGTCTGCCCGCGAAGTAATGTCCGAGCTCGTGCGCGCCCAGGATCGCCATGATGCTGACGGCGTAGGGCAGCCCGCGCCACAATTCGCCGAGGAAATTATTGACCAGTGCCTCTATCTCCTGGGGGGATGCGCCCGCCCCGGCGATCTCGTTGAGGGCGATCTCCGTCCCGACGAACAGCACACTGATGAAGGTGACGATGAACAGCACCAGGTTGATCCAGGGCTTGCGCGGCACCGGGTTGATCCGCCCGCTGAACAGGTGGACGACCTGGCGTCCGTCCTTGTCGCGGAACAGCGCAAAGGTGTCGAGCGGCGCCAGCGCGGTATCGAGCAGCTCGTAGGCGGCTTCGGATTCCAGTTTCAGGATGCCCGTGAAGGTAACCAGGTAGCGCGCCTGCCCCGCCAGCGCCAGAGTCTCGCGCAGCATCGTGTTTTGCGCGTCCGCGTCCGCGTCGGCGCTCGGCGCGGTCGGAATCTGTGACAGCAGTGTCTCGGACTCGATCGCCAGCACGCTATCGACCGCTTCGCGCAGGCGCGAGTCGATTTTGGGCGAGGCGCCCGGCAGGGCGGACGTGCCGTTGACCCCCGACACACGCGGTCGGGGACGGTCGTAGGCGGACGAGGCACGTTCAGGCAGCATGGGTTACGCTTTCTTTAATCGTTCGACGAATTCATGTCGTATGTACGGATTTCAGTGAATCACGGTTTCAGCACGATCGGTGAGACGCATCACCATGCGTCCCACAATCATGCGTCCGTAGAGAAAATCGTGACTCACCGAGCTTGGCACGCCAAACCCCAATCATCATACACCTTAGCGCAGCCGCCCCCACGTCCCGGAGGTGCCGCCGCTGAAGCGGTAGACAGCGCCGCCGGGCGCGTCGATGTAGAAGGCACCCGTCCCATTGGGCGCGCCTTCCCATTGGATGGTGCGCGGATCGCTATTGATATCGGTGGTCGCCCATCCCAGTGCCGACTGCCAACTGCCGATCGGCGCCAACTGCGAGTAATATACCCAGTTGAACATCTGCTGCGGGATGAAACGACCAGGCGTGGGCGCGGTGGTGTTGAGAGTCGTCCCGTCCCAACCGTTGGTGTAGGCGATGAAGCGCGACCCGTCATCCTGCAAGCCGTAGATGCGGTTCAGCGCGTTGGCGTTGACGTAGATCATCACGCCGCGCTCGAAGGGCTGGAAACGACCTTCGGCAATCGAGGCAGATCCCAGCGGACAGGGCGCGTTCGGCGGGGCGAACTGATCGCCGAAAAACCAGTTGACCGGGCAGGTGATAGCGATCTGAGTCGTGCGCGCCACTTCGATTCCGGCGCGGATCGCCACGAAACGGTAGGTCAGCAGTCGCCCCAGGTTGTCCGGGACGATCGCGCTGAAGCTGCCTGTTGGCAGCACAGCGAAGACCTGCACGATCCCGCCCTGAGCGTTGAGCAGCTCCATACGCGCGCCGTCCGCCTGTGCCGAAAATGCGAATGTCACTTGTGAATTAGGCACCGCGCTTCCCACGTTGGCGCCGAATGCCAGGATCACCGGCGCCGGGCTGGTCGGCGTGAGCGTGCTGGTCGGCAGTGGCGTGAACGTCAGTGTCGGCAGCGGCGTGCGCGACGGCAGCGGCGTGCTGGATGGGCGCGGGGTGAAGGTCAGCGTCGGCAGCGGCGTGCGCGAGAAGGTGAGTGTGGGCAGCGGAGTCGTGGTCGGGCGCGGGGTGAAGGTCAGCGACGGCGTATAGGTGAACGACGGCGTGACCGACGGCGTGAAGGTCTGCGACGGGGTGAGCGTCGGCGGTGGCGTCACGGTCGGGATGGGCGTCTCGGTGGACGTGGGGATGTCGGTCGGCGTTGCGGACGGGATTGGTGTCGCCGACGGGATTGGTGTCGCCGACGGGATCGCTGTCTCGGTCGGTGTCAGCGAGGGCGTGAAGGTGGGCGATGGGGTCAGTGTCACGGTGGCGGACGGGAGCTGTGCCACTGTCGGCAGCGCTGCCTGCGAGTCTGCGGCAGGATCGGACGTGCATCCGACGGCGAGCAGCGCGATAATCACGATCAGGATCAGGGAAGGACGCGCGAACAGACGCATGAGACACCACCTTTCGGCTCTACAAAACAATCCACAAAAGCTGCGATGCCAACTGGCATGGCTCATTCAGTCTCTAATGATACTGTGCGCCTGCGTTGGCTGCCAAACGGCGTCGGTTACAGGCACGCCGACCGATGCCGTTACCGTGACTCCCCGTTCGGCACTGGCGATGGCGACAGCGCCCGCGCCGCGCTCTGTCACGCTGCCCACCGACGCGCCGACCGCGCTCATGTCGTCCGCCGATCGATCGACGCCGCTCTCGTCCGATGCGCTGATCGCGCCGATCGACCTGATCACATCGACGGGCGACACGTCCGGCATCGTCGGGGAGACGGTCGGCGTCTCGCACGAGGGACGCGCGATCGATGTTTATCGGTTCGGGACGGGCGCGCGGGTGCTGCTGCTGGTGGGCGGGATGCACGGCGGCTACGAGGCGAATACCGTCATCCTGATGCGCCGCCTGATCGCGCATTTTCAGACGACCACCGACGCGGTTCCGGGGGATGCCGCGCTGTGGATCATCCCGGTCGCCAATCCCGACGGGTTAGCATATGGTGGGGGCGAACGGGGACGCTTCAACGGACGCGGTGTCGATCTCAATCGCAACTGGGGTTGCGACTGGTCGCGCGACGCCGTGTGGCGGCAGACTCAGGTCAATCCGGGGATCGCCAGTTTCTCGGAACCGGAGACGCAGGCGATCGCGGATTTTATACTGGCGCACCGTCCGGCTGCGGCATTGTTCTATCACAGCGCCGCGAATGGGGTGTTTCCCGGTAACTGCGGCGGCGATCACGGCTCGGCGGGGATGGCAGCATTGTATGCAGTCAGTGCGGATTATGCCTGCTGTGCGGCATTCAGCGCCTATCCGGTCACCGGGACAGCGGCGACCTGGGCGGACGGTCAGGGAATCCCGGCGGCGGACGTGGAGCTGACCACGCGCGACAGCCCCGAATTCGAGCGCAATCTGCGCGGGGTGCTGGCGCTGCTGGCGTGGGCGTCTGGGTAGGGGGTTGGCGTGCCAAATCTGCGCATCAGGCAAATAAAAAACCGCCCGGCAGATGCCGGACGGTTTCGATTGTCATCGTGAAGGGGTGGACGGTAACCATCCAACCATTCAAACGCAGGGAGCCTACTGACCGACGAGAGTGACCGCCGAAGCCTGCTTGCCCTTCTTGCCGTCGGTGATTTCGAATTCGACCTTGTCGCCTTCGTTCAACGAGCGGAAGCCCTTTGCCTGAATTTCGGAATAGTGGACGAACAGGTCAGGCCCGTTTTCCTGGGTGATGAAGCCGTAGCCTTTTTCGCTGTTGAACCACTTGACCGTACCACGAGTGCGCGCTGCCATTTGTATATCTCCTGAAAATGAAAAGAGTGAAACTGGTTTTGCTTCTAGCCGGGGCACCACACCATCCAACTTTCAGGAGGGTATTGCGGTCGTACTATCCACCATGGCTAAATCGACATCCAACCACTTTATGTCGATGTGGTGAAGACACCATGTCTTGCGTATCCCACATTGCAGGGACATAGTACGACAAGTTGTGAAAAAAGTCCAGATGCGATTACAAAGGATCATGATTCCTTAAAATAAGTATTGCAGCGCCACAAAAAACAGACAACTTCAGCATATGAGGACGCATAACCATGCGTCCGTTTCCGCCAGTCACAGCCGCAAACCACGAATTCACACATACCCGTAGAGACGCATAACAATGCGTCCGTGAAGAAAGTCGTGATTCACAGAATTTCGTCTATAATGCAGTCTGAGAACAAACGGTCTATAAAACCGTCCATAAATGGAGGGGTGAGAGCCGAACCGTATGGCGACAAAGACACGCACCAGCTACCAATGCAGCAATTGTGGGCGACGTTCCCCGCGCTATATGGGACGCTGCCCCGCCTGTGGCGAATTCAACACGATGGTCGAGGAAGTCACCGAAGTCAGCAAGGCAGGGACACGCAGCAGCGCACGTCAGGCACAGGCGCGTGATCAGGCACAGCGGCTCGGTGAGATCACCTTCGATGCTGAAGACCGCATCACCGTCCCGATCGGGGAATTCAACCGCGTGCTGGGCGGCGGCATCGTCCTGGGCAGCATCACCCTGATCGGCGGTGATCCTGGCATTGGCAAATCGACGGTCGTGCTGCAGGCGGCGGCGATGATCGCGGCGACCGCCGGACGGGTGCTGTATGTGAGCGGCGAGGAGAGCGCGCGTCAGATCAAGATGCGCGCCGACCGCATGGGCGTACAAGCCGATGATCTCTACCTGCTGACCGAGACACACTTAGCAGCCATCTTCGAACAGATCGAGCGACTCGATCCTGTCCTGGTGGTGATCGACTCGATCCAGACCGTCTACACCGACGACAGCGACTCGGCGCCAGGCAGTGTCACCCAGGTGCGCGAGTGCGCATCGCGCCTGCAGATGCTCGCCAAGACGACGGGAACCAGCGTCTTTCTGATCGGGCATGTCACCAAAGAGGGCGCGATCGCCGGACCGCGCGTGCTGGAACACATTGTCGATACCGTGCTGTATCTGGAGGGCGACCCGTTTCAGGCGTATCGTCTGCTGCGCAGTGTCAAGAATCGGTTTGGCGCCACCAGCGAGGTCGGCGTATTCGAGATGACCGGCGAAGGCATGACCGAGGTCACCAATCCGTCGGAAATGTTTCTGGCGGAACGGGTGCTGAACGCCCCTGGCACCAGTATCGCCGTCTCGATGGAGGGCACGCGCCCGCTCTTGTGCGAGATGCAGGCGCTCACCAGCCCGACCACCTTTGGCAATCCCCGGCGCACGCCCAACGGCGTCGATTACAATCGTCTGCTGCTGGTGAGCGCGGTGCTGACCCGTCGCCTGGGGCTGAAGCTGCACGAACAGGATATTTTTGTCAACGTGATCGGTGGACTCAAGATCGACGAACCTGCGTCCGATCTGGCGATGGCGCTGGCACTGGCGTCGAGCTATTACGACAAGGCGCTGCCGCCCGATATGGCGTTCGTCGGGGAGGTCGGCTTGAGCGGGGAGGTGCGCGGTGTGGCACAGCTCCCGGCGCGGCTCAACGAGGCACAAAAGATCGGTTTCAAGCGGGTGATGATCCCGAAGGCGCGTCGTCCGCTGCCCGACCTGCCGCGCGATCTCAAGGTGATCGAGGTGCGCCATCTAGGTGAGGCGCTGGCGCACGTCATGCCGCGCGAATGACAGTGGGGGAGCGCCTCACTCCCGCAGCGACGCACAGCGATCCGTTCGTCCTGATCAGTTCGGGCAGCCCGCCGTCAGGAACGGCGCGAACAGCACCTTGTCGTTGACCAGCGCGCTCGTCGGACCCGCCGCCGCACCCCACCCGTTGTCGCGGGCGTTGAAGTTTCCGGTCTGGCTGAAGACCGC
>DAOTUN010000034.1:0-2019 GCA_034437395.1 Anaerolineae bacterium | reverse complement strand
GATGGGAGGCGGCAGCTACAATCCAAATGCCGACTTCAACGACGACGGCGCGGTCAATATCACCGACTTTTCGCTGCTGGCTGCCAGCTTTGGACAGGTCGGCGCGGCGTTGTAGCGCGATCGGATCGACCATTCGTGGGACAGGGTGACCGATCCCTGTCCCAAACCGGGTTGTAGAGCGATTACAAAAACAGGGGAGCAGCATCGATGACAATTACATTCGCATTCACGGTTTATAAGCACACAGGCGTTCAACAGCTCATCGGTTTGGGGGTGCTGCTCATGGCAGCCCTGCTCTTTGGGGGAATCATGCACGTCAACGCACAGGATGCGCCGCGCGTATTGACGGCGGTCGAGGCGGACTTGTGGGCGCACGTTCAGGCGGGCGAACAGGTGCGGGTGATCGTCGGCTTCAGGGCGCCCGATGCGCCTGTCGGCGTGGTGGACAGCCTGGCAGTCGAAGCCGACTATCGCGCACAGCTCGACGCGGCACGCGACTCGCTGATCACCGCTGTCGATGCGGCGGGCGTGATGACCGTCCATGCCGCCTCGCGCGAGTGGGTGATCCCGTTCGTGGCGCTGACGGTCGATGCGTCCGCCTATACCGCACTGCTGACCGACCCCACTGTGACCAGCATCGAAGCCGACCGCCCCGAACCGCCGACGCTGGCACAGACGATCCCGATCATCAACGCCGACGATGTGTGGGCATTGGGCTTTCGCGGCGCGGGCGAGACGATCGCCGTGCTGGATACCGGCGTGCAGGGCAATCATCCCTCGTTCAATTTCGGGGCGCGCGTGGTAGCGGAGGCATGTTATTCCAGCGGCTCACCCTCGAACTGTCCCAATGGCAGCGCGTCGCAGACCGGAGTCGGCTCCGCCGCACCGCAGACATGCCATACTAATCTGCCGGGCAACAGTGGCTGCGATCATGGCACGCACGTCGCCGGGATCGTGCTGGGCTTCGACGTGCTGCGTAGTATTCGCGGGGTCGCCCCCGCCGCGGATCTGATCGCCGTCAATGCCTTTTCGACGATCGCCGGCGATTCCAGCACACAGTCATATGTGAGCGATCAGGTATCGGGTCTGAACTACATCTATGGATTGCGCACCACCCGCACGATCCGCGGCGTCAACATGAGCCTCGGTAGCGGATATTTTACCAGCGCGTGTGACAGCGCCCAGGCGAGCCGCGCGACGATCTTTCAATTGCTGCGCGCGGCGGGCATCATGCCGATCGTGGCGACGGGCAACGACTCGTTCACGGATGGCATCAGCGCCCCGGCGTGCATCTCGACCGCGGTCGCCGTCGGCGCCACCACCGACACCAACGTCTTGGCAGGCTTTTCCAACAGCCTGGCGCCGATGGTGACGCTGCTGGCACCGGGAGTCAGCGTCTATTCCGCGATCTCGACCGGTTCACCGCTCAATGACGGCACAGGTTACGGCCCACAGAGCGGCACCTCGATGGCGACTCCGCACGTCGCCGGGGCATTCGCGCTGCTGTTCGACGCGGTGCCGTCCGCCAGCGCCGAAGAAATTCTGATGGCGCTGCACATCAGCGGGCTGACGATCACAGTGCCCGGCGGGAGTACACCGCGCATCGACCTCACAGCGGCGCGCACCGCCCTCACCACGCCCAACACCGTCGTAGTGATGACGCGCCAGGGGAGCCCTCTGGCACCGCACGCGCGTCTCGTCCTGCCGATGAACGTGCGAGTGACGCGCATCTCGGACAGCGTAGTCGTGGCGAACAGCAACCGCACCACCGATCAATATGCGCGGCTGATCATGACCGACCTGGCACCCGGCACTTACACCATCCGAGTCAAGCCCGCCAACGGGCTGGCAGCGGCGGGCACGGTGACGGCGATCAACGGACTGCGCATCCTGACCTTAGGGGTGCTGCGCGAGGGCGACGCCAACAACGACAACGTGGTCAATATCTCCGACTTTTCACTGCTGGCTGCCAGCTTTGGGACGGCGATGGGAGGCGGCAGCTACAATCCAAATGCCGAC
>DAOTUN010000033.1:0-7193 GCA_034437395.1 Anaerolineae bacterium | reverse complement strand
GTCGGCATTTGGATTGTAGCTGCCGCCTCCCATCGCCGTCCCAAAGCTGGCAGCCAGCAGTGAAAAGTCGGAGATATTGACCACGTTGTCGTTGTTGGCGTCGCCCTCGCGCAGCGTCGGCAGCGTGAGCGCAATGATGCTCGCCCCGACAGCGACATTCGCCGTCTCTGCCAGGGTGTGCGCGCCTTTGACACGCACACGGTAGGTGGCGGCGGTCGGGACGAGGGTGGTCGTGCGCGCGTTGAAATCGACCTGAATTGCAGTGTTGGTGATCACGGCGCTGTCGCTGGTGCGCACGACACGCACGTTATGTGTCTTGCCCAGACGCGCGTTTGGCGCGGCGGGGTGTCCTTGCAGCGGCACTGTCAGGATGATGCCGCGCGCACCGCTGAGCAGATTCAGGCGCGCCGCCGTCAGGTCGATGCGCGGGCTGGTGCCACCGGGCACGGTGATCGCCACGCCCGAATTGCGCAGCGCATTGATATAGGTGGTGTCGGATAAGCCCGGCACCGCCTGGCGCAGCAGCGCGAACGCGCCCGCGACGTGCGGGGTCGCCTGCGAGGTGCCGCTCATCGAACCGTATCCGGTTGGAAACGCGGAATACACGCTGACGCCGGGCGCCATCAGCGTCACCAGCGACACCAGGCTGTTGGAGAACGAGGCGCGCGCGTCGGCGTCGGTGGTGGCGCCGACCGCGACCGCCGTCGAGATGCACGCCGGGGCGCCGATGCCATTGTCATAGCTGTTATTTCCGGTCGCTACAACCGGGACGATGCCCGCCGAGCGCAAGGTGGCGAAAATCGCCGCGCGCGATGCCTGAGAAGCGTCACAGGCGCTGGTATTGAAACCCCCACCCAGGCTCAGATTGACCGCCGCGATCCGATAGGTATCGCGCAGGCTATACACATAATTCATCCCCGACACCTGATCGCTGATATAGGCGAGTGGCCCAGAGAAGGCGAAGATGTAGCTGAAGACCTGCACGGCGATGATGCTGGCGCCGCGCCCCACACCCAGAATGGTGGCGTCGCTGCCCGCCGCGATTCCAGTGACGTTGGTGCCATGTTCACAGCCCGCACCGCTGCCGAAAGCAGTCAGGCAGGGTGTGGGTGACGCGGCGCCGGATCCCGTCTGGCTCGTCAGCCCATTGGGGCAGATTGAATTGCCGTCGGCGTTGTCGGTCGAGTAGCAGGCTTCTGCGACGACGCGCCCGCCAAATGCTGAATGAGTCGACGTCGTCCCTGTGTCCAGCACCGCGACGGTGTAGCCTGCCCCGTTGAAGCCCAGTCCCCAAAAATCGTCGGCATTGATGATCGGGATCGTCTGCGCCAGATCGATCGTTTCCGCCACGTCTTCCTCGATGCTGGTCACGCGCGCATCCGCGATCAACGCCGCCAGCGCGGTCGCATCGACTTCCAGCGCCGCGAACGGGATCACCCAGGCGCGCGATTCCGCTTTCACGTTCGCGATGCCGAAGGAGGCGATGTCCGCCAGCAGCGTGTCACGACTGGCGTTGATGGCGCGCTGGTGAGCCAGTTCCGCAAGCGGATCCGAATTCACGCTGACAGGAGCGTCCGGTGCGGCAATGCCGACGATCACGCGCACCGTGCCGCTCGTCTGCGCTTGCGTCAGTAAACGCGCTTCCAGGCTGGAAACCGTGCTGTCCTGCGCGGCAACTCCGAATGACAACAACCCGATCGCCACGATGACACACGCGGCGCTTACCATACGTCGAAAAAAGTTCGTCATGGACACCCCATACATTACACGTCTGATTAACACTATATCACGATTATGTATACCGATACGCATTCAACCGACTGAATGGGGGGTTAAAAAGTTCCGATCAATTCGACCTCGGTCTCCAGCAGCACACCCGTCCGACCCGCGACGACGGCGCGCGCGTGGTCGATCAGCGCGGCATAGTCGTGCGCGGTCGCCTTGCCCTGGTTGATGAAAAAATTGGCGTGAATTGGGGAGATGACCGCGCCGCCGATCGCGTGCCCTTTCAGCCTGCACGACTCGATCAACCGACCCGCATAATCGCCCGGCGGATTCCTGAAGATGCTGCCCAGGCTGGCGCCCGGCGGTTGCGTCGCCTTGCGGTGGGCGATGTTGGCGTCGATCCGGGCGGTGATCACGCTGGGATCATCACGGCGCAGGCGCAAGACCGCGCCCGTGACGAAAAAACGTCGATCCGCGCGTGTCTTGAGTGCCGACATACGATAGGCATAAGCGAGCAGATTCGCCGGAAGGCTCATCGCCCCGCCGGGTGTGACGAACTGTACGCTGATCAGATCGGATGCCATGTCGCCGCCGTGTGCGCCGGCATTGTTGACGACCGCGCCGCCGACCGTGCCGGGTACGCTGGCAGCCCAGGCGAAGTCCGCGCCCATCGCCGCCAGCCTGCGCGCCAGCACGGTCAGCGCCGATCCGCCAGATACTTCGACATGCAGATGGGTCTGGTCGCTGTATTCGTCATGCACGGTCATGCGCGTGACATGGTTGACCACGACCAGCCCGCGCATACCAGAGTCGCTCACCAGCACGTTCGCGCCGCCGCCGATGACACGCACTGGCACATCGTGACTCCATGCCCGTCGCAGCGCGTCGATCAGGATCGCATCATCGTCCCCACGAACCATCAGCAGTCGTTCCGCCGCACCGCCGATGCGCGCCGCCGTATATTTTGCCAGCGGTTCTTCAGCGAGCAGGGGCAGATCGTCGAATGCCGACCAGTCGATCACGCCGTGCCGTTCGCTGCGTCGAGAAACATCCGCCCGATCTGGGGCGCGTCGCCTGCGCTCATGATCAGGATCACGGCGGGGGAGGCAGCTTCGCGGCGCAGCAGACTCGTCGTCGCCTCGAACGTCTCGATATAGCGCGCGTCAGCGTGATTCGCGGCGATCATGTGGGTGATCGACTCGCCGTCGATACCGGGGATCGCCGCCTCGCGTGCGGCGTATATCGGCGTCACCAGCACATGGTCGGCGTCTATAAAGCAGCGCGCGATGTCATCCCACAGCGCCTGCGTGCGACTGTAGGTGTGCGGCTGCCAGACTGCCCAGATCGCGTGGTCGGGATAGCGTGATCGGGCGGCTTGCAGGGCGGCGCGAATCTTGAGCGGGTGATGCGCGTAATCGTCCACGACGATCACACCGCCGCGCTCGCCCATGACCTGGAAACGGCGGTCGGCGCCTGTGAACGACGCCAGCGCATCGGTTATACCGTCGAGATCGCGTCCGTGACCGAGCGCAGACAGCACCGCCGTGATCGCCGCCGCCGCGTTCAGCAGATTGTGGAATCCAGGAACGGCTAAAGCGAACTTGACCGTCATAAACATCGTCCACCAGGGGGCATAGGGTGCATACATGATGAGCACATTCCGCTGGGGGTGATTCACCACAATGACCGGGAAATCGGCTTTTGTCCCGTAATACAACATTTTGTCTGCCCCTCTCCCCCAGAACGACCCGCCGATTGCACGCGCGCCCGGATCATCTCCGCACGTGATCAGCACGCCGCCGGGCACGATGCGAGCGACGAACGCCTGAAAGCTGGCGACCATATCGGCTTCGGTGGGGAAAAAGTCCGGGTGGTCGTAGACGATGTTGGTGATCACGGCGATATACGGCGTCAGACCGAGAAACATGTTGTCGTACTCGTCCGCCTCGATCACGAACAGATCGCCTGTCCCGGCGTGTCCGTTGACACCTGAAATGGGCAGGGTGCCGCCGATGATGTACGACGGGTCATGACCGATCGTGATCAGGATGTGCGCGATCATGGCGGTGGTGGTCGTCTTGCCTGCGGTGCCCGCGATGGCGATCACCCGTTTGCCGCGCGTCAGGTCGCCCAGGATGTCGGCGCGCTTGTAGACCGGGATGCCCGCGTCGCGCGCCGCCGCCACCTCGACATGATCCGCTGCCGCCGCCGACGTGACGATCACCGCGTCCGCGCCGACGACATGCGCCGCATCATGCCCGATATGCACGCGCGCACCCGCGTCGATCAAGCCGGGGACGAGCGCGCCGGGATTGCGATCGCTGCCTGTGACAGTGTATCCCTGACCGAGCAGCACGCGGGCGATCGCGCTCATGCCTGTCCCGCCGATGCCGATCAGGTGAATCGTGCTGCCTGGAGAGGGTAACGTCATAGCCAGCCTAGTCGTAGAGACGCATAACGATGCGTCCGATCTCAAATCACGATCAGCACGAACACGAACAGCACGATCACCGCCACCGCCAGCAGATCGCCGTTGCCAGCCGGTCCTCCGCCCAGCAGCACCAGCGGTAGGAGCGTGCGCGCCTGATCGCTGAAGCTGCCTGGCGACGGCGCGATGATCAGCGGGTCGAGCGGATACTCGTTGATGTCCAGGAAATACCACAGCGATCCCCAGATCAGGTAGCCGTTGACGAAGCCCAGAATCGCGCCCAGGATTTTATTCTGCAGATCGTCACGTCCGGCGTCGCGGCGGCGCTCGCCCGCCATCAGCGCGCGTTGTTGATAGGCGAAATAGACGATCACCACGAAAAAGATCGCCTGGACGAAAAAGACCTGGTCGCGCGGCACATTCGCCAGCAGCACCCCACGCAGCAGCGTGTCGAACTGGAACAGCGCGAACAAGCCCAGGACGATCCCCGCCGTCGAGATGATCTCTTTATTCCAGCCGCGCAGCAGCCCGATAAAGCCGAAAAAGAATGCCATCATCCACATCAACGCTGCAAGCTGCACCATCGCGTTATCGAATCCCTTTGTTCAGGTGAATCAGTGCGCGGGCAGCGTTTGCCGCCGCGTCCGGTTGTGCCAAGGCTTTCGCAGCCCGTGTCATTGTCTCACGTCGCGGGTTATCCTGCATGATCTGGCGAATGGTCGTCAGCAGGTCGGTAGACATGGCGTGATCTTCCAGTAAGACCGCCGCACCCCGTCCGACCAGATAATCGGCGTTGACCTTCTGGTAGCGCCAGGCATACGGGTAGGGCACCAGGATCGACGGCGCGCCAAACAAGGTCAGCTCCCCTAAGACGCTCGCTCCCGATCGACTGACGACCAGATCGGCGCACGCCAGCGCCGCCGCCATCGCCTCATGCAGATAGGGATAGCCGTGATAACCGCGCTTTTCCGCATCGGCGCCGCCTGCGGTGGGAAGCGTCAGCCCGTGACCCGCTGCCGCCGCGCGTACCTCGTCCCAGTCGAGCGTCCCGGCGACGTGGATCACCTGCACCCCGTCCGCCAGCAGGTCCGGCAGGATCGCCAGCAGCGCCTGGTTGATCGAGCGCGCGCCTCGGCTGCCGCCAAAGACCAGCAGTGTGCGCCGTGCCGGGTCGAGTCCAAAATAGGTGATCCCGCCCTGGCGCGACGCCCGTTTGAGCGCCGACCGCACCGGATACCCGGTCACCACCGTCTGACCGTCCCGGAAATACGGCTGCGACTCCGGCGCCGTGACCGCCACGCGGGTCGCCAGGTGGCGCAGTGCCTGAATGGTCAGCCCTGGCTCGATGTCGGGCAGGTAGATCAGGCTAGGTACACGCAGCAGCCACGCCGCGATCCCACCGGGCACGCACACCCATCCTCCGGTGAGCAAAAGCGCGTCCGGGCGGTGGCGGCGCATCAGCGCGATTGACTGCAGCACGCCGACCCCGATCTTAGCGACGCTCACCGCCGCGCGCAAGACGCCAACGCCATTCAAAGGACCTGCCTGGACTTCGGCGGTGTGCGCAAAGGTCACGGGCGACTCCGCGATCAGCGGGCGCTCAAAGCCGCCGACGCTGCCCATGAAATGCAGCTCGGCGTCAGGTGCCAGGTCGATAAGTGCTTCAGCGATGGCTAGTGCCGGATAGACGTGTCCACCGGTTCCGCCAGCCGCGATCGTGATCCGCACGGCTGTTTCCTTTTTCCGGCGACGTTTCAATGGCGGTCGTCCGCGCCACGCTCAGGAGCAAGCCGATACCGACCAGGATAGTCACCAGCGACGACCCGCCATAACTGATGAAAGGCAGCGCCACGCCCGTAGAGGGCAGCAGATTGAGCATGACCGCGATATTCAACAGTGCTTTGGTGACGATCAGCAGCGTCACGCCAGCAGCCAGCAGCGCCCCGAACGGATCACGGGCGCGCCGCGCGATCTGAAAGCCCCGGATCGCCAGCACGATATAGAGCGCGATCACGAACATGGCGCCCACCAAGCCTAATTCTTCCCCGATGACCGCGAAAATACTGTCGGTGTGCGCGGTCGGCAGATTGCCAAATTTCTGGCGTCCCTGTCCGAGACCGACCCCGGTCAGGCCGCCGTTGAGAAAGGCGATGATCGCCTGTTGTGCATGATAGTTGGTCTGGGTCAGATCGGTCAACCCGGCGATGTACGAGCTGACACGCCCCTGCGCGTAGCTGAAATTCTGCGCCAGGATGTAGCCGGACACGCCCAGAAAGACGCCGACCGACGCCAGGTGCGTCATGTTGGCGCCGCTCAGGAAATACATCAGGGTCGCCACGACGAAGATGGTCGCGGCAGTGCTGAGGTCGGGTTGCAGCAGCACCAGCACGCCGACCGCGCCGACCAGGATGGTGAATGGGATCAAGCCAAAGGCGATGCTGGCGACTTTGGTCTGTTTCGACCCAAGCCAGGCTGCCAGATAGATCACGATGATCAGTTCCGCGAGTTCGCCCGGCTGGTATGACCCCTGTAAAAAAGCGCGGCGGGCGCCGAAGGTCGCATCCGAGAAGACCAGCACCGCGATCAAGCCCGCGATCGTCGCCAGCAGCAGCACGACGGCGATCCGCCGCCAGATGCGGTACGGGATCAGGCTCATAGCGATCAGCAGCACCACACCGATGATCAGGTTGCGCACATGCACCATGAAGATGGCGGTGTCCGAGCCGAATTCCTGATAGCTCCAGTCGAAGGTAGTGCTGTAGATCATCAGGCTGCCGATCGCCACCAGCAGTCCGACCACCAGCAGCAGCGGCAGGTCGAGCGCCGCGATCAGCCCGCGCGCGCGGTCGCCAGCGCGATCGCGTACTGGGGTCGCGGCAGGGCGCGATCGCGGCGGCGCGGTCGTGATCGGCGGCAGGGCGGCGCTGTCGTCGATGAAGGTCGGCGCGGCGGCTGGTTTGGGCGGGGGTAAGGCGGCGCTGTCGGTCATGTGCGGATTATTCCGTGTCTGGACATACCCCTATTAAAGCGCGATCCGCGC
>DAOTUN010000032.1:0-44859 GCA_034437395.1 Anaerolineae bacterium | reverse complement strand
CCGCGCGGGGGCGCCCGTGTCGGGCGGACGTTCACGCTGACCGTCCGCGCCGGGAACAATGCCAGCGCCGGGGCGGGCATTGTCGCCAGCCAGATCGACGGGCTGGACGTGCATCTGCGTTTCGACCCGGCACTGCTGCAAGTGGTGTCGGTGACGCCGGGGACGGCGCTCGATCAGGTGATCGTCAGCACCTTCGACAACGCGACAGGCGCGATCGAGGTCGCGGCGGGCGAACTGGGCGGCTCGGTGACGGGGCGGTTCAGCGCCTTCACGGTAACATTCCGGGCGATCGCAGCAGGGACGACGACGATCGACGCCGACGCGCCGACCGCGCTGGCATACCAGGGCGCGACCATCAGCCCGGCGCTTGCGTCCGCGTCGGTGACCGCGCGCTGACATAGCACGCGACGACAGATAAATGATGTAAGGGTGACGCGCCGCACGGCGGTGCGTCACCCTTATTCATGACTGATTATTCCCGGAACATCGTCAGCGGGTCGATGCGGCGCGTCTCGCGCAGCGACAGCGGAAACACGCGATCGCGCCGATCCGGGTCGCACACGCGCACCTCTAAATGCAGATGCGTCCCAAATGAATTGCCCGAGTCGCCCATCGCGCCGATCGGCGTGCCGGCGTTGACCGGCGCCCCTTTACTGACGAAAATGTCGTTCAGGTGGGCGTAGAAGACGAACACCCGCGCCGGACGCCCGCTGGTCAATCCGAGCGAGGCGACGGCACGTCGTCCGCCCTGCGACAATACGTCGAGTGCGTATTCGACGATCACCAGATGTCCAAACCCGTAATTCCAGGGTTTTTGCGGGTCGCTCAATGCTGCGCGCTGCTGCGCCGCCGACAAGCCGTGCAGTCGGAAACTCGGTCGTTCTGGTGTGCAGACATCACAGGCGAACGATCCCCATACCTTGCCGGGCGCCGCAGCCACGATTCGCATCCCTGGCGCGTTGACCGACGAGACATAATCGACGCCCTGATGCACGCCCGCCCCATAAGGCACATCGACGCCAAAGCGCCAGCCAATGCTGTAGCGGCGCCCGTCGGCGCTGCTGACCGGGGAGTCGTATTTTTCCGGGGGCAGCGGACGCTGTGACGGGTCGATCACGTCGATCTCCAGGTACATTTCGTGATCGAAGAAATTGCCCGTCGGGTCGCGCGGTTTCCAGATCGAACGGTAGATGCCCGGTCGCGTCGGCGCAGTCATGGTGACCGCGACCTCCCCGGATCGTCCGCGCCGCGTTTCGGGCAGCGGCACGCTCTCCGGTGCGCCCATGCGTTCGTCACGAATGTGGACGAGCGAGTAGGTATTGTCCCAGGTCGTGACGCCCGCATTGGTCAGGCGCCAGATTTTGGTGAAGGTCTGACCGGGCAGGAGCGGGGTGCCGTCAGGGATGGTCACGTCGGCGGCAAAACGCGCCAGACTCGGCTTGGGCTTCGCGGCGTCGGCGGGGACGACCACGATCTGCGTGTACAACAGGTCGCCGAAAAAGGCGCCTCCGGCGTTTTGCAGTTTCCACGACGATTGAAAGCTGCCAACCATCAGCGGGGCGATCAGATCGACGGCGATCTGTGCTGTCTCACCGGGGCGGGTGACCGGGATCGGTACGCTGGCGCCGCTGTTCATCGATAGATCGGCGAAGAACGCCAGGCGATACCCGGCGCCCCAGGTGGTCGTCCCGGTATTGCGCACCTGCCACACTTTCTTGAACGGCACACCCGGTTTGAAGGCAGTGCCATCGGGCACACTGACATCGGCGCCAAACTGGGCTTCATCGCGCGCGGGCACGGTCAGCGCCAGCAAGGGCGCCGGGTCGATCACCCGATCGACGACATAACCGCGCAAGCCGCTGTCGAGCTGCTGTACCGTCAGAAACAGCGCTGTTTGCTCGGCGCTGCCGCTGTCGCCCGCGTAGCCGATCACCTCGCCCGCATTGACAAACTGCCCTTCCTGCACAACCGCGCGGTCGAGGTGCCCATACCAGGTGGCGTAATTTTCGCCGTTCCAGTTGTGCCGGAGGATGACAAAGATGCCGTAGCCCTCCGCGAAATTGCCCAGGCGCGAGACGACGCCGCGCTGTGCCGCCAGCACTTCGAGCGGACGTTCGGCGGTATCAGGAATGAACAACATCCCCTCGCGGCGCTGCACAAAACGCGAGTCATAATTGACCGGATCATCGAAACGTCCGCGTATCTGGTACGCCCATGTCATAGGCAGTTGCAGCCGAAATGCGCCGACATCTGGCGTGATCGGCTGGACGATCGGCTCGGTCGGCGTGCGCGTTTCCGGCGGCTCGATCGGCTTGGTCGGGATGACTGGATCGGGCTGAGGGGCGATGATGATCTTCGGCGGAATAACTCCGGTGTCAGGAACGACAGGACGATCCCCGATCGGCGTAATCGGTTCGGCTGGCTTGATCGGTTCGGGCTTTGGCGGCTGCGGGACATCTTCCGGCTGCGGCTTGGGCTGTGCGGCGATCAGCAGGAAGCGGGTCACATCGGCGCGATAGCCGCGCAGCAGGTCGCGCAGGCGCTCGTAATCGCCATGTATCTTAGCGATCGCATACAGGTCGCTGACGCCGACATCCGCCGGAGACGAGTCGAATGCCCAGGGCAGCACCGTAAACGCGCCCGCCCCGCGCCATGAGTCGATCTCGGCACGGTAGTATGCCGCGCGATCGCCGCTCTCGGCATGGTGCGCGCCGACCTCACCGATATAGAACGGCTTACCCAGGGCGCGCGCGATATCGACCTCGTTTCCTGCGTAGTTGCGTTCACCGTCGTGAGCGTAGTAGTGGATCGAGACCGCATCGATCGACGGCAGACCGTACAGTCGCCGTCCAAACTCAGCCGCCGTTTCACCATCTTCCAGCGCGGTCACATGGCGGCTGTTGACCAGCCCGGTACTGATCAGATGTGCTGGAGACAGACTCTTGAGCGTCTCGCTCACTTCACGGGCGTAACCCAAAAAGGCGGCGCTGGCTGTACGACGTGGGATACGCTGTCCGCCATCGCGCGGATGCAGCGCAAATTCGTTGCCGAGTTCCCACATCAGGATCGCCGGATGATCTTTGAAGGCGCTGGCAAACGCGCGCGCTTGCGGCAGATGCACGCCGCGCCAGGCGCCCGTCAGCCAAAAATCGGAGTTGTAATGTCCTTGAGTCTGGTTGTGCCAGCCTTCCGTGCCCTGGATGATGAAGCCGGCACCGGTCAGTCCGTCGTCCAGACACAGGATCGCCTGCATATTAAATTCATCGAGCCGGGTGAGGGCGGCGCGCACCTGATCGATACAGCGACCAGTGTCGAAATCACGATGACTGGCGAAGAAGCGCACTACTTTGACGCCGAGTTCGTTCAGCGCGACGAGCTGTGCGCGCAGGAGCGCCGCGCTGCTGTGCCGCACCGCCGATGTGCCGTAAAAGGCGAACTCGCGCATATTCACGCCTGTCCGCCAGGGAATAGTGATCATGTTGCCCCCGTTCGATAGAGGATGGGTCAGCGTAAGTTCGGCGTAGAGACACCCTGATTCGTGCCCCACTCAGGTCGCACACACTCTAAAGTACCAGCCGTCCCGTCGCCAACAGCAGCGCCACGCCGATCACGGCGACGTTCATGAACAGGAAGATCGAGAGGAACATCCGCTCGACCGCCGTCATCCCCAAAAATAATTTCACTTCGTTGATGTCGTCAAAGACGAAATCCATCGCGCCGTCGTCTTCTGCGATCGGCTCTGGTCCGCCGCGCAGCGAATCCAAGTCCATGTAGGTTCCTTTCACATAGCATCTGTACAGGCAGCGTCTATCAGGCGATCGAGACTGATTACACGATGAGTGTAACATCAATTCGGTTCGGCACCCTAAATCGGGCGAACAAACTCTGAAACTATCTGAAACCGTTTATTCGGCACGCCGCCACTGATTTTCCTCGGTCAGGACGAACACGATCTCGGTCGTGCCGATCCCCTGCCCGGTGACGATCGCACGCAGCGCCGTGCGTCCCTCTGCCGTGCTTTCCCTGATCACGGACGTGACCTCGATCCCGCTCGCTCCTTCCCGCCTCAGCAGATAGCCCAGATAGTCGCGCCAGTCGAGCCGGATCACGTCGAGCGGCTCACTGGCGATTCCGCCTAAGACGCCGATGCGGGTATCCGGTGTCAAACTATCGATCAGGCGCGCGGCGGCGAGGGTGCCATAATTTTCGATCAGGCTGGTGATCAGATGCGATCCGGTATCGACGCCGGAAAACTCCTCGATCAGGTATGCCTCGACCGCACCACGCAGATAGGCGGCATCGGTGCCGGGATCAACGGTGATGGCATCGGTCCACCGTCTGGTAATTAAGCCCGCCAGATCGCTCCGCAGCGCCCCCTCGAACGGAATATCGAGACGCGCGCGCGTCACATAAGGCGATGGCAGACGCACGCGCCAGGGATCATCGGCAGACCACCCCGGCGTCAGGTCGGGGTCAGGAACGATCTCGACCGTGATCGCGGGCAGTCCGCCACAGGCGAACAGCGCGCACAAGGCATCAAACCCACGCGGCAGTTCCGTCGCCATCGCCGCCGCGATCGGCGCATCGACCGACCGATAGACAACAGCGAATCGTTCGCCTGCATCCTCGAACATTCCGGCATCTCCCCAAAAGCCGTAGGCGGGCGGGACATGGCGCCAGCCCTCATCAAAACGCCAGTAGAACCAGATCACGCCATAGGGTACGCCGTCGATGATCTCTTCGATATGGACGCGCCCATTTTGTCCATCGAGCGTTACATCCAGCACCCGTCCAGTCAGCGTGACATCCTGCTGCAATTTAAGGGTCTGATAGGAGTCGAAGGCGTTTTGCTGCACCGACACCCATCCCGCGGTCACGTCGGGATCGCCCTCCGATCGCCACTGCGCGTCAAGAAAAGCAGCGCGGTCACCGAGGCGCAGCGCCGTCACTTCGTTTTCGACCGACACGCGCAGTCCGGCTTGCAGCGTGGTATCGACCTCACGCAGACGCAGCAGCGCCGCGCCGACGATCCCGATACCCGCCAGCGCAATCCCGATGATGAACAGGACGAACCGACGCTGTGCCGACCGCCGTTTGGCGCGGCTGGCGGGGTCTTCGCCGCTGCTGGTCTGACGATCTTTGCCACTGCTGGTCTGCCAATCGAGCTTGATACCCATAGGCTAATCCTGTGTTCCTATCGCTATGTCCCCGGCGATCACCCGCTGAAGCGCCCCCTCGGCGTCGGCTACCCATAACGTGCCGTCACGTTCAACTCGATCCGCTGTGCCAATAATCACTCCAGTTGGCGTATGGACGGTCACCGCACGTCCGATCATGTTCAAACGTCCACGCCATGCCGTGAAAATCGCATCGCTCCCCAAAAGCGCCGACCAATGATCGATACGCGCCAGCAGATTGACCAGAAATGCCGTGCGATCGACCGCCCCAACCACATCTTCCAGGCTGATCGCGCTGTCCGCCAGCGGTGACCCCGCAAAATCGACGCGCACGTTGATTCCGATGCCGACGATCGCGCCGATGCGCCGCTCACCCTGCCAGGTTGACTCAGGCAGCACGCCGCAAACCTTGCGTCCGCCGATCTGCACATCGTTGGGCCACTTGATGCCAGCTCCCGTCGCGCCCATAGCCGCGATCGTCTCTACCACCGCCAGCGCCGCCATCATACCGACATCGCTCATCGCGTTGGCGGGCGGATGCAGCACCACCGACAGCATCAGCGCCGCGCCCGGCGGTGACAGCCAGGCACGACCGAGACGCCCGCGTCCGCTGGTCTGCTGATCCGCGATCACGACGGTTCCAGAGGGCACGCCTTTTTCCAGCAGCGCCAGCGCGCGATCGCTGCTGCTGGCGATCGAGTCATAGAACTCGTGCGGGCGATCGCCCAATGCCAATGCTATCGTCTCGCGTGTAAGGTCGCTCATGATTCCTGCTTTTCGGCATTCGCATAGCGCTTATGTTATCATTTCTGCAAAAATGGGTTGGATGCTGGATGACGAACTATGGATCAGTTGTATACTCCCTGGCGCATGAAATATATACGCGGCGAGACCAAGCCCACCGATGGCGGCTGTGTATTTTGCGGTTTGGCGGCTGACCCGGATCATCCGCAGGTGATCGCCCGTTCGCCCCACGTCTTTGTGGCGCTCAACCTGTATCCATACAGCAACGGACACCTGATCGTCGTCCCATATGCCCATGTCGCCAGCCAGGAAATGCTGCCTGTCGAGGCGCTGACCGATCTGATGGTCACCGTCAATAAGGCGCTGGCGGCGCTGCGCAGCCTGTACGACCCTGCTGGATTCAATCTGGGCGTTAATCTGGGTAAAGCAGCGGGCGCGGGCATCCCTGACCACGCTCATTTTCATATCGTCCCCCGCTGGCAGAACGACGCCAGTTTCATGACCACCATCGGCAATACGCGCGTGATCCCCGATCTGATTGAAAATACGGCTGTCGAATTACGCGCTGTCTGGCAGTCGTTGTACAGCACTGTAGCGGCAATCACACCACAAAGGACAATCGATGACTCAGCATGAAGTCGTGATCCTGAGCGGGGCGCGCACCCCGATCGGCAGGTTTTTAGGGGGATTAGCGAGCCTGACCGCCGCGCAGTTAGGACAGATCGCCGTGCGCGAGGCAGTCGCACGGGCGGGAATCGACGCCGAAGATGTGAGCGAGGTGATCCTGGGCAACGTCGTCAGCGCGGGCGTCGGACAGGCGCTGCCACGTCAGGTCAGTATCGGCGCGGGTATTCCATCCAGCGTCGGCGGGTTGAGCGTCAATAAAGTCTGCGGCAGCGGCTTGAAAGCGGTCATGATCGCCGCCAACGCCATCAAAGCCGATGACGGCGTGATTTATATCGCGGGCGGGACGGAGAGCATGAGCAATGCCCCTTTCCTGCTGCGCGACCACCGCACTGGTTTCAAGTATGGCAAGACCGAGCTGATCGACGCGCTGCAAAACGATGGGCTATGGTGCAGTCTGTGTGATTGGGGCATGGGCAATGCCGCCGAATTTGTCGCGCGCGAGCTGAATGTGACTCGCGCCGAACTGGACGACTATGCCTTTACCAGCCACATGCGTGCCCATTTCGCCACCACGCAGGGGCATTTCGCAGACGAGATCGTCCCAGTCTGTATCAACGGCAAACATGAGGACACGATCATCGACCGCGACGAGTCGATCCGCCCCAGTACGACCGTCGAGGCGCTGGCAAAGCTCAAGCCCGCGTTTGAGCAGGACGGAGTCGTCACGGCAGGGAACGCACCGGGCATGAACGACGGCGCCGCAGCAGTCGTGGTGGCATCGCGCGCCTATGCCGAGTCGAAGGGAATCACGCCTTTGGCGCGCATCGTAGCGTATGGTCAGGCGGCGGTCGATCCGGCGTGGTTGTTCTATGCCCCGGTCAAGGCGATCCCGATCGCGCTGGCGCGGGCGGGCTGGACGATGGCGGATGTCGATCTGGTGGAGTTGAACGAGGCGTTCGCGGCACAGGTGGTCGCAGATGTGAAAGGCTTGGCAAAGGACGGCTTCAAGCTGCCGTATGAGAAGCTCAACGTCAACGGCGGGGCGATCGCCCTCGGTCATCCGATCGGCGCATCGGGGACGCGGGTGCTGATCACGCTGATCCACGCCCTCAAACAACGCGGACTCAAACGTGGGATCGCGTCGTTGTGCCTGGGAGGGAGCGAGGCAGTGGCAATGGCGGTCGAGCTGATTTAGCGCATTTGATCGGACGCATTTTTATGCGCTCCTAGGGTGAAGTCAAGTCCAACGAGGCGCTCTCATCGTCTGGTTCCGGCTCGAACGTCACCCGCTCGAACACGTCCGCCAACAGCAGACGCGCGCCGATCGACGGCAAATTGATGGCTGCATCCAGACCATCCGCCGTGCGAAACTGCCAGATTTCACCGTCCTGGCGGATATATTGTTCTATGCGCGGACGATCCTGCGCGATCAGAATATATTCCTGTACAGACGGGACGGCGCGATACGAGGCGAATTTTGCGCCTCGATCATAAGCTTCCGTTGAAGCGGATAGAATCTCGATGATCACGGTCGGATTCAGCAAAACATCGCGTTTATTATCGTGAAACTGGGGTTCGCCGCACACTACGATAAGATCGGGATAGACATAATCACGCACACGAATCCGCACTTTCGTGTCCATGCCCACGACGCGACAAGATGTCGGGCGCAGTTGACTGTGCAGCGATGCACCAACGTTGAACGTAATCGTTGTGTGTTCAATCAAGGCACCCGCCATAAGAAAAACCTCCCCGTTTACGAACTCGTGCCGCTCGCTGCTGGCGCGTTCAAAGTCGAGATATTCTTCTGACGTCATGCGTTTTACGGATTGCGCGATCATCGTAACCTCATAGATATCGTGTACTGAATACACTGAGTATAGCGCCAAAAGTGGAGTGGGCAGCTGACCACCTCACCCCATTTTTCAGCGGATTGCCTACAGCGACAGCGCCTCAGCCAGCTCCAGCCCTTCAGCCAGCTCCAGCCCTTCAGCCAGCGGCTCACGGCGATGCAGTGTCGCGCGCAAGCCGTCTTTCGGACGCAGCGTGATCAGCGGCTCCAGAGCTACAGTCTGATCGGGGTCGATCGCCACCTGATAGCGCTGCGCGATCGTCGCCAGCACCAGGCGCGCCTCCATCGACGCGAATGCGTTGCCGATGCACACGCGCGGTCCGCCGCCAAATGGAAAGTAGGCATAGCGCGGCAGCGATTTGTCAAAATCGTTCGCCCATCGCTCTGGCAGGAACGCATCGGGTTCAGCGAAATAACGCGGATCGTGGTGCTGTACCCAGGGCGAGATGAAGATCACCGACCCTTTCTCGATCGTGTACCCGTCGATGTGCAGGTCTTCCTGGGGCGTGCGCCCATTCAATATCCACGCCGGGGGATAGAGCCGCATCGACTCTTTGACGATCCAGTCGGTGTATTTCAGACTCGACAGGTCGGCGGTCGTCGGGGTGCGTCCGCCTAATACAGCGTCCAGTTCGGCGTACAGCTTCGCCTCGACCTGAGGATGGCGACCGAGCAAGTACCATGTCCATGCCAGCGCGTTGGAGGTCGTCTCGTGTCCGGCGAGGAAGAGCGACACCGCTTCGTCGCGCACCTCTTGATCGGTCATCCCGACTCCGGTCACTTCATCCTGTGCCGCCAGCAGCATACTCAGGAGATCGCCGTGATCCTCACCGCTCGAACGACGTGCCTCGATGATCGGCAGCATGATGGCATCGACATGAAGCACCGACCGCCGGATCGCGCGATTTTGCGGCGTCGGAATCCATGCTGGCAGGGTAAATCCCTGCTTGTACTGCTCTTCGCCTTCATGATTGATCACATGTACACTGTCACCAATGCCGTCGGCGTGATCGCTCACATCGGCGTCGTACAGCACCTTGCTCACCACATACAACGTCAGCCTGGTCATGGCGTCGTGTATGTCGATCGCCTGACCATCGCGCCAGCCGTCGAGCATCTGAAGGGTGTACTCGGTGGTCACACGCCCATAGGCGTCGATGCGTTTGTGGTGAAAGGCGGGCTGCATCAATTTACGCTGGCGCTTGTGAAAGTCACCCTCGCTGCTGAGTAAACCATTGCCCATCGAGCGCGAAAAGATGGCATGGTCGAGATCACTTTTGGTAATCTTGTCGGCATGGGTCACCAGCACCGCCTGAATCAGATCGGGATGGCTGATCAGAATGACTTTCTGAGTGAACATCGGTATTTGCACGATGTCGCCATAACGCTGATGCATCGACATGAGAAAGCCGAGCTGATCGGCGCGAAATTCGTTGATTCCGCCCCAGATGGGCGCACCCTTGTGAACAGGCATTGTCCTGGAGGTCATGAGTGGCATCCTTGGTTGTGCGCAATTACTAAACATACATGCGCGAATGTCTATAATTAAATGGGACAAGTCATATCATGTCAATAGACGATGATCGCATGATGTCTATAATTGGATAGTTGTCTACTATTGAGGTGGAGTGATGCTGTGAACTCAAAACCTGATCCAATCCCTGTCACCATGCAGCGCCCTGACCGTCGCCGTGCCCGCACACGCAAGGCATTTTTCGATGCCCTGATCGTGTTGATTCTCGAAAGGGGCTATGACGCCATACCCATTCAGGATATTGCCGATCGCGCTGATCTCAGCCGTGCGACCTTCTATCTGCACTTCGCCGACAAACACGACCTGCTCATGCGCGGGCTGCACGACATCTACGACGCGCTCGCAGCCGCCCTGCCCCCGATCACCCTGGCGGACTTACTGCCGGACGGCAACCCACCCTGTCTGGTAGCATTTCAACAGGCAGCAGAATACCGCCCTATCTACCGCCTCATCCTGGGATCCTCGGCGGGCGCCACCATCGATAAACGCATTCAGGCATATCTGGCGATGCGCACCCGTGAGCAGTTGGTCGCGTATGCACAGCAGGCAGGGATCACCACTTTCACGCTGCCAATCGAGCTTCTGGTCGATCATATGGCAGCATCGTTGATGGCGCTGATCAACTGGTGGCTGACCGACGCCGAGTCGCCCTACAGCGTCCAGGATATGGCGCGGATATATCATAAGATGAATTGTCATGCCTGGCTCGAGGTGTTGGGAATCAAGCCCACCGGCTCGGAGCTGACGTCGCGCTGAGGCAGCACTTCAAAGGCATTGTCGCGCATCATAGCAGCCAGAGTCAGGACTTTTGTTTCACCAGGACTGGACACCCCTGGTCGAGATTACCCCGCCCCCAGCGTCACGCGCGCGTTCTCGACATACTCCAAACTCTGATGCCGAAAATAGGTGTTATACAGCTCGGCATAGTGACCGCCCTGGCGCATCAGCGAGTCGTGTCCGCCTTCCTCGATGATCGCGCCCTGCTGCAGGACGATGATCCGATCGGCAGAACGCACGGTACTCAGGCGATGCGCGATCAGGATCGACGTGGACTGCTTCAGGATCAAGTCGAGTGCTTCCTGAATCTGCATTTCAGTGAACGGATCGATGCTGGCGGTCGCCTCGTCCAGGATGAAAATCGCCGGACGCTGCACCAGCACCCGCATCAACGCCACTAACTGGCGCTGCCCCATGCTCAGACGCGCGCCGCGTTCGCCCACGTCTGACGTCAGACCGTCAGGCAGCGCCTCCATCCATTCCCCGTCGCCAACACTGGTAGCGACCTTCATGATCTGGGCATCAGTCGCGTCGGGACGAGCATAGCGAATGTTGTCCATCACCGTCCCGCTGAACAGGAACGGCTGCTGTGGCACAATCCCCAGGCGCGCGCGATAGGCAGCTAGGTCATAGCCCCTTATGTCGTGTCCATCGATACGAATCGTCCCACCCTGAAATTCGTAAAAGCGCGTCACCAGCTTGATCAGCGAACTCTTGCCCGCCCCGGTGTGTCCGACGATCGCCACGCTCTCGCTCGGCGCAATCCGCATCGAAAAGTCGTCCAGTATTTTTTCGCCGTCCGTCTTGTAGGCAAAGGTCACCCGATCGAAGATGATCTCGCCCTCGATCCAGGCGGGCGGTTTGTCGCTGGCAGTCTGGATGACCGTATTTTCGGCGTCGATCAGCGCGAAAATGCGTTCCATCGCGCTCAAACCACCCTGAAGCTGGCTCCAGAAGGACGACAAATTGATCACGGGAAACCAAAAGCGGTCTACGCCCTGGATAAACAGGAACCACGCGCCCAGCAATATCGCACCCTCGATCGCCATCAGCGCGCCCACATGGACGACCATTGCGATCACAAAGCCTGACAGCGCATTCATCACCGGGAAGATCAGCGCAAATACGAATCCGCGCCGGATATTGACCTCATACGACTGGCGATTGACCTGGGAAAAATCCTCGTAGATCACCTTTTCCTGTCGGAAATTCTTGGCGACCGTGATCCCGGTCACGCTCTCCTGGATATTGTCGTTCACCACCGCCAGTGAACGCGACCCCTGGCGCGTGACCAGACGAGCAAAATGGCGGAACGACAGCGCCAGTGCGACCACGATCGGCATCGACCCCAACAGCAGCAGCGTCAGGCGCCATTCGCGTGTCAGCAGCACGATCAGGATCAGGAGGAATTCCAATGTCTGTGTCACGATGTCGGCAGTGATCAGGATGACCTGGCTGAGTTCCTGCGTGTCTGTGGTGATGCGGCTCACCACCTTGCCGGTCTTGTTGTCGTCATAGAACGACAGGTCGCGCGCCATTGCCGCGTCAAAGGCATCCTTGCGCATCGCCCCAATGATGTCCGCCACCAACCGCGCCGACAGCCGCCGCCGCGACCGATAGAGAAAATAGTCTCCGATGGCGATCGAGCCTAAAACAGCGATGATCGTGATGACACCGCCGCGATCGTCCAGACGCAGCGCCTCGACGCCGAGCGCCGTCGCTATCGGAATCACTGCGCCAACCACTGCGAAGATCACCACCAGTCCCAGGATCGCCAGGACGCGACTGCGATGCGCGGCGAAATAAGTCGTGGCGCGTCGAAAGAGCACATCGTCTTTGTAGGTGCGGTCGTAGTTGTCGGCGGCTAAACCAGCCAGGATTGCCATGTCGATTTTGCCTTTTCGTAAGGACACAGATCGCTGCGTCCGACTGTTCGTTCGTCAGCCGTCGATAGGAAGAGTCGCGGGCGCCGTTTCGTAGCGGGCAAAGATGCGGCGGTAGGCATCGGATGTTTCAAGCAGCACCTCGTGCCCCCCCTGCGCGACAATCGTTCCCCCGCGCAGCACGATGATATGATCCGCCCACCGAATCTGAGACAGACGATGCGTGATCAGCAGCGTGGTGCGTCCACGCGCTGCCGCCCAGATCGCCTGTTGAATCTTGTCCTCGGTGGCGCTGTCGATGGCGCTGGTGCTATCGTCGAGGATCAGGATCGGCGGATCGGTCAAAAACGCACGAGCGATGGCGATACGCTGGCGCTGTCCGCCGCTGAGGGTGACGCCGCGCTGTCCGATGATGGTGTCGTAGCCTTCGGGAAAGTCGCTGATGAATTCATCCGCCTGGGCTTTTTTAGCCGCCTCGATCACCGCGTCCATCGGCGCATCCGGCTTGCCAAAGCGGATGTTGTCGGCGATCGAGCGACTGAACAGGAAAATATCCTGTTCGATGATGCTGATCTGCGAGCGCAGCGCCGCCAGATTCCACTGACGCACGTCCGTACCATCGACCAGGATCTGTCCAGAATCCACGTCGTAAGTGCGATTGACCAGCTTGGTCAGCGTGGTCTTGCCCGCGCCCGTCTGACCCACGATGGCGACCGTCTTGCCTGCCTCGACAGTGAATGATATGCCGTGCAAAATGGACTTATCGCCAGCGTTATATGCAAAATCAACGTTCTCGAAGACGACTGCGCCCCGGATTGCCTCGATGTGTCCAGCGGCATTCTGATCCAGGTCGGTCTCGATATTGATCAGGCTCAGGATGCGTCCAGCACTGGCGACACCACTGGAAAGCTGAGAAAAGGCGAATTGCGAGGTGAATACCGGAAAGCCGAACAAGGCGATCTGTCCGATGAAGGCGACCACCGTCCCGATCGAGATGGCGCCGGTTGAATACAGCAGCGCCGCATGGACAAAGGCGCTGAAGGTACTCAAGCCCAGCAGCAGCAGGGGCAGATAATCCGCCTCGATGTCGCCCTGACGCACGATCGCCGCGCGCAGATTGTCCACCAGTACGCCAAAGCGCGCCGACTCACGCTTTTCCTGTGCGGCACCTTTGACCACCTGCAAGCCTTCGAGGGCTTCGGCGGCATGTGCGTTCATCCTGCCAAAGCCCGTGCGCACGGCTTCGGCTTTAGGGCGCAGCAGGCGCAGATAGCGCGCCTGTACCAGCACATACCCAACTGTGAACACCAGCGGCACCAGGATCAGATCAGGATACAGCAGCGGCGCGCTCACGATCGGCAGCACCACGAAAAAGCCCGACCCGATGATCAGGTTCATGCCTGGGTTCATCATCAAATTCATCTCGCGCACATCGTTGGTCACGCGCGCCATGATTTCGCCGACCGGCTGCATATCGTGAAAGGTCATGCTCTTGCCCAGCAGGCTGGCGTACAGCTCGTCGCGCACGTCGCGCTCGATGCGCTGCGCAAAAATCTCCGATGAGAAATTGCGCATCAACTGCAAGCCCGCGCGCAACAGCTGCGACGCGATAATCGCCCATGCCGCGCTGGAGACCACCTCGAAGCTCTGTCCTTCATTGACGGCATTGAACGCCTGTCCGACGAAATACGGCACAGCCGATGCCAGAGCAGCATTGGCGAACGCGCCGATGATCATCGTCACGCCGAACAGCGGATGATGCAGTATATGCGACAGAATGAAGCGAAGTGGGCTGCGTCGATCGCTCCTGAACGACTCGCGTGCGATAAATTCGGCAGACATACGTTGATCCTACTCCGACGGTAACCCCATCATCGTACTGCAAGATGACAATCCATAGTACACCAATTTGGATTTATTCAAATGCGGGTCGATCCCGTACCTGGAGGAGCTGTGCCAGATAACACCAGGATCGGGTACAGTCGCCTATCACGAGCCGAAGCGGATAATCCGGCTCGATCGCATCGAAGGTCGCCCGCACCGACTGATTGAACCAGTCGCCTGTCAGCAGCCAGATACGCGGCGATCGCAGTGCGCTATCGAGATCGGTGGTGATATTGTCGCGCAGCGCCAGCGGCAGATAATGCTGCAGCTGCCACTGCACAAAGCCGTCTCCTTCCCCGCCCCGCGCCAACAGGATCACGTCGTCGGGCTGCGCTGCCGCACCGAGCTGTTGCAGCAGATCGCGGTATGGAATACGGATTGGCAGCGACGCCGAAAATGTCGCCAGATTCAGCACCACAAAACCGACGACCAGCAGTCCACGTGCCAGGCGACCAATCGGCAGCAGGGCGACGGGTACAGCGATCACCAGTGCGATCCCCAGGGTCAGGTGCGCGACATAGCGCGGGGCATACACGCCTGCCACGCGATTGACGATCAGCGTGATCGCCGTCGAGCCGACCGCCCACAACAGCGCCAGCACGAGCGTGCGCCGCGCGGCGCGTCCGTGTCGCCATGCCAGCGCGACGCCAACGACTGCCAGCAGCGCATACAACGGTGCCAAACCGTTGCTGGCAAACCCGATCAGTGCTTCGACTGATTCCTGCGTCGTAGCCAGCGTACTCACGCCGATGCCGACACCGCCGCGCGCTGTCCCGGAAGCGGCTTCCACCGCGCGCAAATGCGCGATCTGAGTCAGCATGACGGGCAGCCAGGGCAGCCACAAGACAGCGCCGATCGCCGCCGCGCCTGCTTCGACGATGATGCGACGTACACGCCGTCGATCCGCCGCGATGATCCACAGCACAAACAGTCCGTGCGCGGCGATCAAAAAAATCAGCAGGTAATGCGTGTACAGCATCAGCGCCAGCGTGATCCCGTACAGCGCCGCCGATCGCGGCGTGCGCTCATGACTCCATCGGAACAGCGCATAGGTGCTGAGTGCAGCAGTGAGCATCACCAACGGATACATGCGGATGTCGAGCGTGTACTGAAAGAACATTCCGTTGCCCACCAACAGCAGGGGCAGGATGATCGCCGCCCTCCACCCGACGACGAGTCGCGCCCAGCGCATCAGCAGCGCCAGCGCGGGCAGCACCAGCAGGATACCCATGACCCGGCTGGTCGCCTCGGCATCGCCTGCAAAGGTGCGCCAGATGCGCAGGATCACAAACCACAGCGGAGCCTGATTGTCTTGCAGCTCGATCTGCCAGCGCAGCACGTCGATCAGATCGCCTTCGGTCGCGCGATACGACAGTTCTTCGTCGGGGTGCATATGCAGCCGATCGAGATTCAGGATCAGAAAGGCGGCGATCCCCAGGAGTGCCAGCGCCGCCAGGAGTACCCGCGTATCACGTCGGTTCATGCTGCATCCAGATCGCTGTCGTCCATCAGGAAAACTTCAGGAACATAACCACAGACAAAATAACTGCACCTGAAGGCGTATAGAACGTGAAGGGTAAATGAAGACCTTGCTGGATTATAATGCGCGCTATCCCCCTTTCTGGAGAGCCAAACGCATGTCCGGTCACGTCTTTGTCACCCGCATCATCCCCGCCCCTGGTCTCGACCGCGTGCGTGACTATTGCACCGAGATGGATATCGCGCTCGACGTGTGGGGCGAACGCCTGCCACCGCCCTATGAGGTGCTGTGCGCGCGCGCGTCCGGCGCCGTCGGTGTGGTCACCACGGTCAATGACCGCATCGATGCGTTCTTCATGAACGGCGTCGGCGCGACGCTGCGCGTGATCAGTCAGATGGCGGTCGGCGTGGACAATATCGACCTGGGCGCGGCACGGGCGCGCAGCATCGCCATCGGGCACACGCCCGGCGTGCTGACCGACGCCACCGCCGATCTCACCTTCGCACTGCTGCTGGCGTCGGCACGGCGACTGTACGAAAGCACGCGCTACATCGAGGAAGGTGAATGGCTGACCTGGGCACCCGCAGAGCTGCTCGGCGCCGATATTTCTGGCGCGACACTGGGCGTGATCGGTTACGGGCGTATTGGTCAGGCGGTGGCGCGTCGGGCGCGCGCGTTCGACATGCGTGTGCTGGCGTACAGCCCCTCACTCATACCCGGTACAGAAGTTTCCGGTGCCGATACCGTCTCACTCGATCGGCTGCTGCGCGAGAGCGACTTTGTGAGCCTGCACTGTCCGCTCAATGATCACACCCGCCATCTGATCGACGCCGACGCCCTGGCAAAGATGCAGCCGTCGGCGCGGCTGATCAACACCGCGCGCGGTGGCGTAGTCGATACTGCCGCGCTCTACGAAGCACTCATTACAGGCGGGCTCGCAGGCGCGGCGCTCGACGTGACCGACCCTGAACCGCTGCCCGCCGATCACCCGCTCATGAAACTACACAACGTGATCGTGGTGCCGCACATCGGCAGTGCCACCGTCGCGACGCGCGACCGCATGGCGCTGATGACCGCCGACAACCTGATCGCCGGACTGCGCGGCGACCCGCTGCCGCACGCGGTCGGCTGAGGTGACGTTGGTCTTACGCACGACGACGCTCGCTGCCTGGAGCGTCGGATCGCTGACGCTGATCATGCTGTGGCTGGCGCTGCTGGGCGTCGGCTGGTCGATCGGAGTCGTCGCCATCCTTTGGATGGGGACGATCGGGGTCGGTGCGCTGGTGGTCAGGCGATTGCAGGGGGCTTTCATAGTGCGCGCAGCCTGGACTCCAGTCGAGTATGCCGCTGTCCTCATCACCGCCGCCATCGCGGCTGCAATTGTGTTCAACGGCACCTATTTTCCATTCAGCCGTGCAGATGCGCTCGGAATCTACCGTCCGAGCGCCCTGGCGATGTGGCAGACCGGGACGCTCGAACCGCTGATCGGCGCCGACAGCCTGTACCGGACGTACCCGGTGCTGGTGCCGCTGCTGTACACCTTCGCGTATCAGGTGAGCGGCTGGGAAAACGAGATGCTGGCAAAAGGGCTGGCGACGCTGCTGGCGCTTGGGTGTCTGCCCGCCGTATTTTTGCTCGGCGCCGAGGTGGGCGAACGGCGCGTCGGACTCGCAGCGGCGCTGCTGCTGGCACTGACTCCGGCGTTCGCGCGCTGGGCGTCGGCGGGCTACGTCGATCTGCCGATGGCGACCTTTTACACGCTGGGCGCTTTGTTCACCCTGCGCTTTTGGCGTCATGGCGGACTGTTGGAGGCGCTGGTCGGGAGCGTGATGATTGGGCTGGCGGCGTTCACCAAAAATGCCGGACTGATCGGCATTGGCTTATTCGCGGGGGCGCTGATCGGCGCGGTGTTCCTGGGCGCGAATCGCGGGGCGCGCGCCCGGCGTGCGATCTGGGCGCTGATCGCCTGTGCCCTGGTCGCCGCGCCCTGGTACGTGCGCAACCTGGTCGGCGCGGGCTTCCTGATCCCCGACACCGCCTGGACGGATCAGGCGGAACGGTCATTGCGCACGCTGGCGATCTTTGTGACGCTGCCCAACAATTTTGCGCTCACCGGATGGACGATGCTGGCTGGAGTCGTGCTGCTGGCGCGACGCACACCGCTGCTGTTATGGTTTGTCGTCCCATTTTTTGCAGCGTGGTGGCTGTTCGTCTCGTATGACCCGCGCTTTCTGCTGCTGTTCACGCCGATCCTCTGCGTCGGCGCGGGCTGGTGGCTGACGGGGGTGACGCGACGAGCGCCCCGCCCGATCCAGCTTGCGATCGGCGCGCTCGTCGTCGTGCTGACGGTCTACACGCTGTGGATCGCCGTCGAGTACAAATACGCCATCCTGCGCGCGCCGTTCATGAGCCATGCCGACAAGATCGCGCTGGTGCGCGAGACACCATAATCATCCCACGCTAATCGTGATGGGCAGCACCCCGATCGCCCCATCCAGCGACTCGCCCGCCGTCACAGGCAGATCGCGCGGCGCGCCGTCAGCCCCATAGTCGTAGACCTTGACCCACAGTGGATAATTCCCCGGCGCTAACCCACTCGGCAGCCGCAGACCACGATGATCCGGCATCGGCACGCCGGGCAGCCACGAATCCGTCTGCGAAAACCCGTTGAGTGGCGCCGAGTCGTTTTGCGTGATTGGGGCACCGTCGGGAGTGCGCAGATACAGCGCGACGGTGTAACGCGCCGTCAGCGGCGAGTCGGTCGTCCACCACAGCGTCACGCCGATCGAGTCGCCCGGCGCGGCGGATTCGTCGGACAGCGTGACTCCAGTCAGCCGAAGCGAGTCGCCAAAGCGCAGATCGGATGCGATTTCAGCGCCGCGAAACCCGAAAGGATCAGGCGCAATCGCAGTGTCGAACTCGATCAGCCGCGTCAAATCGCCTGTCTGAATCGTGCGGATCGGGTAGTAATATGCCGACATGAATCGCTCCACCGGGCGCACACTCCACCACAAGTCCGGTGAACCGTCCACCAGCAGCCACAGCCGATCGCGCGTGGTCGCCAGGTTGGTGATCAGGCGATGAGTCTCTTTGGTCAGCAGCGCGGGCGCATAGTCGCTCTGCAACAAGGCAGGTTCCGCTTCGGACGGTCGTTCGCCAGGTTGCAGTTCGAGCGTGATCACCCGCCCGGCGTCGTTCAGCACAGCGCGGTTTTGAAAATAACGCACGTTGCGCGGGCTGCTCAACAGGATCACATCGTCGCGGGCGGTTTCGCGTTCCAGAATGGGTAGGAGCGCGTCGAGTTCAGGTTGATTGGGCTGGTAGCGTGGGTCGCGCGTGTGGAGCAGATTCAGGGCGGCGGCGGTCGTGACGACACAGCCGACCGTCAGCGCTACCGCGACGAGCCAGCGACGCCCTGCTGTGCCCCCACGCCACGCAGCATACACGCCCGACAGCGCCAGCACGCCAAATACACTGTAAAAGACCGGCACGTCGATCAGTGTCCATGCCAGATCGCTCGGTTCCTGGCTCCAGCGTCCGGGCAGCAGCATCCAGCGAAAGTAAGCCGGATCGTATAATCCCGGCGCCCAATCGAGAAAGCCGCCCGACTCCGGCGGCAGCGCGCGGGCATAGGCGCCCAAAGGCAGGCTCACCGCGGTGAAGTTGATCCAGACGCCATAGGCGATCAACACCGTGACCAGCGCGCCCCACAGCGACAGCGGACGCGCGACCGCGCGCTCGAATACGGGCAGACAGACCAGCAGCACCAGCGGGATCACCGGGATCAGGAAACGCGGTGTCCACGACAGCCCGCCGAACCAGAACCGTCCGTTGAAGATTGCATAACCGACCGCGAACGCGCCGACTGCCAGCACAGCCGCGATGGTTTGACGCGGCGCGCGGCGACGTACAGCGAGCCACGCACCAGGGATCGCCAGCAGCAGGATCGGAGAGGTGCCCCACAGCGATCCGCCCGGACTGAGAAGATATGCCGCCAGTGCCGTCGGCATCGTCTCGCCCGACGCGCCGACCAGCCGCGCGATCACGTCATAGCGGCTGCCCAGTCCGAGCTGCGCGCCAAAGATGATCAGAACACCGATCCCGATCGCACCGACGACGATCAATCCCAGAATAGCGGCGCGCACCCGACGATCGCGCCAGGCGCGGCGCAGATTGCCCCAATCGCTCACGGCGGGCGCGGCGATCGTCAGCAGTGCCGGGAACGCCAGCAGCGCCGATCCGCGTGTCAGCAGCAGCCCCGTCAGCGCGACGCCGCACCCGATCAGCGGGACGATCTGGTAGCCAGAGACGCGCAGCCGATGGGCGGCGTATGCAGAAAACAGGAATAGCAGCAGCGTGAGGGGTTCACGAAAAAAGGTCTTGCTGTAGGGATACAGCGCCGTCGCGCCGACCAGTATCACTGCCAGCAGCAGCGCCGCACCCCGACTCGCATTCAGTGCGCGGGCATAGACCGTCAACAGCACGCCCGCCGCCGCCGTCACCAGGGCGTTGAACAGCCAGATCGTGTGTACCACGCCGATCCCCGGCACCAGCCGCGCCAGCAGGTACAGGGGCGCCGCCGCGATCACCTGACCGGGTTCGACGCCTGCATCCTCCAACGGAAACCAGGTGACTTCGGCGATCGTCGATGGCGTCTGCCAATTGGAGAGGTCGAGCCTGAGGTCGCCCCAATCGACCCACGACCGCACCGCGTCCAGCAGACGCTGCCCGTCACCCGACTCGATCGCGCCGCTGTATGCCAGCAGACACAGGCTGAACAGCCCGACGAACAGTGGCAGATAAGCTGTCGTGCGGCGAGTCAATCAGTCCTGCTTCGTCTGTCCGCCCGTCAAACGGCTGACGACGCCGGACAAGCCTTTGATCACCTTTTGACTGGCGCTCAGGTTGTCGATCTCTTCCAGACCCGCCTGATACGACGCGGCGCCCGCGCCCAGCTTGCCATCTTTCATTTGCAGCGCGCCGATAGCGACCATCGTCTCGCCGTACAGCTTCTTTTCGCCGATGGCGTCGAAAATATCGGCGGCGGATCGGTAGGTCACATACGCCTGTTCGCGGTCGTTGAGCGCGGCATATACGCGCCCCATATTGCCCAGCACCATCGCAATCCGCTTTTGATCGTCCAGGGCTTGAAAGACCGGCAGCGCAGCCTGCATGGCGTCGAGCGCCTGCTGATGTTCACCGAGCGAGGTGTGGATCAGCCCGATATTGACCTGCATTTCGGCGGCAATATCGGCTTTTCCTTCGGTTTCATAAGCCGTCTTTGCCTGTTGAAAGACGCGCGCTGCTTCTTCGTAATCTTTGCGCTGAAACAGCTTGATCCCTTGTGCTTGCAGTTCTGCACCGCTGCTCATGAATGAGGTCTCCTCGTGCGTTGTTACAGGCTGATATTGAGGACGCTCTCACCGACACGGCGTAAGCTGTCGGCGGGCATCTGGCTGAACAGGATGGCGATCTCGATGAAGCCGACATTCAGCGGGTTGGCGGCGAATTTGCGGATGTCTTCGGGCAGCCCGGTGAAATGCTTCCATTCTTCGCGCAGCATCAGCAGCTCACCCAGATGGCTGCTGCTCTCCAGAAAATAGGTCATGCTCTTGCGCAGCGGGTTCGACAGTACCGTCAATTCGTGCATCGGCACCGGGATCGCGCCCATCTCATAAGACTCGATCTGCGCGACGGCGACTCCGGTCTCGTCGCTCAACGCCTCCAGCGACAAGCCGCGTTCTTCACGGGCGATCCGCAGCAGCGCACCGATCATACGATCGCGCAAGCCGAGATAGTCGATCTGGGTGCGCGCGGGGTCCTGGGCACTCGCCTCCAGGGTATCGACGCTCCAAAAATGACTGATGGGCACATCGAGGAAGTAGGCGAGCAATTCGAGCTGCGGCAGCGACGGCACCTCGTCACCATATTCCCATCGTTCGTACTGATCGGCGGTGATGCGCAGCAGTCCCGCGCATTCCTCGACCGTGCGCTGTGCTTTGATACGCGCGTCACGCAGCAGCACCCCCACCATGCGCGCGCGTATTTTGTAAGACTCGTAGTGGTCGGTCGGCTGATCGGCGGATACCATCGGCGCCGCGTCGGTCGCACGTGCCGCCTTCAAGCGGGCGGAGATATTCCCTGGGTAATCGCTCATCACCTGGCTCCCGATGCCTTGCGCATCCTGGTTCGATAGATCGGTGGGCTACGCGACCCGTCTATGCGGACAATCCATGTTGATCATATCCGAAGCGCGCCTATCCGACAATCGTTGTCATGCGGCTGCATTGTGCAACAACGCAAGCGGTTTATAATCTAACTACACGCCGAAGGTAATGACGCCCTTTCACGCTGCCGCCACCAGCCATACCCGGTAAGGATGACCCGATGAACGACTCACCCCCGCATTCGTTGGCGCCACTGCATGACAGCGCGCCTGATTCATTTTTATTGACCCTGATCGGGGCGGACGATCGGGAAGCATTGATCCGCGCCATCCCCGGCGCGGCGCGCGCGGCGCTGCGCGCGTCCGAGGCACGGTTGATCCTGCCCGACGATGTGCGCTTTCGCAATCTGCACAATGGCAGCGCACCGACCTCGAAAGCGAGCCAGACGATCCTCCCGCTGGCGTATGATGGGGTGGAATACGGCATCCTCTTACTCACTGGCGTGCAAACGAGCGATTCAGCGCGGCTGACCACCTGTGCCCACCTGATCGCAGCGGCACTGGCGCGTGCCGCCCGTGTCGAGGCGACGACGGCACTGGAACGTCAGCGAGTACGAGAGACTGATACGCTGGCGCAGATCGACCGCGAACTGAGCGACTCGATCAACCTGTACAGCGTCTTCGAGTTGACGCTCGATTGGGCGCTGCGCTTCACCCTGGCACATGGAGCCTATCTGTCGCTGTACGACGACGCCAGCAGCACGCTGCGCCCGGTCGCCAGCCTGGGATATGAGAAAGCACCCGAAGCGGTCGCCAGCCTGTTCGAGATGAGCGGCATCCCGCAGCGGGTCGCCCAGACCAATCGCCTGGAAAATGTGCCCGATGTAGCGAGCGACTCCGATCATCTGCCGATCGATATTACGATGCGCTCGCATCTCTCGGTGCCGATCACCCGCGAAGACCGGGTGATCGCCGTGATCAGCCTGGAGAGCAAACAGATCAACAGTTTCACCGATGCTCAGGTAATGTTCATCGTCAAGCTGTGCGCCCGTGCCGGGATCGCCATCGACAACGCCCGTCTGTATGCCGACGCCGTGCGCGAGCGCGAACAGACCGCCTCGATCCTGCGTGAGATCGCCGACGTGGTGATCGTAGTCGGTTATGATGGACGGATATTGCTGATCAATCCGACCGCGATCGGCGTCTTTCATCTCTACCCGAACGAACGCTATGTCGGGATGCGCTTCGATCAGTTGTTCGAGGATCACCGCCTGCTGATGCTGTACCGCAAAGCGACGGCAAGCGGGATCACGTTGAGCGACCAGATGACCCTGAGCAGCGAGCGATCGTTCGTCGTCACGTTCACCCCCCATGCCGAGATCGGCTGGATCATCACTCTGCACGACCTGACCGAGCTGCGCCGCGCCGACCAGCTCAAGCGCGACTTCATCGCTGTGCTGTCGCATGATCTCAAGCAGCCGATCGGCGTCGTCAAAGGCTATGTCGAGCTGCTGGAAATGCAGGTACCCGATCTCGATCCACGCGCGCGCCATTACATGGACATGATCTATGGCGCGCTGGAAAATATGCGCAAGCTGATCGAGGATATGCTCGATCTGGCACGGCTCGACGCTGGGATCGATCTGGCGCACGACCCGGTGCTGCCCATGATGCTGGTCGTGAGTGCCGTCGAGTGGGTGCGTCCTGCCGCCGAAGCCAAGTCGATGCAGATCGTGACCCACATCCCTGAAAACCTGCCGCCTGTGCGCGGTGACGCGGCGCGTCTGACGCAAATCCTGGTCAATCTGGTGCATAATGCGGTCAAATACACCCCGCCCAGTGGGATAATCACGATCACCGCCGAAAAGCATGAATCGATGATCCGCTTGAGCGTGCGCGATAACGGCATCGGCATCAGCCCCGACGATCAACGGGCGATCTTCAACCGTTTCTTTCGCGTGCGCCGCCCGGAAACAGAAAATATCGAGGGCAGCGGCATCGGCTTGACGCTGGTCAAGCAGTTGATCGATCTGCACGGCGGTCAGATTGGACTGGAAAGCCGCCTCGGTGAGGGCACCACATTTACCGTCAGCCTGCCGATATGGGAAGAGAAGCAATGACCCACCAGACGATCCGCATCGATCGCCGCTATGAGCTGCTCGGTCAGATCGGGCGCGGCGGGATGGGCATCGTATATAAGGCGCTCGACCGTCTCACGGGTGCCGAGGTCGCACTGAAGCAGGTGGGACGTGCCGGGCAGTCTGACGACGAAAACGGACGCGCGGCGCTCATGCACGAATTTCGCATCGCGGCGACCCTGCGGCATACGCATGTGATCAGTGTCCTCGATTATGGTATCAGCGATGGGGCAGCGCCCGTGCCTCGTCAGCCGTATTACACCATGCGACTGCTGGAGCAACCGCTTACCATCACCGAATTCGACCCCAACGGCACCGTGCCGATGCGCGTCGGGCTGCTGGCGCAAATGCTGTCCGCGCTCGGCTATCTGCATCGACGTGGTGTAATTCACCGCGATCTGAAACCGTCCAACGTGCTGGTGGAGCCGAACGGCATCGTGCAGGTGGTCGATTTTGGCTTGTCGTCGCTGCTTGGCACTGTCTCCTCGGATGGTGCGGGTGGGACGGTGGCGTATATGGCACCGGAACTGCTCGACGACGGGGTGCCAGGAGTCGTCACCGACCTGTACGCGGTCGGCGTAATCGCCTACGAATTATTCGCCGGGCGTCACCCATTCGACGGCAAGACGTTGAGCAAGCTGCTGTACCAGGTGACGCAAACCACACCCGATTGGTCACCGTTGTATGCTTACGAGCCGCTCGGTAAAGGCGCGCCGCCGCTGCACAGCGTAATCGCCCGCATGATGCACCATGACCCGGCGCAGCGCTACCCCGACGCATGGACGGCGATCGAGGCATTGTGCGACGCGACCGCGTTACCCATCCCGGTCGAGGATGACAGCACCCGCGACAGCTTTTTGCAAGCCGCGCGCTTCGTCGGGCGTGAAGACGAGCTGGACAGCCTGCGCACCGCTATGCGCGCCGCGCTCGTCCGCCGCACGCCCGCTGTATGGCTGGTCGGCGGGGTGAGCGGCGTCGGCAAGTCGCGCCTGCTGGAAGAGCTGCGTATCGACGCGCTGGTGTCGGGGTGGCGGGTGCTGCGCGGACAAAGCAGCGCCGAGCTGCGTCTGCCCTATCAGTTATGGCGCGCGCCGGTGCGCGAACTTATCCTGGGTGAGACTCTGACGCCCGCGCAAACCGCCGCACTGCGTCCGCTGCTGCCCGATCTGGAACCCGGCGACTCGCTGTCCGACAGCCAGAGCGCGGGCTATGTCAGCCGTCTGGTGGCGACTCTGGTGGAGATGCTGCAAAGCGAAGGTACGCCGATTCTGCTGATCCTGGAAGACCTGCACTGGGCAGGCAATGGACTCGATCTGCTGTTTCGCATGATGCCGATGCTGACGCATGGTGCGCTGCTGGTGGTAGGGAGCTACCGCGACGATGAGTGCCCCGAACTACCGACGCTGGGCGCGTTCGACGGTATCGTCTCGCTCAATCGTTTTCAGGCAGCGCAGATCGCCGCTCTGAGTGCCTCGATGCTTGGAACAGCCGGACAGGACGCCGCCCTGATCGCCCTGGTCGAACGCGAGACCGACGGCAACGCTTTTTTCATGGTCGAGGTGATCCGAGCGCTGGCGGAAGAAGCCGGGGCACTGCGCCGTATCGGACAGATTCCGCTGCCTGAACGCATCTTTGCAGGCGGGGTACGCGACGCGGTCATGCGTCGTCTGAACAGACTGCCCGCATGGGCGGCGCCGCTGCTGCGCGCGGCGGCGGTCGCCGGGCGAGCGCTCGATCTGGGTGTATTGGGCGCACTGGCGCACAGCTCGATCGATGTCGATGCCTGGCTGACGGCGGGCGTCAATGTCGGCGTACTGGAATTCACCGACGAGCAGTGGCGTTTCAGCCACGACCAACTGCGCGATCTGCTGATCACGGCGATCGATGCCGATGAGCGCCGCGCACTGCACCAACGGATCGCGGATGCGATCGCCCAGGTGCATCCCGACGATGCGCGCTACGCCGAGGTCAGTTTCGAGCATCTGCTCAGTGCTGGAGACAGCGCCCGTGCTATTCCACACGCACAGCGCGCTGCTCGTGCCGCACTGGTCATGGGGCGCTACGATGCGGTACGACGCATCGGGGAGGCAGCGCTCAATCTGCTGCCCAGTTCTGACGTGCAGACAGCGCTGCTGCTGACGATCGCGGAAGCAGCACTGTATCAGAGTGATTATCGCGAAACAGAACGGATCACCCGCACGCTGGCAGAAACGCTGGCGTCCGATGATGCCGGGCGTCCGAGCGCGCTGCTGCTGCTGGCGCGATCGCTGCTCTTGCGTGGTGATTATCCCGAAGCGCGGGCGCTGTTTTCAGAGGTACTGGAGCGGGCAAAGGGGGTCGCGGAGGAACACTGGATCGCCGCCGCGCGCTATGGTCTCGGTCAGATCGCGGAAAAACAGGGCGACGGCACGGCAGCCAGCGCGCATTACAGCGATGCGCTCGACCGCTATCGCGCGCTGTCCGACGACGCCGGTATTGCCGACAGTCTGCATGGCTTGGGTGGCGTGGCATTCAATGTCGGAGATTACGATCGGGCGCTGGCGGCGTTCGAGGAAAGTCTCGCGCTGCGCCGTGCGATCGGCGACCCGCGCGCGATCGCCAGTAGTTTGAACAATATCGGCGGCGCCTTGTCTGCACAAGGCAGCACCGATCGCTCAATCGTGTTTTTCAACGAAAGCCTGCAGATGCGCCGTATGGTGGGTGAGGCGCGCGGAATCGCCATGAGTTTACTCAACCTGGGGCATGTGCTGGAGGAAGCAGGCGATCTCGAAAGCGCATTTGCCCACTTCAGCGAGAGTTACGACCGTTTTCGCGCCATCGGCGGTAAGCAGGGTATCGTGATCGCGCTGAACAATCTCGCCTCCAATTGGCGCAAACGCGCCGAACCAGGACGGGCTGCCGTGCTCTACGACGAAACGCTGATGCTGGCACGTTCTCTGGATGACAGGCTGATGATCGCACACGCCCTCAACGGTCTGGCAGGCGCACAGATGGCGCTTGGTTCGCACGAGACCGCGCTCAGGCTGCTCGACGAGGAAATCCTGCTGCGTCGTGAGCTGGGCGGCGCTGACTTTCTGGCGCTGGCATTGCAGATGCGTGCCGATGCACTTCAGGCGCTTGAAGGCGAAAGCAAAAGTGACTCAGCCGAACTTTAAGTAGGCGCTTCGTCTATTTCTTGTTATAGTTAAGCGATCAGCACACTTTTTGATCGAGGCTCGCACGGCGGCGTAACTCATGATGCAGTCCATACAAAACTTGTTTCGTATTCGTGCGGGAGAAGGACGATTGGTAATCGTCCTGGGCGCCATTCTGCTGCTCAACACCCTGGCGCTGGAATTGGGGGATGTGGTCGCAGTCGCTGGCTTTCTGGGATCGGTCGATGTTTCCAATATTCTGATCCTGTGGATTATCGACATGATCCTGGTGATCGGCGTGGGCGCGGTACAGAGCTTCATCGTCGATCGTTACGCACGGCTGAAACTGCTGCGCACCCTCTGCCTGATCTTCGCAGGCACGTTCGCGGCACTGCTGGGGTTGTTCGCACTAGGAATCAGCGACACGATCAGCTACGGATTGCTGTTCCTGCTGGTCGAGCAGCAGAATATTTTCCTGCCGCTGATCTTCTGGATTCTGGCGAGCGAGTATATGTCGGCGTCGCAGTCACGCCGGTTGTTCCCGGTGATCGCCAGCTTTTCCGCTGTCGGACAGATCGTCGGGCTGAGTCTGGCAGCTATCGCGCCCTTCATCCTGCGTGCGATCGGCGTGGACAATGCCGCGCTGCTGGTATTGAATATGGGGCTCTACCTGACCAGCGCCCTTATCCTGACGATCGGACTGCGCGGCGTCGAGCCGATGAACGCCGCATTGGATCGCAAAAATGAGCCGCGCGCTCCCTGGCGCGAGACGGTGACGCGCGGCTTCGAGTTCATCGGCAAGATTATGTCGCTGCGTTATCTGACGATCGCCACATTTTGCGCCGTGATCGTGCTGACCATCATTGATTATCATTTTCTGGTGGTCGCCACGCAAACCTTCGCAGACGACACAGGCGGTGGCTTTCAGACGTTCTACGGTGTATATCGCCTGATCATGACGGTACTGATCATCCTGATGCAAAATCTGGTCGCCAACCGTCTGATCGAGCGCTACGGCATCAAAAATGCCCTGCTCGCCGTGCCGATCGTCGCTATGGCCGGAGCGCTGTTCGTGGTGTTGGGCAGCGGGCTGTTCGTAGTGGCGACGGCGCGCGCGGCGATCCGGCTGGTGAACAGCGCCATCGACCTGCCCGCCCAAAAAGCCTTTCTCTCGATCATGCCCGAAGATATACGCGGCGCGGTCAGCATCTTCACCGATGGCTATACCTTTGCCATTGGGGCGATCATCTCGTCGGTGGTGATTGGCGCACTGATCATCGGCGCTCAGGCAGCGACTCTCACCCCCGAAACGCTGTATTTGATGGTAGGATTGTTATTTGGGGTCGTCGGTATCATCGCCGTGCGCGCGATGTACCGACATTACGACATGACCCTGTTCAACTGGCGTCTCAAGCGGCGTCAACGCACCTCGTCGGTGCTCAAAGACCTGGAATTTTGATTTTACATTCGTCGAATTGCAACGAGGCGCGATCCCGATGCTGCACACCCAACCACTGCACCCCGTCCGTCGAATCGTTCAGGAAGACTGGTACTGCGGACCGACCACGCTGGCGATGCTATACAGTGCCTTCGGCATTGCGCAGGACCCAGAGGCGATCGCAATAGCGACCGGCGTGCGCGACACGATCTTTCAGCGTGGGTGCCGCACCGACAATCTCGCGGACGCCGTGCAAGCTCTGACGCCTGATTTTGTCCTGCTCGGCAAATACGACTCGTCGATCGCCGACCTGCACCGCATCACCACCGAATGGGGACTCCCTGTCGGCGTAGAGTGGCGCGGTACTTTTCTGGAACCGAATGGTCACCTCTGGCACGAGGGTCATTACAGTGTGGTCGCACACGTCAACACCGAAGCCAATGCCATGCGTCTGATCGATCCGTTCAATGGCGTCAATACTGCCCATCAGGACGGTGTGATTGCCATCGATGCGTTTCAGGCGCGCTGGTGGGACGAGAATTATTTCCCTGCACCCGACAGCGCCCACCCGACCGACCCGGACACCTGGACGGATCATGTCTGGACAGAGGGCGCCATTTTTGCCTTGATCCCCAAGTCGGACGCTGCGCCCTTGGTCGCGTTGGGCATGGCACCGCTTACAGTTGACCTGCCACGCCACTTTCACCACACGGGGCGTCAGCTCGATCCGACCCTGAGTTATCGTCCCGACGACATGCTGACGCGCGAATAGGGCAGACCTTATGGTATTCGATAGTTCCCGTAGTTTAGAGAGCGATCCACTGTCTGCGCAGCCGGATGCGCAGCCTGGTAAGGCATCCCCCGAACCGCGTTTCCTCAGTATCCGCGCGCGCATGGTACTGGCGTTCACGCTGTTGTTCACGATCGTATTCATCACCCTCGGCATCGCGGCCTACAACTTCGCCTCGCAGCGTGCCATCGACCGCCTGGAAGAAGACCTGACCGTGCTGCTGCGCGGCACCACCAAAGGGATCGACGGCGACGCCTTTCGATCGGTCGCGCGCTTTAGCACTGTCGATGAAAATGGCTATCCCGAAGACCCGCGTTTCTGGCGCATCGTCAATTGGATCTCCATCGTCAAAGAGATCGATAACCGCGCGGGGCTGTATACCATCGCCCGCGAGAGCGGCGATGGCGCGTTTTATTTTGTTGCCAGCGCCACCGCCCGTACCGCCCCGACCGACCCCGGCACAGCGCGCTTCCGCCAGCCGCTCGAGGTGGATCCGGTGCCGGACGAGTTCGCTGCCCTCTTCGACGGACGCAGCGATTACTGGCTGCTGCTCGATCCCTACCAGGATGAGTTTGGCTCCTGGATCTCCGGGTACGCCGCCATTGTCGACTCGCTCGGCACCCATGTTGGCGTGATCGGTATCGATTATGAGGCTCAGTATTTTTACGATGTACGCCAACAAATCCTGGTCGGCGGTATTCCGGTATTTTTGACCGTCTATGTGATCTTCATCGTCGCCATCATCCTCTTGATCACCCGCTTCATGCGTCCGCTCAAGACCATCACCAATGCCGCTGAACGCATCGGTGACGGCGAATACGATACGCCACTGCCTAAGACGGCAAAAACGTTTCAGAGCGAAATGGACATCCTGAGCGATGTATTTGGCTCGATGGTCAAGAAGCTCGATCGCCGCGAAACCGAGCTGCGTAAGCAGGTCGAGGTGCTGAAAATCGAGATCGATCAGGCAAAGGCGAGCGCGCAGGTGATGGAGATCGTCGATACTGACTTCTTCACCGGGCTGCAGGCGAGGGCACGCAATATCCGCAACCGTCGCTCTGGTGAGGAGCCGTCCGCCAGCCCTGCACCTACCCAACCTCCCCTTGAACCGCGTGAGCGCGGCGAGTGAACTTACGGATCGACTTTACCGAGGGACTGCACCTGCTCGATCGTCTGATCGACTCGTGCGCATTTCTCCATGATGACTGGACAGACCGTGAGGGCGTCGGCGGATGGGGGCAGTACACCACCAATCCGCTGCTGCTCTCTCCGCCGGTATGCGTCACCAGCCCGCTCGATGGCTACGGAGAACGCACCATCGACCACTTACGTTCGTTGGGTGCATTTGCCGGGGAGATCATCCAACCCACCTGGCTGACCAACGACCTGGTACACAACCTCAGCCAGGACGCCACCGCGTTACGACTGCTGAAACGGGTGGTACGCTCCGAGCGACTGCATCTCTCCACGTTTTACAACGAGCCGGAACGACAGGTCGAGGAGATCGCGCAGACGCTCTCGACGCGCGAACACACGGTACGGGTCTACCCGTCACGCGCCGCATTCATCGACAGTTACGATAAGCTGCATTTCGACCGCTTCACTCAGGACGTGCCGACCCCCGAAAGCGCTCTCTGCACCGACATGCAGGCGCTGCGGGCGTTTGCCCGCAGTGCGCGGCGCTATCCCGGCCTGGTGGTGAAACTGGGGCACCGCGATCTGTTTCATCTCGACTCCGCCGACGGGATCGCTGGGATCGCGCATCATCTGGTGTTTCCACTGCGAGTCGAGACAGCCTATCCACTGGCTGCCTCGCCCATCGTCCATGCGGTCCGTCTGAATGGGAAAAGCGCGCCGCTGTTCGTGATCGACCAGTACGTGCGCGATTGGCTGCATTGGGGCAACGGTTCGCCCGCGAGTGGCACGCCCAGCCAGCGCGCACAGATGATCGACTACACCCTGCGCATCGGGGACGCGCTGGGTGATTACGAGGGCGTGTACGGGGTCGATTACATCCTCACGCCCGAAGGTGGGGTGTACGCGGTGGACATCAACGCGCGTTTTTGTACCTCGACCTACCCCTATGCCCTGTTGACCGCCAACGGTTTCGATCCCGACCAGGTACATACCCGCTTTCGGCTGGTGCAGTGCCGCGTGGACTCGCTGGACGACCTGACGGGCGATCCACACTTCATCCCGCTGCGACGCGGCACAGCGCATGGCACCTTCCTTTACGGTCCTGTCAGTTACCGGGAACACGATCACGCCGTGCATTACGTCAATTACGTGTGTGTCGGGCGCACTGCCGCTGAATGCAATGCCATCGATGCAGGGCTGCTGGCTCTGATCGAGCGGGTGAGTGCCCCCAATCACGCGGGGTGATAATATGGCGGAATCAGGTCGTAACAGTCAAAGGATCAGCCATGCAAACCACAACGACGGAAGAAGCGCAAAAACTGATCCCGGTCGCGGCGTTCGAATATTTTCTAACTGATCTGCCAGACAGCGATGAAGGACATTACGAACCACTTGAAGCGGTGATAAGCCCAATACTGTCTCCAACCGGCGCATTGCAGGATCAAGTTACGCTAAACGGATGCGACGTGCTACCGGGTTTCACGCTGGTATTGCAGACGTTGGTCGCAGGCGCCGCATGATCCGCCTCCTGCTCCGCCGCCCCCTCACTTTGATCGGCACCTTGATCGTGACCCTGTTTCTGGTGCTGGCGCTGATCGGATCGCTGATCGCGCCCTACGGCTACGCCGAGCTGGTCGGGCGTCCGCGTCAGGCACCGTCGGCGGATCACCTGTTCGGCACCGACCAGCTCGGACGCGATGTATTCAGCCGCGTGCTGTGGGGCGCACGCGAGATCATCGCTCTACCCGCTGTGACGACTGTGTTGTCGGTTGTTTTCGGCACCGCGCTGGGGTTGGCGATCGGCTATGTCGGCGGCTGGGTCGATGAAGTCGTCTCACGCGCGCTCGACTCGCTGCTGGCGATCCCGGCGTTGGCGCTGGCGCTGGTCATGTTGGGGGTGTTCGGCGCGTCGTCGATCGGGATCATCGCGGTGATCACGCTGCTGTACACGCCAATCGTGACGCGGGTGGTGCGCGCCGCGACGTTGAGCGCGCGCAGCGCTGGCTACATCGAGGCTGCCCGGCTGCGCGGCGAGTCGCTGACGTACATCCTGTTTCGGGAGATTTTACCGGGCGTGCTGCCCGCGCTCACTGTCGAAGCCGCACTGCGCTTTTCGTATGCAATCTTCCTGACCGCCTCGTTGGGATTTTTAGGATTGGGCGTGCAGCCCCCTTCCCCTGACTGGGGCAGGATGATCAACGAGGCGCGCGGCGGGTTCAGCCAAATGCCCTGGGCGCTGTGGTTTCCAGCGGGGGCGATCGCGCTGCTGGTGATCGGCGTCAACCTGCTCTCGGATGGATTGCGGCGCATCTTCAGGTACGAAGGGGAATTACGGTGACAACGACGATGGCACACGAATCGACCCGCCCGGTCGCACAAGCGGATGCTCTCACGATCGAGTATCAGATCGGGGATCGCTGGCTGAACGTGCTGCACGACATCACGTTTCACATCCAACCGGACGAAATTCATGGCTTGGTCGGAGAGAGCGGCAGCGGCAAATCGACGGTGGCGCTGGCGATGATGCGTTACCTGGCGCCCAACGCCCGTGTCGTGTCTGGACGTGCCGTGCTAGACGGGGACGACCTGCTGACCAAGAACGACGGTGAAATGCGTGCGATCTGGGGACGTCAGATCGCTTATGTGCCACAAGACCCGTTGGCAGCGCTCAACCCGTCCTACACCGTAGGCGAACAGATTGCGGAAGTCGTGCGCCAGGGGACACGGGTGCGCCGCGCTGCTGCCTGGACGAGTGCGGTCACCATCCTGCGGACAGTCGGGATCGCAGACCCGGACGTGATCGCGCGGCGCTATCCGCACCAGTTGAGCGGCGGGATGCAGCAGCGAGTCGCCATCGCTATGGCACTCTCGACACAGCCGCGTCTTTTGGTGCTGGACGAGCCGACGACCGCGCTCGATGTCACGACCCAGGCGGTGATCGTGGACTTGTTCCGCGATTTAATCCGCGACAATCACGCCGCCGCGCTCTATGTCTCGCACGACCTGGGTGTGATCGCTCGCCTGTGCAGCTGGGTCACAGTGCTGTATGCCGGGGAAATTATGGCATCGGCGTCGGCGATCGATCTGTTCAAGCACCCGCTGCATCCTTATACCATTTCACTGCTGGCGAGCCTGCCCCGCCCGCTCACAGGATCGCAGACGCGGCTGCCGACCATATCTGGTGCAGCGCCATCACTGTCGGATCGCCCCCATGCCTGTGTATTCGCACCGCGCTGTCCGGCGGCGCTGGCATTGTGTCACGCTGAAAAACCGCCTTTGGAACAGATAAACGACGACGGTGGGCGCTCGCGCATGATCCGCTGTCACCGCTGGCGCGAAATCGCGTCCGGGGATCTGGTCATCGATACCACGCCGATGCAGGGTGCGGGGGATGCCCCGCCGCGTGACGGCTATGTGCTGCAGGCACATCATTTGAGCAAAAGTTACGATGTGCCCAACGCGCTCGATCGCGTGCTGGCGCCGGGCAAGCGACCGATCCACGCCGCCGACGATCTGTCGATCATGGTACGTGCCCGCTCGACGCTGGGTGTGGTAGGCGAGAGTGGCAGCGGCAAAACGACGCTGGCACGGCTCATAGTCGGCTTGGAAACCGCCGATGCGGGTTCGCTGGAGCTGCTCGATATGGCGCTCGACCTGAAAGTCGGTCGGCGTCCGCGCGCAGCGCTGCGCGAACTCCAGATGGTGTTCCAGAATCCCAACAGCGCGATCAATCCCTATCTGAGTATCGGTGCCCAGCTAGGGCGAGCAGTCCACCGCCTGTCGAAAGAGTCGATCGAGACGGGCGGACGGCTGACGCGCGCGCAGATCGCAGCACGGGTGATGGCGCTATTGGAGGCGGTGCGACTGCCAGCGGACTACGCCACCCGCTATGCGGCGGAGTTATCGGGCGGGGAAAAACAGCGGGTGGCGATCGCCCGCGCGTTTGCAGCCGATCCCGCGCTGGTGGTGGCAGATGAGCCGACCTCGGCACTCGACGTATCGGTGCAGTCGGTGATTCTCAATCTGCTCAAAGATCTGCGCGCCACACGCGGCGCCTCGTACCTGCTGATCTCGCACAACCTCGAAGCGGTAGCCTATCTGGCGGACTGGATCATCGTGATGTATCTGGGCGAGATCGTCGAGACAGGCACGGTCGATCAGGTCTACGGCGTCCCGTCGCACCCTTACACCGAGGCGCTCATCAGCGCGATCCCGGTGCCCGACCCGACGGCACTACGCGGCGACATCCGGCTGCATGGCGAGGTGCCGAGTCCACGCCACCTGCCAACCGGGTGCCGCTTTCACACCCGCTGTCCGCGCAAGATCGGCGCCATCTGCGAGACGACGCCGCCGCCGATTCAGGACGCTGGCGATGATCATCTGATCCGCTGCCATATCCCGATCGAAGAGCTGACGCGGCTGCAATCGTAGCTGCGCCAGACAAGACGATTATTCGCTCACAGCTTGCAGAATGCCCTGCACCACCAGCACCGCACCGATCCCCAGGGCGAACCAGCGCGTCAGGCGCGGCATCCACATCTGCACACCTCGGTTGATCGCGTCGATGCGCGCCGTGAAGCGTTCGCGCAGAGACAGATAAGCGCCGATGAACCCCAACAACGGCAGGGCAAAGATGAGGTTGTACATGATCAACAGGAGGACGGTGGCAGCGAGTGAGAGCGACGCCCCGGCGATCCGTTCGGCGGCAATGACCAGGGGGATTGCGGTGGTCATTTCATTGACCATCACTACGACGCCAAATAAGAACGCTTTCCATAGGTTCACAGGCGGCTGGCGATCATCGACGGCGATTGGCTGCGGCTTGAACCGGAGTCCGAAGATCAACAGCGCCGCGCCAAAAGCAATTTGCAACGACAACAGCACTGCCGGATCGATCGAGGCGATAAAATCGGTGATGGTGGCGCCGATCCCCAGCACCAGCAGTATCCCGGCGATGAAATTGACCACCAGCAAGCCGACCATGTACGCCATCAGACGGGGAAGCGGGCGGCGGGTGGTGAACAAAAGCATCTGACCCAGAAACAGCGATGGATTGAGGCTGTCTACTACGGCAATCCCCAGGATGCCGCCGACCAGCGAGAGTGTGAGCATGAGGGTTCATCCTCGTCTATGTGCGAAACCGTTCTACAATGCAAAACACCGATCGCGCGACTTCGTTTTTGATCATTTCTGTCTTATCAGCTGGAAAGGTCGAACTATGATCCGTTTTCTCATTCGGCGGGTCGCACTGCTGTGCATCACACTGCTGATCACGTCCGCAGTCGTATTCGCGCTGACTCAGCTTCTGCCCGGTGACGTGGCACGGCTGATCCTGGGACGCGACGCACAGCCCGCCGCGCTCGACGCCTTACGAGTCGAGCTGGGGTTGAACGATCCCGTACCGATGCAGTACGCTCGCTGGCTCGGCGATTTTGTCGGCGGTAATTGGGGGCGCGCCTTTGGCAGCGGACGCCCCCCCATTCGTCCGCTGGTGCTGGAACGCCTGGGTCGATCGCTGGTGCTGGCGCTGGTGACGCTGGCGATCGCGGTGCCGCCATCGATCGCGCTGGGTGTAATCGCGGGGCTGCGCCAGAATACCTGGGTTGATACTGCTATCAGCGTACTGACGCTCTCAGTCGTCGGATTGCCGGAATTTGTGACTGGGCTGGTGCTGATCAATGTGTTTGCGTTAGGTTTAGGTTGGTTTCCGTCCACATCCAGCCTCCCGGCAAACGCGCCGATCGGGGAGATGCTGCGCCAGCTCGTCTTGCCCGCGCTGGCTGCGACCTTTGTCCTCATGGCGTACATCGTGCGCATGACGCGCGCGGGCGTGATCGACGAAATGGGCAAGCCGTATGTGCGCACCGCGACTCTCAAAGGACTCTCGCGCCGTGTCGTGATCGTCAAGCATGTGCTGCGCAACGCGCTCATGCCGACGGTGACGGTGATCGCACTCTCGTTCGGCTGGCTGATCGGCGGGCTGATCGTGATCGAAAACGTGTTCAGCTATCCGGGATTGGGTCGGCTGCTGACCGGGGCGATCGAGGGCAAGGATATTCCGCTGATGCAGGCAGCGATCATGGTGGTGATCGCGGTCTACGCGCTGGCGAACCTGGCGGCGGATGTGGTGTACGCGCTGCTCAATCCGAGGATACGACTGGAGTAGATCGCAATCACCGAAAAATAAGTACAATGAAGTCGTTCAAAAACAGGCAAAGTGCTGCAAGATGAAAAACCCCGTCAATCCCTATAAAGGCGTGAACGCACATCTGCACAGCTATTTTCAGGCGGAGGATGGGTGGACGGGCTTTCACGCCAGTTTCATCGTTGCGCTTGCGCGTGACCTCAATGCCCATTTGCCCGAAAACTTTGTCGTCGATGTCGAGCGCTCGCTGCAGATAAAGGAAATCCACCCTGATACGGGTGAGCGCATCCGCCGACCTGGACCGGATATGACAATTTATCAGGGACAAATCGCCAGCGCCGAACAATCACAGGATCGTGCAGGGATTGCGACACTGACGCAGCCGATTCTAGAGACATTCCACGAAAACGATGAATTGTATTACAACGCGATCATGATTTATCGTGTGGTCGATCACAAGATTTATGGCAGTCCCGTGACCCAGATCGAAATCCTCTCCCCATCCAATAAAGCAGGGGACGGGAAGGAACAATATCAGAATAAACGGATCGCGGCGATCAGGAGCGGCTTGGTGTTGGTCGAGATCGACCTGCTGCACGAGTCACGCTCGGTCGTCCGAGGCGTGCCTCGTTATCCAAAGATGTCAGGCAGTACTGCCTTTTCAATCACGGTGAACAATCCACATCCATCGCTGGATCAGGGAGTATCTACAACCTATGGTTTTGGCGTCGATGAACCGCTGCCAATCATTCCCGTCCCTTTAGGCAGCGTCAGCAGCATCGACCTCGATTTTGATGCGATTTATCAGGATATCTATTCCAGTATGAACGCCTATCGTCTGCTGGTTGACCTGACCCAGCCTCCACTGAACCTGCATCGTTACAGCCCTGCCGATCAGGATAGCATTCAGGCGGTCATGGAGCGTGCCGCGCTGCAAGCAGACGACTCGCAGCCACCCCGCGCGTGATCAGCCGGGTGTCGCCCCGCATCAACGTCAGGCTGCCAACAGGTTACGTTGCCCTGCCCGCCCTCGTCAACGCGCACGATCACCTGTCGCTGAACCACTACCCGCGCACCCGTCCACGCCCCGTCTATGCCAGCGCGCACGAGTGGGGTGCCGATGTGAATGCCCTGCTGGACAGCGCGCCCTATCGTGAACTGCGCGCCTATCCGTTGTGGGATCGGCTGTTCATCGGCGGACTCAAAAACCTGCTGTGCGGCGCGCTCACCGTCATGCACCACGACCCGCCGCATCGTGAGCTGTGGCGGCGCGCCTTTCCGGTGCGTGTGATCCGTCGTTACGGATGGGCGCACTCGTTCGGCTTTAGTTCGGCAGACGAGATCGCGCGTGCCTATCGACGCACACCGCGCGGCGCGGATTTTTTCATTCATCTTGCCGAGGGGACAGACGAACGTGCCGCGCTGGAATACGCACAGCTGCACGCGCTCGGCGCAGTGGCGCGAAACAGCGTGTTGATTCATGGCGTCGGCTTGACGCAGAACGACATTGCGCAGGCAGCACCAAAAGTGCGTGCGCTGGTGTGCTGCGTGACGACTAACCGCTATCTGCTCGGAAACGACCCGCCGATCGACGACTGGCAGCAGGCGGGCGGGACGCTCTGGATCGGCTCGGACTCGCGCCTGACCGCCGATGGCGATCTGCTCGACGAGATCGCCGCGCTGTCCATCGCCGGCGACTCGGCAGTCGAGGCGATACGACGTGTGCAGCGTCACACCATGATGCCGGGCGGGTCGCCGGACGACTGGATCGCCTTGCGTGCCGATGCCGTGATGCCGATCACCCGTGCCGATATTGCCTTGATCGTGCGCGCGGGTCGTCCGCTGATCGGAGACCCTGACCTGATACATCCTTACGCCCGCCGTCCGCACGTCGGCGCGCTGCTGGACGGTCGTCCGAAAGAGATCGACGCCGGACTCGCTCGACTGATCCGCGCATGTGGTCTGCAAGAATCCGGTTTGACGGTAGAATAGACGTAAACAGTACAGGCGCTCCATGACCGACATTCTTTTCGGACAATCGTATTATCTGCGTTTCGACCCGAAGCTGTACGCCGCGATGCAGCCCTATCCGCCGCTCGGCACGCTGTATGCCGCTTCCGCGATGCGCGAACGGGGGTACGATGTGGCGCTGTTCGACGCCATGCTCGCTGAGTCGACTCAGGCATGGGCGGACGCCCTCGATCGGCACGCGCCGCGTCTCGCGGTCATCTTCGAGGACAATTTCAATTATCTGAGCAAGATGAGCCTACTGCGAATGCGCGATGCCGCCTTCACCATGATCGACATGGCGCGGGCGCGCGGCTGCACTATTGTCTGCTGTGGCAGCGACGAGACCGATCATGCCGACCTGTATCTGGAGCGCGGCGCCGACGTGGTGCTGATCGGAGAAGGGGACGCGGCGCTGCCCGATGTGATTACTCACTACGCCCCCCGCGATGGACGCGAGTCGCCCGCATTGGAGGCGATCGCTGGGATCGCCTACCGCGCCCAGGACGGATCGATCATGCGCACACCCGCGCGTCCGGTGATCGCCGATCTGGACTCGCTGCCCTTTCCGGCGTGGGATTTGGTCGATCACGCGGCATATCAGTCGATCTGGCGCGCACAGCACGGCTACACCTCGATGAATCTGGTCACGACACGCGGCTGTCCATTTCACTGCAACTGGTGCGCCAAGCCGATCTGGGGACAGCGCTACAACGTGCGTTCGCCGCAAAATGTGGTCGATGAAATGGCGTGGCTGCAATCGACGTTCAGCCCTGACCACATCTGGTTCATGGATGATATTATGGGCATACGCGACCGCTGGATCGAGGAATTCGCAGATCTGCTGGACGCGCGCGGGCTGCGTATCCCATTCAAGAGCCTGAACCGCGCCGATCTGCTCTTGCGCGGTCGCAGCATCCCGGCGCTGGCGCGCGCCGGTGCGCAAATTGTGTGGATCGGCGCGGAGAGTGGATCACAGAAAATCCTTGACGCGATGGAAAAGGGCACGACCGTCGAACAGATTTATGCGTCGGCGCGTGGGCTGCACGCGCATGGGGTGAAAGTCGGCTTTTTCCTGCAATTCGGCTACCCCGGTGAGACGCGCGCCGACATCGAGCTGACCTTGCAGATGGTACGCGACCTGATGCCCGACGACATCGGCATCAGCGTCAGCTATCCGCTGCCCGGCACACGCTTCTACGAAACCGTCAAGCATGAGCTGGGCGCGCGCGAAAATTGGATCGACAGCGGCGATATGGCGATGCTGTACCGGGGCACATTCCGCACCGAGTTCTACCGCCAGCTACACACCGTGCTGCACAAGGAATACCGCTCGCTCAAAACAGCACAGCACCTGCGCGCCGCGCTGCGACAGCCGGAGATACTGCGTCCGGCGGATGTGCGATCGACGGCGGCAATGCTGTATCATCGCGCGACTCTGCCCGCCGCGCGCCACAAGCTGGACACGCTGGCGCGGCTGCCGCATGATCCGATCGCCACTTTGCCAAATGTCACCCTGTCATGAGTACCTACGGATGGGGTGACCGGTCGGTCTGGGAGCGGGAACGGCTGGAAATTCGCCGTCATCTGTGGACGCTGCTTGGCGATCTGCCACCGCTCTTCACGCCGGAGCTGATCGTCACGTCCAGCGTGGGGCACGTCGGCTATGTGCAGCACCATTTTACGTTCGACAACGAGGCGGGCGCGACGGTGTACGGTCTGCTGCTGATCCCCGACGGACTGACGCGCCCTGCCCCCGCTGTGCTGTGGAATCACGCGCACGGACACCGCTATGACACGGGCGCGGCGCGCATGATCACACCGCATCACATTCACGGACACGCCGACGGGATCGAGCTGGTCCGGCGCGGCTGCGTGGTCATGGCGATCGACGCCTACGCCTTTGGCGAGCGGACGCATCAGGGCGCAGCGGGAGGGCGCGAGGGCGGCGCGGACACCGAGATGAGTCTGTTCAAACAGTTTTTGTGGCAGGGCAGGACACTGTGGGGGATGATGGTGCGCGATGACCTGATGGCGCTGGATGCGCTGATCGCGCATCCAGCGGTCGATCCGGCGCGGGTGGGCACGGTTGGCATGAGCCTGGGCGGATCGCGTGCCACCTGGGTCGCCGCAATGGATGACCGCGTCGCGCTGACCATCCCGATCGGGCAGATGACCCGTTACGCCGACCTGCTGGCGGCAGGCGCACTCAGCTTTCACAGCATCTATTATTTCGTACCGTCGATGCTCAAGGCGGGTCTCGACATGGAGCATATCGTCGCGCTGACTGCACCGCGCCGCCAGATAATCCTCGTCGGTGACAGCGATCCAGGGTCGCCGCTCGCGGGGATCACCACCGTTCGCCGCTATGTCGAGTCGGTCTACGGGCTGTATGGCGCGGCGGATCACCTCGATGTGACCATCTATCCCGGCATCGCGCACGCCTACACCCCTGATATGCACGACGCCATGATCGCCGCTGCCGTCCGTCATTTGAATTCGGAGTCCTGAAACAACGTGGATATTCTACTGGCGCACGCCTATTATCTGCACGACGACGCCCACGAACGCCAGATCATGAAGCCCTATCCGCCACTCGGTATCCTGCATCTGTCGTCGTACCTGAAAAAAGCAGGCTTCAGCGTCGGCGTGTTCGACTCGACCTTCGCCGCGCTGGACGATTTTCGCGCGCGGGTGGCGGCGGAGCGTCCACCCGTCGTCGGCATCTACGTCAACATGATGACCAAGTTCGCCGCGCTGAAGATGATGCGGATCGCCCGCGAACACAATTGCACCGTTATCCTGGGCGGACCGGAACCGATCTCGTATGCCCGTGAATATCTGGAAGCGGGCGCCGACGTGATCGTGCGCGGCGAGGGCGAAACCGCGCTTGCCGACCTGATCCCACACCTGGCACAGCATGGCGTGAATGGACTCGCCGGGATCGCCGGGATCGCTTACCGCGACGCCGACGGTGTGACCCACGAGACCCCGCCTCGCCCGATGCTGACCGACCTGAGCGCCCACCCCTGGGCAGACCGCGAATCGATCGACCTGGCAGCCTACATGGACACCTGGAAACAGCATCACGGTGCCAGTACGGTCTCAGTGATCCAGGCGCGCGGATGTCCTTACACCTGCACCTGGTGCAGCCACAGTGTGTACGGCAATACCCATCGACGGCGCACGCCCGACGACGCCGCCGACGAGCTGCTGTATATCAAAGAACGCTATAACCCCGATCGCATCTGGTACGCCGACGATGTATTCGCCATCAACCGTCGCTGGTTCTTCCAGTATGCCGCAGCACTGAAACAGCGCGGCGTGCGCATCCCGTTCGAGTGCATCTCGCGCGCCGATCGACTCGACGACGCTGTAATCGCCGGGTTAGCCGACATGGGCTGTTTCCGGCTGTGGAATGGCAGTGAGAGCGGATCGCAGCGCATCCTCGACGCTATGCAGCGCAAAGTGCAGGCGGCAGATGTGCGCGCCGTCACGCATCAACTGCGCGCGCGCGGCATCGAGACGGGCATGTTCATCATGTTGGGCTACGACGGCGAAGAGGTGATCGACCTGAAAGAGACGGTCGCGCACCTCAAAGACGCCAACCCGGATATTTTTCTGACGACGGTTGCCTATCCGATCAAGGGCACGGCGTACTACGAACAGGTCGCCGATCGGATCGTCACCGACAAACCCTGGGAGGCGCGCACCGACCGTGACCTGACCGTGATCGGACGGCGCTCGAAACGCTTCTACAGCTTCGCCACACGCTGGATGGTGAGCGAGGTGGCGCTCAACCGTGCGCGACTCGGCGCCAGTGCGTCGCTGACAGCACGCGCCAGGATGACCGCCAGCGCATTGGTCGGGCGGGTCGGCATGGCACTGACGGCGAATCAGCGCGAGTCCGACGCCGGGCGGGTGCGCGTCAGCACATCGAATCAGACGTGAACCATCCCGCGTTCGACGCGCTGGCGCCCACCTACGACGCCGACTTTACCCACACCAGCACGGCGCAACATCTGCGGGCGCGGGTTCACGCCGACCTGCTGCGTCACATCCATCCTGGCAATCGGGCGCTGGAACTCGGATGCGGTACGGGTGAGGACGCGCGCATGTTGGGCGAACGCGGGATCGCCGTGACCGCGACCGACGCCAGCCCGGCGATGCTGGCGATCACACAGACGAAATGCGCGCACCTGTCGCATGTGATGGTCGCGCCGCTCGACCTGAACGCGCTGCATGATGACTCGATCGAAACTCCACCCGGCGGTTTCGCGCTGGCTTTCGCCAATTTTGGGGTGATCAACTGCGTGCATGACCTGTCTGCGCTGGCTGAATGGTTGGCGGGGCGCGTGCGCGTGGGCGGGATGGTCTGTTTTGCGGTCATGAGTCCGCTGTGCCTATGGGAAATCGTTTGGCAGGGTGCGCATGGCGACCTGCATAGCGCGCTGCGTCGTCTGCGCGGCAATACAGCCTTCCAGCCGACACCGGACTCGGCACCGATCGGGCTGACCTATCCGAGCGTCGGCGCGCTGACGCGCGCGTTCGCGGTGCACTTCGAGCGAGTCAGTGTCGCGCCGCTTGGTCTCGTGCTGCCGCCGTCCGACCTGTACGCCGCGCTCGATCGGCGTCCGCGTGTGTGTGCCGCGCTGACCCGTCTGGACGATCTGACGGCGGGCATGTCGGCTTTGGCGCTGTACGCGGATCACTACTGGATCACTTTCAGACGAGTCGGCATGTGACCGAACGCAAGATCGCGTTGCAGACGCGCATCCTGGCGATCGGCGCAGTCGGCGGCGCCGGGCTGTCGTTCGTCATCTTCGCGGCGATCGGGCGCGTCCTGGGCGAGGTCGGACTCGGCGCGTATGCGGTGGCGCTGGCATACGCCTATCCAGCGAGCATCGTGGTCGAGTTCGGACTGGGCACGCTGCTGATCCGCGACTCGGCGGGCAGTGTGACAGCCGCCAATGCGCTTTTGCGTCCGGTGATGGTGCAGCGGACAGTGATGGGCAGCGCGGTGATGCTGGCGCTGGTCGCGTGCGCGCCGATCCTGAGTTCCGATCCCGTGACACAGCGCGCGATCGCGGTCGCGGCACCGTTGGTGCTGCTGACGCCGCTCTTCAGCGTGTTTGCGGCGGTTTTGCGCGTCGGGGATCGTGTCACCGCGATCGCGGCGCTCAATATCGGAATGCTGCTGGTGCAGGCGGCGCTCACTGTCGGTGTGCTGATAAGTGGCGGCGGGGTCTTGGGTGCGCTGGCTGTAAACACACTCACGTCGGCGGGTCAGGTATTGGCGGTATGGTGGCTGTGGCGCAAATATAGCCCCCTGCCCGACCTACCCGCGCAACAGACTCACTCCCTGCCCGACCTTCCCCCGCTGGCGCAAGGGCGGGAGATTGCTGCGCTGGTGCGGCGCGCGCTGCCATTCGCGGTCGGCGGGGTGCTGGCAGCTATCAGTATGCGCGCGGCAATCGTGCTGCTTGAGTTTCTAACTGATGCACGCGGCGCGGGCATTTTTTCCGCAGCAAACCGCTTCATCGACGCGGCGAAGCTGATCCCGATAGCGCTGTACGGGGCGATGCTGCCCGCGTTGAGCGCGCTGGCAGGCGATCCGAAGTCGATGCGGCGGGCGTTCGCGGCAAGTCAGCGGCGCCTCGTCGTCTACGGCATGGCGGCGGGACTGGCGCTGGCATTGGCGGCGCCACTGGCGATCCGAGTGATTTTTGGTGCCGGTTTTGGCGAGTCGGTCGTGCCGTTGATGATTCTGAGCATCGGATTGGTCGCGGCGACCGGGCGCGGCGGGGCGCTGGTGTGGTGCTATGCGTCGGGTCGGGAGCGACGCGCAAACGTGGCGATCGCCGTCGGGCTGGTCGTGACGATCGGCGTCGGGCTGGCGCTGATCCCTGCGTGGGGCGCGGTCGGCGCGGCGGTGGCGGTGGTGGC
>DAOTUN010000031.1:0-2918 GCA_034437395.1 Anaerolineae bacterium | reverse complement strand
TCCAGCACCAGATGCTTGACTCGCAGTGTGCCCATGCGCTTGAGGAGTGTCCGCAGCATCGTCTCCAACAGCGTCAGTTCAGGACTGAGGACGGGGGCAGCTTTGGCATGATTCTTGCTGCCTTTCGGTCGTCCGCGTCCCCGTTTCGGCGCTGCTTTGACCCGCTCTCCTACCGTGACGGGTAAACGCTGCTGCACGCTCAACGGATAGGCACGCCGCTGCCGCACATCGACCAACGACAGGGCGAAAAACGACAGTCCCGGAATGGGGCGCTGCGCGATACTCGAATAGAAGCGCCCCAACCCGTGCGTCTGCTTGCCCGCCTTGCTGACCACGACTTCATCTCCCGCCAGCACATATTCCCCCTGCGGATCGAGTAAATGTCCCTGTACCACTGCCCACAACAGGCTGCCCCAATCCAACCCGCTGCTAAACCACCGTTGGAGGGTTCGGTAGCTGCCCCCAGCCTCCGCCCACCGAGAAAGCCCTAACATCGTCACTCGTCCGTTCATGCTCAACAGCGCCAGCACAATGACCTGCAAATGGTGCAGACTCGTTCGTGAAAGCAATGGGGTTAAACAGGCGGTCAATGCTATAATCTCGCTCATGGGTTTTCGGGTTCTGTGTTTTTGTGAGAGATCTCACTTTACCTGAAAACCCTGCTTTTTCACCCACCATTTTTGGCGAGGATATTGACTTCAGACATTTCTGATTTCCCGCGTGACATTCTATCTGCTGATCGCCCTGGCGAACACCACCGTGAACGCGGCGCTGGCGGGCGCGATCGGCTTGCGCTGGGACGCGGGTTGGTACGCCAACATCGCGGAAAACGGATACCGCTATGCGGCTGGCACGCAATCAACGATCGCATTTTTCCCGCTTTTCCCTACGATGATACGGATCATCAGAGTCATCACGGGCGACAGCGTGACGGCTGGTTTGTGGGTGGTCAATATCGCCTTTTTCGTCGCGCTGGTGGTGCTTTACCGCTTGATACGTCTGGAAATACCCGACGATGAGGCAAGCGCCGAACGCTCATTATTATACACAGCCTTTTTTCCCTGCGCGTTATTCTTCTCGATTATGTACACCGAAAGCCTGTTCCTGATGCTGACGGTGTTGTGCTTTTATTGCGCACGCAGGCACATCTGGTGGGGCGCGATTGCGTGCGGGATGCTGGCGAGCGCAACCCGCGTGACCGGTGCACTGATGTTCGGCGTGGTGGCGCTGGAATGGACGCGTTCGCACGGCTTCATGCTCTCCACCATCACGCAGCGTGACGCCTGGCGGGGACTGATCACAGGGCTGCGCCGTGAATGGCTGCTGCTGCTGGCGATCGGGTTGATCCCGTTGGGCGTGGTGAGCTATATGGTGTATCTCCAGGTGAATTTTGGCGATCCCTGGCTGTTCCGCACCGTGCAAATAGAATGGGGACGCAGTACCCTGTTGTCGTTTCAATCGGTGGTGAATGAATCCCGCATCGTCATCGAATCGGTGGTACAAGGCGCACCTGTACGATTGGCTTCCCTGCTCAATCTCAGCGCCGTGCTCGTGAGTCTGGTGCTGGTTGTCCCGATCTGGCGGCGGTTTGGAACGAGTTACGGCGCGTACACCCTTCTCGCTACTGTAATTCCCATATCTACCGGATTGCTCTCCAACCTGCGCTATAGCATGGTGTTATTTCCGCTCACCATGATCATGGGCGTTTGGGGTGGGCGTTCCAAAGGCATTCACTATGCGATTCTGTGTCTGTTTTGCGCGCTCTATGGGATGCTCATCCTGTTGTTCGCCTCGGATGTTTTCTTCGAATGAGGCGCGGTAAGCTGACACATGTCTCCAGACGTGACCGCACAATCGACGGGGAGTTGCTCTCTCAAGCAGCCCTTCCAGATACCGGGGAAGACTGCTTGCGAGGGGATTGGGAAAGAGGGACTGCTTTGTTTCACAAGCGTATATGCTCTCGATCGTCCGCTGCGGGCGCATCAATGAAGCCTTCGACACGTCGCGCTAACCCGCCAACCGTTGGCGTTTCAAACAACGCACGCAGCGATAAAATCACCCCAAAAGTTTGATTGATCCGCATGATGAGACGGGTTCCCAGCAGAGAGTGACCGCCAAGATGGAAGAAGTTGCTGTGAATACCGATGCTGTCCGTGTGTAGCAGATCACGAAAGAGGGTCGCGATCTGCTGCTCCGTCGCCGTGCGGGGCATGACAAAACCTGCCGCGTCGTTCACGTATTCCGGCTTCGGCAGCGCTCGGCGGTCTAATTTGCCGTTGCGCGTCAGGGGCATGGCGGCAATGACGACGAAGGCGGAAGGGATCATGTAATCCGGCACTTTTTCTCCGACGAGTTCCCGTAGACTGTTTATCTCCGCGTCGCCTGTGACATAAGCGGCCAACCGCTTTTCGCCCAGCTCATCCTCGTGGAGCAGGACAACGGCTTCGCGCACATTGGGATGGGCCACCAGGATGCTTTCGATCTCTGCCAACTCGATACGTATACCGCGCAGTTTGACCTGAAAATCCGATCGACCCATATATTCGATGTTGCCATCCGCGAGACGCCGCGCCAAATCGCCCGTTTGGTAGAGGCGTCCGAATACAGGATGCATAATAAACCGTTGGGCAGTCAGATCAGGCAGGTTGAGATACCCCCGCGCCAGCCCCGTACCCCCTAAATACAGCATTCCTGACACCCCGATGGGAAGCGGGTTGAGGCGGAGATCGAGGATATAGAGCCTGGTATTGGCAATCGGATAGCCAATCGTTGAACGTTTTGCTGGGAGCAGCGCATTCTCAAAGCTCACATTGTTGCAGGCTTCGGCGGGACCGTAGGCATTGATCAACATCACATGCGGCAAAACATCATAATGTTGCTGGCGTAGTTTCGGCGTTACCGCTTCGCCCGATAATTCG
>DAOTUN010000030.1:0-23233 GCA_034437395.1 Anaerolineae bacterium | reverse complement strand
CGGAGATCGTTGGAGCAACATTCACTGTTTTGGGTGTTTTCTTTTCGTTGGTCGGCGTGATCGGTATCATGCGGCTGCCCGATGTCTATTCACGCATTCATGCGTCGGGTAAGGTCGCGACTTTGGGCATCTTTGGTCTTCTAGTAGGGGTGGCGCTGCTGCTGCCAGGTACGCTGGTAAAGGTGGTCGGGCTGCTGTTATTTCTGCTGATCTCGTCGCCCGTCGCCTCGCATGCAATTGCGGCAGCCGCCTACCGTTCAAATATCCCACTGGCAGATGTGCAGCGCGATGATTTGGCAGGCGTGTCACGCGATCAGAGCAAGTGATCTCGTGATGCAGTGTAAAGTTGCGCTGCTGCATTTCGCCGCTCCACCAGGTATTGGTGGGGTTGAGACGACCCTTGCACATCAGGCGCGTATATTAAGCGAGTTGGGCTATTCTGTACGTGTGGTGGCTGGACAGGGTGCGTCCTTCAACCCGAATGTGGAGATGGTGATTCACCCTTTGCTGGGATCACAGGACCCGCGTATTCGCGCGTTGAAACACGCACTCGATCAGGGCGACATTCCATCTTCATTCGAGGCAATCGTTGATGAAATTGGCATTGTGTTACGCAGTGCGCTCGACCTGTGTGAAGTATGTATCGTCCACAATGTACATACCCTGCACAAAAATCTGGCATTGACTACGGCGCTCAATCGGCTGTCTGCACCCCATCTGATCGCCTTTTGTCACGACCTCGCCTGGACAAATTTGCAGTATAGTGCAGAGCTGCACGAAGGTTATCCCTGGAATTTGCTGATGCAGGCATGGGCGAATACGCGCTATGTCACCGTCTCGCACGCACGCAGGGAAGAACTGGCTGAATTGCTGGCGCTGGACAGCGCATCAATCCCGGTCATTCCTCCCGGTCTCGATTTGGCTCAGTTTTTCCAATGGTCGGAGACCACTCGGTTTTTGTCCGACTCGCTGCGCCTTCCTGATGCCGATACAGTTCTACTGCTGCCCGCTCGCCTGACGCGCCGCAAAAATATCGCCCTTGCTCTGAAGATCATGCGGGCACTCATCGATCTTGACGGTAAGGATCATCGCCTGGTCGTCACGGGCCCGCCCGGTCCACACAACCCGCTGAATGCCTCTTATCTGGACGAATTGTTATCGCTGCGTCACGCGCTCGATCTCGACCAACACGTCCATTTTCTTTACCGTCTGCGCGAACCGCCGCTCATCCCCGACGATGCCACGCTTGCCAGCCTGTATCAACTCGCCGACGGGCTGCTTTTTCCGAGTTCGCAGGAGGGCTTCGGCATTCCCATTCTTGAGGCGGGTATCGCTGGACTGCCTGTTTTTTGCGCCGACCTGCCTCCACTGCGGGAGACTGCACAGGGCGATGCGATCTATTTCCATCCCGATCATGATTCGCCAGAGAAAATCGCTGCCCTCATCCACCACTTTTTTCAGCACAACGCGCAGCACCGTCTCAAAGTGCGCACACGCCATCACTACCAATGGGATGTCATCGTGCGTCAACAACTCGTCCCGCTGTTGGAGGAAAATCGATGAGCAACGATGTGATGCTGGTATTGAGCGACAACAAGGATTTAGGGGATTGGATTACTTTCGCCAAACGACTGCTTCCAGCCAACGGAGAGCTACTTTTGCGCGGCATGATCGCAGTCGAGGCGGACAAGTCACTGAGCGAAGGGGCAATGGCGGCGCGCGAATGGCGCAAAGCGTTTCACGCAGTCACACTCGACCAGGCTTTCATTCACGACGAAGCATTGGTGATAGTCGATTATCAACCGTTTCAGCGCATCCTCAATGAATTGAAAACGCGCTCCATCCATCTTTTACTGGTTGAATGGGATCGCCTGAATGACACTATTGGTGGTGTTCCGTTTGAGCAGATCCTCATGTCTCCCTCTTACGATGTTGCGTTGGCGATTGGTGTAGGTGCCATCACCGAGTCGCATCCTGTCCTCTTGTCGCTGCGTGGCGGACCCAACCTTTCAATCGGCACACGCATTGCTTCGGCGCTGGCTGGTGAAAAGGGGACGGTCACTTTATTCCATGCCGTTGACAAAGGACGTGCCGCCGTCGATCTGGAAGTAGTCATGCGTTCCGTCCCCCGGATCGGTCGTACAGTGACGGCGGTCTCCTCCATTGTCGATGGAATCGTGCGCGAGTCACTTGCCCACGACATCATCGTCATGGGTGCCAGCCTCAGCCAGTCTCGTCCGCGCTCTACCTCTCGAAACAATATCCTGAGTGCCGTCGCAGAACGCACGAGAAAACCAATCGTGGTCGTTCATACGGCAGAGCAGGAATCGGCTGAATTTCATGTCCCAAATCTGTTCACGCCCGAAGATGACACACTTTCGATTCGTGTCGATCGCTGGTTTGCCGAGAATACTTTTCACAGCAGTGAATTCGACAATCTTGATACACTGCTCGATCTCAAAGCCAGGCAGGGCATTCGGATCAGCGTCGTGTTACCTACACTCAATGAGGCGAAAACAGTGGAACGAGTCATCCGCACCATCAAGGATACGTTGATGGATCAGGTGCCACTCATCGATGAGATAGTGTTGATCGACAGCAATTCATCGGACGACACGGTGGCTATCGCTAAAGCCTGTGGTATTCCGACGGTGATTCATCAGGAAGTTCTGGTCGATGAAGTCGGCAGCTTTTCGGGAAAAGGGGAGGCGTTGTGGAAAAGTCTGCATGTGACTCACGGTGACATCATCGCCTGGATCGATACCGACATCACCAACATCCATCCCCGCTTCATTTACGGGCTGCTCGGTCCTCTGCTCAAGTATCCCCATCTGCAATTCGTAAAAGGGTTTTACACACGTCCGCTCAATGTGGGAAACGGTCTTCAGGCATACGGTGGCGGTCGCGTGACCGAGCTGGTCGCCCGCCCACTCCTGAACCTGTTCTATCCGGAACTGTCCGGCATTATCCAACCTTTGTCCGGTGAATATGCCGGACGGCGACAAGTCTTGGAACAACTTCCCTTCTTTAGTGGTTATGGCGTAGAAACGGGTTTGTTGATCGACATTTTTTCGCGCTTCGGTCTGCACAGTCTGGCGCAGTGCGATCTTGAAGTGCGAGTGCATCATAATCAACCGCTGACGAATCTCAGTAAAATGTCGTTTGCGATATTGCAGGTCTTTTTTGCGCGTCTTGAAAGTCGCTACGGGGGCGACCTGCTCAACCATGCCAATCGCAGTATGAAGCTGGTCGTGCAGGAAGCGGAACGCTTCGCCCTGGATATCATCGAGATAGGTGATCACGAGCGTATTCCGATGATCGATGTAGCGCCCTATCGTTCAAAGCATCCGTCCTGAATGTCATCGTTTTCCAGTGGTTGATCTGGCAATCACCTGGCTAGAGTCTGCCGGACAACTTTTGTCTCCACAAAACTCTAGCCAGTTCACTTTTCAAAATGCGTTCAGAACATTTCAGCTGTCTTCCGTCAGGATCAAAACCTGGCGGGGTGTGATCTGAACCACTTCGGTGAACACCTGACCACTCAATAAGTCAGTGTATGTTTTGTCCAGGCGAACCGTGCTGGTTTCGCGACCATGATTGAGGACGAACAAGAAACGTCTCTCTCCCTGCCAGCGAACGGTGATCTCTGTTCCGTCTGATGACCCATGCGCGTACACCGACCGCACCTGGGCGAGGTCGAGTGCGATCTCGGTCACTGTTTTTATCAGGGCTTCGCTGCCCGCCGTCCCCATATAGAGGACCGATCCCTTGCCGATACGATTGAGCGTAACAGCAGCCCTGCCCTCGTAATAGTCCTCTCCATAGGTGGCGATCACCTCGGCCTGAGTGGGACGAATGATGTCACACCAGATCGATGCCCGCGCCTCCGTCGTCGCTTTGGCATCGACGAAGTTCAACTGCCGCGTTTCCTGAGGTGGCAGTGCATCGCATTCCTCGATTTCGATCCCGCACAGGGTTGAAAGCAGACCAGGCATAGGCATATCGACGACCTGATTGTCCTGGTCTTTCACGCCCGAACGCATTGTGACCAGGACAATGCCACCCTGTTCGACGAACTGAAGCAGCGCTGAGACAGTCTGTTGGTCCAGGATCAAGAGCGCCGTGACGATGACCAGTTTGTATGAGGAAAAGGTGTCGTCCGGCGACACCATCTCCGCGGCGATGTGCATCCCATGCAGCGCGTTAAAGTAATGTACCAGATGACTGGCATAAGAGAATTCCGGGTGATGCGGCTGAATCTGAAAGGCAAAGCGCGAGTCGTAGGACATCATCAGGGCAACCTCCGACCGGACTTCCGCTCCCTGAATGAACGATCCGATCCGTTGTAACTCTGCACCCATGCGTTTGATTTCGTCATAGCGTCGGCCCGGAATGCCATCATGGTCGAGAATACCCTGCCAGAATTGTTCGACGCCGAAACGCGCACTGCGCCAGCGGAAGAAAACGATCCCATCTGCGCCGTGTGCGATGCTCTGATACGCCCACAGACGTACCTCCCCAGGACGCACCGACGAAGAAAAGGTATTCCAGGCGGCAACACCACTTTGCTGTTCCATCACCCAAAAAGGTCGGTGTTTAAGGCTGCGCATCGTCACCTGTGCGATCGCCGCGGCTGCCGCAGGCGTTTTCAAAGTCAGGTCCCAAAACCCGCGCGGATAATTATCCAGCGAGACAAAATCCAGAGGCCGTGCCAGGTCGAAATAATTGATGTTTTCGTAGTAGAAACTTGTGAAGTTGTGCGTCACAAAGTGGTTCGGACAGCGATCGCGCAGGACCGTCAACTGCTGCTGTTGGTAATCGACGTAACTGTCGGACATGAACCGAGCGTAATCCAAAAGCAGACCCGGATTGTGCGGTGCATGGACGCGCGACCAGGGGGCGGGGATCTGGTCCCATGCGGTGTATGTGTGGCTCCAGAAGACCGTCCCCCACCGTTCATTCAAGCTATCCAACGAACCGAACTTGCGCTGAAGCCAGCTCTGAAAGGCGCTGCGACAGCGTGCGCAATAGCAGCGTTCGCCAAATTCATTGTCGATCTGCCAGCCGATCACATGCGGATTATCCCGGTAATGCTCCGCCATCGCCCTCGTGATGCGCACTGAGTAATGATGATAAAGCGGGCTGTTGGGGCAGTATTCCCGACGGCTGCCCCAGATACGCGCTAATCCATTCGCCTCGACTAGGGCCATTTCGTCGGAGAACATCCAGGGCGGCGCGGCGGCAGTAGGCGTCCCCAGAATGATGGTGATCCCGTTGGAGCCGAGCAGGTCGATGACTCGGTCGAGCCAGCTAAAATCGAAAACGCCATCGCTTGGTTCGAGCCTGCTCCACGCGAATTCAGCTAACCGAACGACGGTGAAGCCCGCTTCACGCATGAGCTTCGCATCGGTTTCCCAGAAGGATTCAGGCACTTGCTCCGGGTAATAACAAGCTCCAAATGCAAACATGTGGGTTGTCCTAATCTACACTGATGCTTCGATAAATGTGTGCGCGGCGTCGCCGCCGCTGATGAGGATGCGCCACTCGCCGGTCATCACTTCGCGTTCGCCCGCCTCGTTGACGAGTGAAAATGCGCTCGACGGCAGATCGAATTCAACGGCTTGGCGTTTACCTGCCTCGAGTGTGAGCTTGCGAAAAGCGCACAATGAACGCCGAGGCGCGCGATAAGCCGCCCCTTGATAGCTTGTGTAGACCTGAAATACCTCCGTTCCAGCGCGCTCACCCACATTTTCAACGATCAGGCTGACATGTACGCCTGCTGCGGCGGGCGTAACATGAAGATCGCTGAAGGTAAAGCGGGTGTAACTCAAGCCGTAGCCAAACGGGTAAAGCGCATCGCCATTGAAATAACGATAGGTCCGTCCAGTCATGTCATAGGAGTCAAACGGCGGCAGGTCATCCGTCGCGCGGTAAATCGTGATCGGCAGCCGCCCGGACGGATCGACCGTGCCGAACAGGACATCTGCGACGGCTTCGCCCGCCTCGCCGGGATACCAGGAGAGCAGCAAGGCATTGGCATGGTCTGCCGCCCAGGTCGCAGCGATGGCGCTGCCGCCCATCAGGACGACGATCAACGGTTTGTTGAGCGCACCCAGTGCTTGTAACAAACGATCCTGCACTATCGGCAGTTCGATACTTGATCGATCCCCTTGACTGGTCGTTCCGGCGGGCACGCCTTCCTGCTGCGATTCTTCGCCTTCGAGAATCTGCGATAAACCGCCTACGAAAAGAATAACCTCGGACTGTGACGCCGCCTCGACAGCGGCGTTGAAGGCGGCATCGATGCCCGTATCGCGGATCACATCACAGCCGCGTTCGAACCGGATTTGTGCGTGCGGCGCCGCCTGCTGGATGCCCGCCAACACCGTGACCGGGGCGACCGGATCGCCGTTGTAATTGCCAAGCTGCACCGCCAGAGCGTCGGCGTTGGGTCCGATCACGGCGATAGTCCGGGTATCGAATGCCAGCGGCAGCACACCGTCGTTTTTGAGAAGCACAATCGATTCCTGAGCCATACGCCGTGCCAACGCCCGATGCGCATCGGCGCCGACGACGCTCATGGGTATCGAGGCGAATGAAACAGCGTTGGGCGGGTCGAACATTCCCAACCGGAAGCGCGTTCGCAGTAATCGAGTGATGGCTTGATCGATGAATCGCTCATCGATCAAGCCTCGTGTGACCGCCTCGTCGAGTGCATGATACGTAATGCCACATTCGAGATCGCACCCGGCGATCACCGCCTGCGCCGCCGCTTGCGCGCTGTCCTCCGCCGTTCTGTGACCCCTCACGAGATCGTCGATCGCGCCGCAGTCAGAGACGACATGCCCGTCGAACGCCCATCGACCGCGCAGTATATCGACGAGTAAGCGTGGACTGGCACAGCATGGTTCGCCGTTGGTACGGGTGTAAGCGCCCATCACCGATTCGACCTGGGCTTCGCGCACGCACGCTTCAAAAGCGGGCAGGTAAGTATCCCACAAGTCGTACTCACTCACTTTGGCGTCGAAAGTATGACGCAGCGCTTCGGGTCCGCTGTGAACAGCATAATGCTTGGCACAGGCGGCGACCTTCAAAAATTCACCCTCCCCCTGTAAGCCGCGCACAAAGGCGACCGCCAAACGTGCCGTTAGATAAGGGTCCTCGCCATAGGTTTCCTGGGCACGTCCCCAACGTGGATCGCGGACGATATTGATGTTCGGCGACCAAAAGGTGAGACCCTGATAGATGCCGTGTTCGTCGTGACGCAGGGCGTCGTGGTGTTTCGCGCGTGCTTCGGTGCTTATCACGTCGGCGACCTGATGAAGAAGCTCGGTATTCCAGGAGGCGGCGAGGCCGATCGCTTGTGGAAAGACGGTGGCTTTGCCTGCCCGCCCCACGCCATGTAGACACTCGTTCCACCAGTTGTAAGCTGGAATGCCAAGACGTTCGATCGCCGGGGCATTGTGCTGCATCTGTCCGATCTTTTCATCCAGGGTCATTTGCTGAACCAGGGCGGCAATGCGTGCTTCATGCGTTTCATTCATCGAATGTCTCTTTCTACGGTGATCAGAATTCGACGATCGTCGGTTGGTCATCGAGCCAGGCGATCATGTTGAGGACCAGGTAATTCCAATTCTGGAAGCCACGATTGAGGATCGGTTCGCCATTTTCGGGCTGATAATATTCGTGCAGCGCCCCAAAACGCTCGATGTCGCGCCCGAACAAATGCACGGTCCGTTCGGCGAGGCTGCGCGCATCGTCCACGAAACCGTAGCGCACCAAGCCGCGAAAGGTGAGGTAATTGGAGACTCCCCATACCGGGCCCAACCAACATGAGGGATTGCCCGAAGCCCGAATGGAATACATCTTCTCCAACCTGGACAGCGTGCGCACTCCATAGGGAGCATTGAATGTTCTTGTGTCGCGATAATGCTCGTGAACGACTCGTTCCGCCTGCTCTGGCGTGGCGATGCCCGACCACAGCGCGAGAAAACCCGACCATACGCCGATCCGTTGAATCAGACATTCCCAATCGCGTGGATGCCCCGCGTGCAGCCCTGTGGTCTCTGCAGGCAAAAGATTGAGATCGACACTGTAAAAGAAGCCATCGCGCTCATCCCAACAATGTTCCTGCACAGCCGCTCGTAAGTGAGCGGCATCTTTTTGTAGCTCGCGCCCAACCTCGTCCAATTGGAGGCGATGCGCCAGATAGACGGCGGCTTCAAATTCTTTGAGCATCAGACAATTCAGATAGATCGCGCCTGAACTGCGTGGTGGACGGAAAACCGTACAAGGGTCGTTGTCGCCCCCGATCATCAGATCGCTCTGCCAGAAGTACAACCCACAGCGATGGCGGTGATGATTGCGGTAGTTATTGAGGAAGGTCAGCAAGTAGTAGAATTTATCACGCAGCCATTCGGCGTCACCGCCGTTTTGCTGCGTGATGAACGCCGCGTGCTGCGCCAACACCGGCTTGTGCATATTCTCACGGTAGGGCTCGGTCGCTTTATAGACACTGCCAGTTCGCTCGATCACGATGGGCGTCCAACCATCCATACCGCCCCAATGCAGATAATTCAACACACAGCCCTGTTCATATCGTTGAATATCTTCGACGGCGGAGTCATCACCCGCCTCGCGCAAAATCTGGCGGAGCGCGACATTGCTCAACCACGAGTCCCAATCCCATAACACGTCGGCATACTGCTGGCTGCCAGGGGTGATGAATGGATAAGGGAGATTGCCCCCCGACTCGCGAAACATCCCTTGATAGTTGGCGAGCAGGTTCTGACGGATGAGCGCGCTGTATTGATCAAGCGTGGTCATAATCGGCGTTTATTCCTCGATCGGCTCAATCCAACGTCAGGGTAAAGGCTGAATTCCCACACGAACCCGCGTAAAGGATGTTCGCACCCGGTTCGAGGACGACTGTCTTCCAACGAATAGCGCCCAGACGGGGATCATAAACATCTTCCCAGGTGGCGCCGCTGTCACGGCTGACCATGACTGCCGAAGCGCACGGTGACCAGTAAAGCGGTTCGCTGGCGACCACGATCAGCCGACCGTCAGCGCCGCCCACCGCGATGGAAGTCGCGTTGAAGATACGGTCTTCCGACGGGAAGAGCTTGTGCCAGGTCTCTCCGTAATCTGTGCTGCGCCATACTCCCTCGCGGATGAATCCCGCGTAAAGGACGCCGGGCTGCCGTTCGTCGGCGCGAATCACGTTCAGCACCGACGCGCGTTCGCGTTTGAAGGGCAGTGTCTCCCCGATCGTCTGCCAGGTCAGCCCGCCGTCCGTCGATCTGAATAAGCCTTCGGTCCATTCGCCGAGGTACAACGTCCCCTGCCGGTGGGGATCGACGCAGAGCAGTTGATTCGTACCGCAGACATTTTTGGTTTGTGCGATCACCACCGAGAGCAGTTCGTTTTCGATCCAGAAACGTTCATGCGGGATGCGATGGATGGTTTCCGGCAGTGTCAGCGGCAGACGCTCCCAGGTTTCGCCCCAATAGAGGGATTGATACAACCCGGCTCCCAGCGCCAGCACACCATCCAGATAGGCGTAAAATTTGCCCTGCTGGAAGGGATCTTCGGCGAGCGCCTGCACCGAGACCCCCGCTGCGCGAGACTGAAACGCCAGACGCGACTCGTCGGTATCCGGTGCTGCATGGATTTGCAGGACGATCTGCGGGTTGCTGCCATCCGCAGCCGAGCGCACAATCGTGCATCCACCACTGCCTTTGACTCCGTATAAAACGAGATCAGGGCGATAGCGTGATGCGACCAGCGCCGTGCTGTCGGGCTGTGGCATGTCCACTTCCGGGCGAGGCAGCGCTGCAAACGTCAACCCGCCGTCCACACTGACTTTCGGATTGTGGTCGGCAGATGCCATATATACGGTGTGTGGTCGCGCAGGATGCGTGACCATATTTTCGATACAGATATTTTCCATACCCTTGAACTGATTGGCGTCCCAGGTCATGCCCGCATCGTGACTGATGGCGACGCCATACCAGTTGGTCATATACAAAGTCTGGCTGTGTTCGAGGTCTACCCGTATCTTGGCGGTCGCCCAGCCTGCATAAGGCAGTGTCATGTAGGATGGGTAGTGACTCAGATCATCCTTTGTGTGCCATTTGACCAACTGCCAGCTTTCGCCGCCGTCGTTCGAGCGATACAGACCAATCGGCGGGACTTCGGGATCGGCGTTTGGAAACGTCGCGGCGGCGGCATACAGGCAGGTCGGGTCGTGCGGATCGAGCGCGACCGTCCCGATCTCGTATTTCGAGAGACCGGGTGCATGATTCGTCCAGGTGCGCCCGCCGTCGGTCGATTTTTGCACGCTGTCGTACAGACAGGCGGCATGAATCGTATCGGGTGTAACCGGATCGAAGACAAGTTCCGCGAAATCCATGCCCTCGTATAAAACGTCCCACGTCACCCCGCGATCCGACGATCGATACAGACGAGCGGGGTTCGGGCGCACGAAGTCGTACTGCTGCGCGACATAGACCGGATCGCGGTCGCAGCTGCCAATCGTGCCCACATAGATCGTGTCTGCGAGCAGGGGATGAAAATAGACACAGGCGATGCGTTCGGCTTTCAGTCCGGCGTACTTCCAGTGTTCCCCGGTGTTTTCGCTGATCCAGACGCCCGCCGAAAAGCCTCCGGCGACGACGCAAACGGGATCATACGGACTGACCTGGATCACCTCCCCATATTGGCGCGTCTCGCCATTGCCGTAAAAATCCACATCACGACAGACAGGCTTCCAGGACTCGCCGCCATCCACACTTTTGTGAATCGTGCCGAAGAAATCCTGCCCCCGCACCGAGCCAGACCCCCGGAACAAAAGCTGGCTGTCGTGTGGGCTGAAGGCGATACTGCGTATATCGTGCTGGTGGTAGTCGGTGACTCCATTGTTGCACGTGCGCCACGAACGCCCTCGGTCGTCACTTTTGAAGACTCCGGCGACATCGGCGCGCACGTACATCGTATTCGGATGCTCCGGGTCTTGAAGCAACCCCTCGATGAACCCGCCCCCGTTGAGCGTAGACTGCTGCCAGCGCCGGTCATACATGAGTGAGCAATCCTTTTGATAACGCTGATTCAAACTGCTCGATGGTTTGTCGGACGCCCTGCGCCAATGGCGTCTCGTAGATCGTTGCGAACTGAGACCGCAGCGCGGTATCATCGAAACCTTCCGGGAAGGAGAGCCTGCGCTCGGCGATCGAGATCATGGCTTTCGGACGGACCTCGCGGATCAGGTCTGCCATCGCTGCTACGTCAGTCACCGCACCCCCCAGATTGAAGCTGTAGGCGCCATTCAACGGCAGCAGGGCGGCGTCGATAAATTGTTGGGCGACATCTGACGCATGTTGAAACTGCATCGCGCCACCAAAGCTGATCGTGAACGACTGACCCGCCGCTGCCGCCAGCATCGCTTTCGTCGGTTCGCTGGTCATCCCCTGGTCGCGCCCCAAGCCGTAGACCGTGTAGGGGCGGAGCGCCGTACTGCTCACGCCATTTTCAAGCCAATAGACCTGTGCGATGCCTTCATCTGCCTGTTTGTAGACGCCATAGAGCGTTTGAGGACGATGGGGGGCATCGTGAGCGATCAATCCTGGAGGGTAAGTCTCCGGCGCGCCGTACACGGCGATCGAGCTGGCATGAGCCAGGTGCCTGAGGTTATTCTGGCGCGCTGCCTCGAAGATGTTGACCGTGCCGACGACGTTGACCTGTGCGCCCATGACCGGATTGGCGCGGCAAAAGGGCACCTGAAGCGCCGCCAGGTGGATGATGTGGGTGACGCCGTGCGCGCGAACCGCCTCAGCGACGACGGCGTACTGCGTGAGGTCGCCTTGCAGAAACGTGATCGCTTCTTGTTCCTCAGCAGAAAGCAGAAGATCGAGGCGCGACCGATTTGCGCTCAGGTCGAAGCTGACCGCTGCTTCGCCGCGCTTGACCAGATGATAAAGTGTCCAGGCGCCGATACAGCCCATCGCGCCTGTCACCAGGAAAATGCGTTTTTCGTCTTGCTGTCCGTTTTCGCTCATCGTCTCATTCATCGTTCACATTCATCGTTCACATTCATCGTTCACATTTATCGTTCACATTTATCGTTCAAAGCAGTCGATATGTTTTCAGCGCCGTCCTGCCAAACAATGCTGCACGCTCTCCCGCGTTCAGTTCTGACGCGGCTTCCCGCAAACGCATGACCGTCTCGGAGTAGGAGGACGCGCTCAAACAAATGGGGTAGTTGCTCCCGAACATCAACCGCTCCACCCCCAGCGCTTCTACAGCCGCCTGAAGATAATCGCGCAGCGTCGAAACAGTCGGCAGCGCTGCATCATGGGTGGTGTAGCCGGAGAACTTCACGACCACGTTGGGCAGCGTCGCGAATAATTTCAGGGTCGCACGCCACACCTCTAGCTCTCCCGTGCCGACCGGCACACCACCCAGATGATCCAGAACAAACACGGTGTCCGGGTAGCGAGCGATGAAGCCCGCAACCTCCGGCAAACGATCGAAGCGAGTCAAAATATCCACGACCAGCGCATGACTTTGTAACGCCAGCATGGCAGCGTGTAAGCGCTCTGGTTGGGGGCGCGACGCCAACCAGTTCAGGCGCACGCCCTTGAAATGCTCGTGATGCGCAAAATGATCGATTTTCGCCTGGACATCAGGGTGCTCAAGGTCGATCCAGCCGACGACACCCCAACGCAGCGAATCAGCCTGACCGATCTCTAGCAGCCAGGGAATTTCGACCGATGTGTTGGTCGCCTCGATAAGAATGCCGCCACGGACAACCAGCGCGCGCATCTCTTCGCGTACATCCTCCAGGCTAAAGTCACGATCCAGTGCGGACCCTGCTTCCAGCCAGTGATAGACGAATCGTGACCGCTGCCAGATGTGCAGGTGGGCATCAACTATTCCGGGTTCTGCTGCTGTCGCCACGCTTCGTACTCCTGTCGTCCTTCTGGGTTCAGCGGATAGTATTTCAGCAGCGCGCCCCCTTCCTGCAAGCGCATCCGGCTAAAGGCTTCCCAGTCTTCGTGTTCAAGCGTATGGCGTGCGATTTCCGGCGCGATTTGCCGGGGAATGACCACCGCGCCATCGTCGTCGGCGATCATGATGTCGCCGGGCAGCACGAGGACGCGGCTGCACGCGATCGGTACGTTGTACGCCCAGGGAAACAGCGTGGACTGCGAAGCGTAATTGGGGGTGAAGCCGCGCACCCACAACGGAAGATCGATCTTTTGAACGTGGGGCCAATCCCGAATGTAGCCGTCGGCGACGATGCCCACGCCCCCCTGTGCTTTAAAATAAGTGATCAGCATTTCGCCTAAACAGCCTGTATAGGGATCGCCGTAGGCTTGAATAGCCAGCACATCACCAGGCATGACTTTCTCGAACACCGCCCACAACGCGCTGTACTTCTCGCTGTATTCCTGGGCGATGCCTGACGCGACATCTTCGCGCTGAGGCATGAACTGAAGCGTGAGGATGCTGCCGACGATCTTCGTCCCAGGTTGAGCAGTCTTCGGTCCTTCGATGAAGGTTTGGCGAATGCCCATCCTGTGCATCATCGCGCTTGCCGTCGCGCTGCTGACCCCGCGAAGTTGTTCGATGAGCGCCGGGTCGCTGCGCTGGAAATCCGGTCCTTGTATAGGCAGTGTGATGTCGGGGCGGGCAATCGTACCACTGGCAATCGTCGAAAGCGGCGTGTTGTTGTTCATCGGTCAGCCTTGAGTGAGGGTAAAGGTGCTGAGGGTGAAAGCAGTCCATCGGCTCTCAACCGCTCCCAAAGTTCAGTGGGTATCGATTCTTGAAGCGCGTCCAGGCAGGCGCGCACCTCAGGGGCAGATTGAAAGCCGACGACCAACGCTTTGACAGCCGGATGTGTCAGTGGATACTGAGTTGCGGCGGTATGAACGGGAACATCGAACATGTCGCAGATCGCTTCGATGGCAGAAACGCGCGCTGATACATTGGGCGGCGGCGGCGCGTGGTTGTAACGTGCTTGCGGATGCGATGCTCCTGTCGCCAGGATGCCGCTGTTGTAAATACTGGCAGCAAAAATCGGGATGTTTTTGTCGTGACAAAAATCGAGCAGGGGCAGCGCGCCCTGTTCCAGCAGCGTCCAGCGTCCGGCGATCATGAAGCAGTCGAAGTCGGCATGGCGGGCTAGTTCCAATGGCAGCTGCCATTGATTCATGCCCGCACCTATGGCTTTGATCACCCCCTGTGCGCGCAGGTCGTCCAATGCAGGAAAGGTTTCGTCGAGGACCTGACGGATGTCGTCGTCGGGATCATGCACATACACCAGATCGACGTGATCGACCTGCAGGCGTTTGAGGCTGCCTTCAAGGCTGCGCAGCACACCCTCTCGGCTGTAGTCCCGGCGGACATCGACACCGTCGATGTCGTACCCAACTTTGGTGGCGATGACCAGCCGATCACGCGCCAGCGTCGAAACGACCTGTCCGGTACGGCGTTCTGCTAAGCCCCGGACGTAGCTTGGAGCGCTATCGAACCAGGTGACACCCTGTTCAAACGCATAGGTTAGCGCTTCTCTGGTCTGAGTTTCCGCGATCGGTTCACCGGCACTCCAGGCGGGAGCGGTCGCCAGCGGTGCGGTCCCAAATGCCAGGTGTGGAACGACAAGTCCGTGTGTACCGACAGGGGTTCGCGCTTGCACATGGATCATGTGAGGCGCTCCCAGGGCAGCGCATAGGAAGGATCGTTGACGAAACGGTCGATGTGCAGCGTGAGCTGGATCTCGGTCGCGGCGGGTAGCTGTACACGCAGCAAAGAGTCCTCGACTGCGAGCGTTTGTAGAGTGGTATGCAGTTCAGGCGCGGCATAACCTGCAGCGCCTTGCACTCCAGGATAGGCGCTGGAGCGTTGGTCATACTCCAGGCTGGTGAAACGGTGCTCCCCGAACGCGCCCGCCTGAATGATCAGATCGCGCGCCTCGAAGACGCTCAGGTTGACCAGATGCACGACGATGACCTCCGCGTCGATCTTCTCCACCAGTGCGGCCACATCTTCTGGCAGTCCGGGACGGCGGCGCTGTACGTCAAAGTAACGTACCTGGCAGAGCAGCAGTCCGCCGTTGTAAATGATCTGCGGCGCGCCGAGAGTCAGCTGAACCAGGGCTTCGGTCGTGACCGGGTTGAGTTCCTGCCAGTGATGGATGTTGACCTGGCTCAGGTCTTTTTCGTCCTGACGAATCAATTCCATTCGCCGAGCGACCTTGCTGTAACTTTCGCTCAGAATTTTTTCGGGATAGTCGGAGTTTTCACCCTTCAGAAAGCACAGCCAGGGCTGCTCGTGTCCCGCATCTTCTTTGTTTCGGAACGCGATCACGTCCCGCCAATCGGTCAGACTGGTTTCGCGCAGGGTAGCAATCCGCTCCCAATCCTCGTTGTCATGGGAAAGATTCCACAGCGCCACAGGGTAAACCGGGGAAGGGGTCTGGTAGTCGAACCAGCCGCTGTCACTGTAGCGGTAAGGCACGACGAACACTTCCGTCTCTGCTGTGTGCTGGTGCAGCAAACCGATCCAGTGATGACCCAGACTCATCGCCAGCGACCCCAACGTGCGCGTTTCGCCGAGCGCATGAATGGTGTCAATCTGTGTGCGTGGTAAATCCAGATAATGCTTGTCGCTGGTCAGCAGATAAGCATTCGCTCCAGCGACGATGGCAGCCATACAGACGTTGTAATAACCATGAGGCCAGCTCCAGCCGTACAGCCCACCATACCACTTGCCGTCAATGTATTCGCCCACCTCCCCTGACAAGCCGACGTTGTCGGGTAATAAACCGCCGTTTTGTCGCGCGCGCTCCTGCCATGCCCCGACGTACTCGGTGAGCCACTGACGGTATTTTTCATCGCCCGTCATCAGGTAAGCGTTGGCGATCAGACTGGTGACGATGAGATTGGTGGCGGCATCTCCTTTGCCCATACGGGCTTGCATCATCTCGCCCATGCGCTGTGCCAGCATAGGGTCGCGCAGGTCTTCATAGGAGGTCACGCCTTCGACATCCTCATAGGGCAGCCCATAGGGAGCCATATAGGGATACCAACCGTAAGACACCTCACTGTCGAAATAGCCCCAGCGTGGACCGATGCTGCCGTTATGGGGCGCACGAATGAGGTGATGCTGCGGGTCGTAGTTCTGCGCTTCGGGGTCTTCGTTCAGGTAAAGCCCGGCAAAACGCCTGGCACGTTCCACCAATTTGGGATGCGTGGGATCGGCCAGGCACAGAAAATAAAAATAGATATAGCTCTCGCCTTGATGAAACTGATCGTAGCCGCGCTCATACTCTTTATGTACGAGGCCGAGCCGCGTCAGCTGCACCGTCACAGCGTCCCAATGATGGTGCGCCAGTTGCAGCAGGTGGTCGCCGCCCCCCATCAGGTACAGCAGCGCCCAGTTGTAGAAGCTTTCATAGAAATCATCCGCGCCATCGCGCGTTTGAAATGAGTCGTCCTGGTCGTCACGCCAGCGCAGCCTGCCGTCTGGATGGGTGTATTTAGCCGCGAAGGGAAACACCGATTGGCTCATCACTTCGATGAGTCTACGCTCCCACACCGCCCAGGAGGGTGGAACAACGAGCGGAATAGTTGCTTTGACGCCTGGAATAACGCGCGTTTCTTTTATCAATGCCATGTTATGAAAACTCGTTCATTGACAAGTCGATAAAAACTATCTAGACTGGATTATAAAGTGGTCAGACCACTGGGTCAATATACCAAAACGCTTTTAACCAGACATGCTTTTAAGAATGATGAAGTGAACCTATGGACTTACCCGTTAGCCAACAAAAACCGTCAGTCGCTCAAGTGCCCGTGAGCGCACCACAGCCGCGTTGGGCTTCCCTGAGAGGGCATATTTTTCGACGCAATCTGACTTGGTTCCTGATGGCGCTGCCCGCCCTCATCTGGATTTTGATCTTCCGCTATCTCACCTTATTTGGTACATGGATCGCTTTTACTGATTACAAAGTCCGTCGCGGCGTGTTTGGCAGTGACTTCGTGGGCTTACAAAACTTCGAGTTTTTGTTCACGACCGATACGGCACTCCGTGCCACACGCAACACTATTCTGCTGAACGTGCAGTTCATCATCGTCACCATGGTGTTTTCGCTGTTTGTCGCATGGCTGTTATTCGAAATCTACAACAGCGTCCTGACCAAGTTCTATCAAACCCTGCTGTTGTTGCCACGCTTTGTCTCGTGGGTGGTCACGTCCTATTTCGTCTATGCGCTGCTGGCGACGGATAACGGACTGGTCAACTCACTGTTGCGAAGTCTCGGTTTAGCGCCGATCACCTGGTACGCCTCTGCCGAGTACTGGCCCGGAATTCTGACTCTGGTCAGTCTATGGGCGAGCGTAGGTATCAGCAGTCTGATTTATCTTTCGGGCATGTTGGCGATCGACGTACAACTTTTCGAAGCGGCCCGTATCGACGGCGCGAACAAATGGCAGCAATTCATTTACATCACGATTCCGATGCTGCTCCCCCTGATCGTGATCACTCTGCTGCTCGCTGTGGCGTCTATCCTGAACGCTGATTTTGGATTGTTCTTCCAGGTGACTCGAAATCAAGCACTGCTCTACCCGACGACCGATGTGCTGGATACCTTCATCTATCGTTCACTGTTGGTGACGAACAATGTCAGTCTGTCTGCCGCCGCACAGTTCTATCAATCGATTGTGGGTTTTACATTGGTGATCGTATTCAACTGGATCGTTCGTCGTATTGAACGCAGCGACGAACCATTGTCTTTATTTTAGAGGATTCTATGGCCACCTACACCGTAAAACTCCGCCAACAGAGACAACTCGACCGCGACCGACTGCTGAGCATCCTGGGCCGCTTCAGCGTTCACCTGGCGCTGATGTTCTTCGGTTTGTCCTGCCTGGTCCCACTTCTGCTCATTCTCTCTGCTTCATTCACGGATGAAGTCGCGCTGACGCGTAACGGCTATAGTTTGATCCCTTCGGAGTTCAGCACCGAAGCTTATCAAGCGATCTTCCGAAATCCGACCGTGATCCTGCGTGCCTATGGGGTCACACTATTCACCACGATCGTCGGCACGCTCACCTCCCTCACGCTGATGTCGCTTTTGGCTTATGTGCTTTCGCGACCCGAATTCGTCTTGCGGAAGCCGCTGTCGTTTTTTGTCTTTTTCACGATGTTGTTCAGCGGCGGTCTCGTGCCGTTCTACATTTTGATGACGCAGTATCTCCGCGTGCAGGACACTTTCTTTGCCCTGCTGCTGCCCAACCTGGTGAGTGCTTTTTATGTCCTCATCTTACGAACCTACTTTGTCGCGCTTCCGTCCGAGCTGCTCGATGCTGCACGCGTAGACGGAGCCAGCGAACTGCGGATCTTCATCTCCATCGCAGTGCCACTCGCCAGGCCAGCTCTGGCGACGGTCGGGTTATTCGTCGCCCTGAATTACTGGAATGATTGGTCGACGTCGCTTTATTTCATTCGCGACCCCGATCTTTACCCGCTTCAGTACCTCCTGTACATCATTCGGAGCAATGCGGAGGCGATGCAGCTTCAGAGCGCTGTCGGGACGATATCGACGGGTCAAATGCCGACGCAGACAGCGCGTATGGCGATGGCTGTCCTGGCGACTGGTCCGGGTGCTGTTTTCTTTCTCTTTTTCCAGCGCTACTTGATCCGAGGGGTCACGCTTGGCGCATTCAAATAGGCACTTCGCGGTTTAAATGACCGTATGTGTGACACCAGCAACAAATTAACCAATCCATTAAAGGAGTTAGTTTCATGAAATCAGGGCTTTCTAGACGTAGTTTTCTGAAGGTGATGGGATCGTCAGCAGCAGTCGGTGGTTTCACACTGTCCGGTTTGTCGGGTATCTCCAGGGCATTCGCCGCACACCGCTTTCAGGGTGTGCCCACCTTGAGCTACATTTTCCCCGGTGCGCCTCAACCTGATGTGGCGCGGGTCGTGGAAGCGCTGAACGCTTACATGGCGGAGCGCATCGGCGCGACCATCGATCTGCGCGCCATCGAGTGGGGGACGTTCGACACCCAGATTTCGCTCATCAACGCATCCGCCGAACCGTATGATCTGGTCTTTACCGCGCCCTGGATCAACAACTACTACAACAATATCAGCCAGGAATATCTGGCTCCTCTGGAGGGGTTGCTGCCCGAACTGGCTCCTGGATACTGGGCGAGCCTGACCCCCGCAACCTGGGAAGCAGCGCGGGTCGCAGGTCATATCTATGGTGCGCCCAACCAGCAAATCTTTGTCAAACCCTTTGGACCCAACATCCGAACCGATCTGTTAGAGGCGATTGGTCTCAGTGATGAGTTCCAGGCGCTGACAAGTTGGGATCAGCTCGACCCAATCATGGCGGCAATCAACGAATACGTCCAGACCGACGATATTCTGACCCATGTGACCTATAACCTCGCGCAGGTGGTCACGCCTGAAGCCTGGAATTACGACCCCCAGGATTTTGGGCTGGCGGTCAAGGGTTCGGACGCAAGCGCTCAGGTGGTCATCTTCAGCGAAACTGACGAATACCGTCAGGCAGCGGAGCTGATTCGTCAATGGTATGTGGCGGGTTATTCACCCTCCGACCAAACGCTGTTGGCTGAGATGGATCAGGCGTGGACAGCAGGTCTGTATGGGCTGCGCATGGCGGACATCGTGAAGCCGGGCGGCGAAGCCGAAACCGCCGCACGCTGGGGGCACGCAGTTACGGCGAAAGCGATTTCGCAACCCATGCTGACCACAGGCGGCGTGACAGCCACAATGTATGGGCTCAGTTCCATCTCTCCCAATCCTGAGTTGTCCGTCAAATTCCTGGAACTCGTCAATACCGACCCGGTCTTCTACAACACCTTGTGCAAAGGTATCGAGGGCGTGCATTGGGAATGGGCTGACGAGGAACGCCTGCTGATCAAACCGGCGGGTGACGCAGCCAGCTTCGCCGATACCGGCTATAGCCCGAACACAGACTGGATGTTCGGCAACGTCTTCAATTCGTACTACACCGATGAATCTCAAGTCGGCGCTTGGCCTTTGACGGCTGAATTGAATCGCACGGCGATGCCGTCGCCGGTACTGGGCTTCACGTTCGACCGCTCGGCGGTCGAGACCGAGATCTCTTCCATCTCGGCAGCGATGGGTGAATTTAGCGCGCCCGTAAACCAGGGCTTTATTGACCCTGCGGAGGGTATCACCCTTCTGAACCAGGCACTCAGGGATGCGGGCATCGAAGCCGTTCGTGACGAGATGCAGTCGCAGATCGATGCCTGGAAAGCCGCGAACGCCTAGTCGCCCAGCAGGACGACCCGGAAAAAGCGGATTCTATCAGTTGGACCTGGGACATAGAAATGTGCTTCTTCTATGTCCCGGTTTTTGAGACAAGTCGCCATTTTTGTTCTCATTGTCTCGTACAATAAAACGACGGAAATTGGTTAGGTCACCTGGACAAAAAGCGCATGGCAACTCGTCAACCCAACTTGAGCGATCAGTTTCGCGGCAGTCTTCATCGCGAGGCAATGTCGGACCAGATCACTGAACGTGTTTTGTCGCTGATCCGTGAACAGCATCTTCATCCTGGGGATAAGCTTCCCCCAGAACGTGAATTAGCATCCCTCATGGGGGTCAGCCGCGCTACCGTGCGCGAAGCCCTGCGATCGCTGTCCATGATGAATGTTGTGGAACTGCGACATGGCTCTGGCACGTTTGTAACTTCGCTGGAAACAGAGCTGCTCGTCGAGCGTTTCGATATGGTGTTTTCGCTCAATGACAATTCATTTCTGGATCTGATCGAAGCTCGAAAGATCATCGAACCGGGCGCGACGTTCCTGGCGGTCCAGCGCATCACAGAGGAGGAGACGGCACGCTTCGAGGCGATTTTAGTGCGTTCGTGGCACTGCCTGAAGACGCAGCCCATCGAGTTTCCAAAGCTGGATGTCGAATTCCATATGTTGATGGCAGAATGCTCGCACAACGCGCTGCTGACGCGGATCATGCAGGCGGTCGCGCGTTTAAGTATCGCCAGCAGTCAGCGAACGACATTCAGTGTTCGAGGTGAAGTCGATCCCGCTGGAGTCGAGCGAGCGATCCGCGCGCATCAGAATATCGTTGACGCGATCAAAGCGCATGATCCTGACCTTGCCCGTGACCGTATGGCGGAACACCTTCAAAGTGTCGAAGGCACGCTTCGAGAACTCAAAACTGACTCCTGAGCGTGATATGAACCCACGTCTCAATCTGTGTCAGTCTCATTGCCTGGGCAGCAACCGCAATAAACTCAGGATATCTTATCTGTTCGATAACGCTGTAAGGTGTCTTCGGACAGCGAAACGCCCAGTCCAAGCCCTTCTTGATGAAAAAGCATCCCATCAACCATTCGGATAGGTTCATTCATGATCGTATGGCGGATCGGATTGAAAAGCTGGTTGTACTCGTAAATCAAAAAGAGTGTAGCTGGAGGTGGCGCGCGGGTCTTGGACGCGGGTCGAATTGCCGTAGGCGTCCTAGGACAGGATCGTCGTCTCGCCCGCGCCGTTGGTCTGCGTCAGCGGGCTGCCCTGGGCGTTCCAGGTGTAGCCGCCGAGCGCGCCGAGCATATCGCTGGCAGCAACGGGCAGGAAGGTGTTTTCGTCATAGGTGATCTGGCGGACGTAGCCGAGCGCGTCGGTCAGTGCCGTCGGTCCGCCGCAGCGGTTGTACGCCACGCTGACCAGCGTCACGCCGTTGGCGCGCAGATACGCCAACGCCAGATACCAGGCGATGGCGCGCGTTACGATGTCAGCATCGCCCATGATGTCCCTAAAACAATGGAACACCCGCTTGTGGGTCGGCTGGTCTTGCAATCGGTCACCCTGAATATTACTAAAACCCCAACTCGCAACTGCTCGTCTATCCACCACTTCCTATAGCGGATACCCCGATCAAACTGGCGCATTTGCTCGAACAAGCCACCTGAACGCGCATTCGTATTGAAATGAAATTCTTTAAACGAACCTTAACAATCTATCTGTCGATTTCGTGAGTCGTCGCACGACGTTCCTGTAGATAGCGCGAACCAATTGACGCGAAATTGTTCGCTCACGCGCATTCAAAATCACACTACAAGGGGTGTCCGCCATGCGTTACTTGATGATTTGCTACGTCAACCCGGCTGCTTTTGGTCAAATGTCACAGAGCGAAATTGGCGCTCATTTGGGGAGCTATTTCACCTTCAACACGGAGGCACAGGCGGCAGGTGTACTGCGCAGTGCTGAACAGACTGAACAAGTGCCCCCCTTTGCAGTGACGGTGAAGAACGGTCAAACGGTGACGACAGATGGGCCGTTGGAACAGACGCACTACATGATTGGCGGATTGTATATCGTTGATGTTGCGGATCGTGCCGAAGCGGAAGCGTGGGCGGCGAAAGTGCCGGCGGCGCGCGATGGCATGGGCAGCATTCAGCTTCATCAGCTCGCAGAAGTCCCGACCGCCTAGCCCCGATTTCATCCACTTAAAAGTGGCAAGGACGTTTAGCGTGTGACCAAATAGCCCGTGCTTCCCCTGTATAGATATAGGTCGGAAGGCGGGCTGTTCGTTGTGACAACTGAATCGTGTCTACTGTGACCCAAACCTGGGCGCATAGATATAGGTCGGAAGGCGGGCTGTTCGTTGTGACCGCAGCCAGCGCAGGCTAGAGCCTGTTAGGCACTTTTGAAAAGTACAGCGATAGAATAGGAGGATGAACAGAGAAGCCTGCCCACCGATGTGAGTGATGAAGAATGGGCGTTCGTCGCGCCGTACCTGACGCTGATGAGCGAAGATGCGCCGCAGCGCGAACACGCCTTGCGGGAGGTCTTCAACGGGTTGCGCTACATGTTGCGGGGCGGAATCTCGTGGCGGATGCTCCCCAACGACCTGCCGCTGTGGTACACCGTCTACCAACAAACCCAGCGTTGGCTGAAAGCGGCGGTGTTCGAGGCGATGGCGCACGACTTGCGCGAACGGTTGCGGCTGGCGGAAGGGCGCAAGCCGCAGCCGAGCGCGGTCATCCTCGACAGCGCCGGACGCTGCAATCCAGCCCGGAAAGCGGTCCGCGAGCGTCTGACGCTGAAGCAGTAGATCCCGCAGAAGTCGATCGCCTGATAAATGAGTTTCAATATCCTCTACGGATCGTCTGACGCTGAAGCTCTTCACATTAGTGATGTGTGGA
>DAOTUN010000029.1:0-7649 GCA_034437395.1 Anaerolineae bacterium | reverse complement strand
TTGATGGTCTGCAAGTCAACGATGGTGAAGCATTCCAGCGTGATGGTGTACGTAACCTAATCGCCAAGATATATGATGTTTTACGCCATGCGCCTGAAGGTACATATAAACGGGTGATTAATCCTACGGGTGGGTTTAAAGGAGTTGTTCCGTATCAATACCTTCGCCAAAATTCTCCTATGACTGAATCGAGGTTGAGCCGAACTACACTTGATAGGTTTTGACAGTTCTGAAACTAAATCATATGCCTTCCTTCCGCGTGTCGATTTAATTTCTCAGGTCTTATGATGATCAAGAACAGTTCAGAGAACAACTTCAGCTATGGTACATGCGAAATTGGCGAAGGTATTGTATGATGAAACAAGTACGCAAGCGGTTCATGTTTAAGCTTCAGTCGGTTTAAGAAACGTTTCCTGTAATACTGCCGCGAAATCTGCCCACGCATTCGCCAGTTCGCACGATGGAACGCCTCCCTTGTACTGACGGCGCTGTGGCCACGCGACAACGACCTGTTCACGATAAGTCGGTGCTGTACAGTCAGCCAGCCAGCGTTCATAGCCCGCGATCCACGTCACCGCTTCTCGAAGCAAGTGCAGCGCGTCGGTCTGCCGCTCACCGTTCGGCTCACTCACCAGCGGCAGATCGCGCGCCTGCCATGCCTGCGGACTCAAGTCCGTATGCGACGACCAGCGCAGTCGAAATCCACCGCGGCTGATGAACAGGCTGCCATGATCCTGCGCCGCGATCCAAACGCCCCACCCCCACAGGGTCAGGGCGCACCCTGCACATAAGGCAACCGTGTAGGCGCTGTGATAGCGCGGTTCGGGGGAGGGACGCTGCTGGCAGCCATACGCCAGCAGCAGATTGCCATCGGCGCGCCGCACATCGCAGCCCCAGCACCACATCTGCTGTTCGATCAGCGCCGTGCCGCGTCTCGACAGTGCGGCAGGCAGCTTTACCAGTGGCGCGGACTGTCTTTTGGAAGGTCGATGGCTCATATCAGCGGCGCGCCCGTACCCATCCCAGCACGCTGTCTTTGATGCGCGCCAGCTCGGACACAGGCTGATTGATGACGAATGCCGACTCGAAGCGCTGGCGAAGATCGTCAGAATCGACTCCACCATGTGTGCCTATGACTACGATCTCGGTGTAAGGTGCGGCATCGCCCCATAGTTCGCCGAACGTCATGCTGACGCGCTTGCCGACAACATGCAGTACGCCTTTGTTGTGGGGCATATCAGCGAGGAAAACGAAGCCTTTAGCGCGGTAAATCGTGAGCGGAAGCTCCTCGATCACACGGCGCAGTGCCTTGAACGCCAGCGGTTGCGTCGTCGTCCAATGCCACGTCTCGAAAACCAGACTGTGATCGGGCGCGTGGTCGTGTTCCGCGTGATCATGTTCATGAGAGTCATGATCGTGGTCGTCGTGGTCGTGCGCATGGTCATGATCATGGTCAGTCGGTATGCCCGCTTCGTGAACGTGAACGTCCAGCGCCTTGACCTGTGCCAGCCGTTCGGGTTCATACTGCCCGACCCCCAACACCAATTGCGGCGGTACTTGTCCGTGTATGGTCTCGATGATGCGCGCGCGCGGGATGATCTCACGCACCCAATTACGAATCTCCTGAAGCTGGATCCCATCGACCAGATCGACTTTGTTGATCACGACAATATCCGCAACGCCGACCTGAGTCATGGCGAGGAAATATTGATCGCCCTCCAGCGCGTCGCCGCCCTGCTCGGCATCGATCACAGTCAGGATGCTGTCCACACGCACGAACGGCTTGAGGTCTGCCATCATGAATGTGGTCGCCACGCTCGCCGGGTCGGACACGCCGCTCGTCTCGATGATGATGTATTCCGGGGTATCCGTGCGGCTGATCAGACCGACCATCGCCTTGAGCAGATCGCCGCGAATGGTGCAGCAGATACAGCCGTTGGAGAGGCTGATCATGTCTTCCCCTTCACCTTCCACCCCGACCACCAATTGCGAGTCGATGTTGACCGCGCCGAAATCGTTGACCATGACCGCCACGCGCAAGCCGTGATCGCTGTGCAGCAGGTGATTGAGCAGGGTGGTCTTACCGCTGCCCAGAAAACCAGTCAGGATGGTGATCGGGATGGGTGTTTGTGTTTTTGTTTGTATAGTCATTATAAACCTTTAGGTTTGTGCGAAGTGTGCGACGACCACCGCGCCCTGATCGTCGCCAATTGCCAGGAATCGATCATCTGGTGACCAGACAACATGAGAAACTGAGCCGAGTCCGCGCAGCCCGCCGAGCGGGTCGTCGCGTTTGCCGGGCAGCCATGCCAGCACGGTCCCGTCCTGTGCGCTCGATGCCAGCACGCTGCCCTTGTGCTGAAATGCCAGCGCCGTCAGCAAGTCCTCATGCCCGACCAGCTGAATCGGCTTCGTGCCTTCGGGACCCTTGCCGCCGAATTTCCAGATGACGATCGTTTCACTGCCGCCGGTGGCGAGGTACTTGCTGAAACGATCCCATGCCAGTTCGCGGACTTTGGTCGCGTAACCCCACATCATCGACGGTTCCGGCTTGCGCGCATCCCAGAAGATGATGCTGGAGTCCTGCTGCCCCGCCGTGAGGACGCTTCCGTCCCGGCTCCAGCACAGACGCAGCGTCGAACCCTGCCACGTCAGCCGACGCACTGCCTGTTCACTGTCCGCTTTCCAGATGACCGCGCCGCCGTAAGCGCCGACGGCGAGCTGATCCGTCCCCGGTTTCCAAGCCATGTCGGTGACGGTGCTGGCATGGTCGGTGAACTCGCGCACCTGTTCGCCCTGCCCATTCCACAAGCGGACGATTTTGCCCGCCGCCGTCGCCAGGAGATCGCCTTTGGCTGACCACAGTGCACGCTCACCCCAGCTCGCGCCGACCTGTAAGACGTGCAGCCGTTCGCCCATCTTCGCGTCCCAGACAATAGCTTTGCCGTCCTGCCCGATGCTGGCGAGGCGCGTGCTGTCGGGATGCCAGTCGAGGGCGTTTGTCCCCATCGCATGACCGGGGAGCGTCGCGCTGACGCTCCCGGCTTGCGCGTCGAACACGCGGATCGTCCCGCTCACAGACGCCGCCGCCAGCAGCGCGCCATCCGGTGACCACGCCAGCGCGATCACGTAATCGTCCATTTCGGCGCGCCAGCGTCCGTCGAAACGGGCGGGCAGCACGGTACGAGCGCGCGTTACGCCAGACATGCCCGGAAACTTTCATTGAGCGCGGCGCGGTCGAGATTGCGCCCGATGAAGATCAGCGCATTGTGACGCAGTTCGCTTCCCCACGGACGATCCGGGCGACCGTCGAACAGCATATGCACGCCCTGAAAGACGAACCGCTCTGCTTCGCCGCGAATACTCAGCACGCCCTTCATGCGGAAGATGTCCTGTCCCTGCGTGCGCAAAAGCTGGCTCAGCCAGCGATTGAGCTTGTCGCCGTCAAGGTCGCCGGGGACGGTAATGCCGACCGAGGTCACTTCCTCGTCGTGTTCGTGATCGGGCTTATACTCGCGGGTGTGCGCCGCCTCGAGGCGGGTTTCGTCGTGAAAAAGCGCCGCGCCGAACTCGTCCGGGTGATGCTCGGTGAACAGGGTGTACAGCCCGGCGTGCGCGATCCCGACCGTGAAGTGCGTTTCGCCGCTGACGTTCAGGTTCAATTGGGTGAGTGTTTCACCGGGAGTAAGTGCGCCCCCGCCCGTCAATTCGCGTTTCTCGTCGCTGAAGGTCAGCACCGCGCGCTCGATCAGTGCAGCGCGGGCAGCATCTTCCGTACCGACGAGGGGCAGCAGCGCTACCTGCATCGCCGGGTCGGGACCTTCGCCCATCACCCACGTGTACGCGCCGGGCTGAAGGTTGTACACACCCGACCACTCGAAAGGGTATTCCGGCTCCATAAATTTCGGATCGACTTCCATCGCACGGTCGAGGTTGAAGCCGCCGACGTTCAGCACGCGATCCATGTCCACGACCGCGTTTTGTGTGTGGTAGATTTTGGCGGCGGCGTTCATGTGGTGCAGCCGCGCTTCGAGGCGCTCCAGGTCTTCCGGCGCGACCAGATCGGTCTTGTTGAGCAGGATCACGTCCGCGAACGCGACCTGTTCTTTCGCCTCATCGCTGTCGTCGATGTGTTCCCAGATGTGCTTGGCATCGACGACGGTGACGATCCCATCGAGCCGCAAAAAGCGCTCGATCTCGGCATCCATATAAAACGTCTGGGCGACCGGACCGGGGTCAGCCAGCCCGGTCGTCTCGATCATGATGTAGTCGAACTTGTCGCGGCGCTTCATCAGGTTGCCGAGGATGCGGATCAGGTCACCGCGCACGGTGCAGCAGATGCAGCCGTTGTTCATCTCGAAGACCTCTTCGTCCGCGCCGATCACCAGTTCGTGATCGATGCCGACCTCGCCAAACTCGTTCTCGATCACGGCGATGCGCTTGCCGTGCTGCTCGGTCAGGATGCGGTTGAGCAGCGTGGTCTTGCCACTGCCCAGAAAGCCCGTCAGGACGGTGACGGGGACGCGCGTATCGGTGGTTTGCAGCATGATCAGTCCTTTCAAAAATCGGTCGTTAGCGACAGCACAGACAATCAGAACGATGACGTTTCTTTGGCGGCGTGGTGGACGGCGTATTTCCCGATGGGGCGGGCGCGCCGCGCAGGTATGCCGCCACACTCAGGGCACGTTCGGTCAACAGGCTGCCGCAATCCGGGCACGGTGCTAGGTCGTCCGCCTGAGCATACGAACGGCGCTGCTCGAAGCGCGTCCCGCATTCATCACAGTCGTAGTCATACAAGGGCATCGATCACCTCCTGCAATTCGCCCGCATCGCGCAGCGTGTAGTCGGCATAACTGCACAGATTACTCGCCAGGTAGGGATGGCGCGTCCACAGCGCATTGCTCACCAGTGCCAGCGTCGTGATCGCCCGGTTGGGCGCCCGTAAACTGTTCAAAATCATCGCCAGCGCATCCGGAGACGCACTGCCCGACACCGGGATGAGTGCGTAGTCGCATTGCAGACGATTCACCAGCTCGATCAGCCCGAATGCCAGCGTGCAACACGCGCATCCACCCGGCAACCGCCAGGTCGGAAGGTCGAGCCGCAGCGCCTGATCAGCGTTGTCGATAACCTGCACGCGCGCCCCGCGCATGATAAAGGCATCCGCCAATTGTTCGACGACCCGGCGTTTCTCGGCGTGATCCAGCCCGGTGATGGCGATCAGCTTCATCGCGCCTAGCCCACCGAGTCGAGCGGCAGATAGGCTTGATCGCCGCTCAACGATGCGCCCCATGCGAAGCCGTTGAAGACCAGCGCGCTCAAGGGAGCGGCGGGCAGCACGAACGTATTCGCGCTGAGCAGCGTATCGATGTAGTCGTAGACCGCGCGGATCAGGCTCTCGCTGTTGATCGAGTGAAACCAGATCGGCTGCCCGTCGAATTGCAGCAGCACGACGTTCGCCAGTGAACACGGACCCAGACACCCGCTCTGCGTCAGGTGAACTTTGTTCCGCAGCTTGCGTCGTTCCCATTCATGGTGATACAAATCCTGCGGTACGGGGTCGAAACCCTTATCCGTGCGTCCACAGCAGCAGCCGAGCGAACACACGAACAGATGCCCGCGTTTTTTGACCACGTTGACCCGCTCCCCATCGGCGCGCGTGACGATGGTGATTCGTGACTCCTTCATAAAACTGGCTCCATTTCTATTTCATCGATCTCTGCGTCTTCAGGCTGACGTGCGCGCCGAACGCTGTGAATGATCCAAGCCGCGCCGAACAGGGCGGTCGCCGCCAGCACTATCGCCGCCCCTGACGAGACATCGGCATAGAACGAGGCATATAAGCCGACGATCCCGGAGACGATGGCGATCACGATGGCGATGACGAACATGCGCGACAGCCGCTGCGTGAGCAATGCAGCGGCGGCAGCAGGCGTGATCAGCAGTGCGCTCGTCATGACCACGCCGACGACCTGAATACTGCTCACGACCGTGAACGCCAGCAGGATGAGCAGCAGATAGCGCAGCGCATTGGCACGCACCCCGATCACCTCCGCGTGTGTCGGGTCGAACGAGGTCAGTTCGAGTTCCTTATGAAACAGGGCAAGCAGGATCAGCGTCATGACTGTGATACAGGCGATCAGCACGAGTTCGTCCGGGGTCACGCCTAACACATTGCCGAACAGGATGTGCGTCAGATCGCGGAACGAACGCACGGTGCTGATCAGCAGGATACCCAGGGCAAACATCCCGGTGAACATGATGCCGATGGCGGTATCCTCGCGGATCGCCTCGCGCCGCGACAGCCAGCCGATGCCGAGCGCCGTCACCACCCCCGCGATCAGCGCGCCGCCGAACAGGTTCCACTGGTTCAGATAAGCGACGACCAACCCCGGCAGGACGGTATGGGCCAGTGCGTCACCGATGAATGCCATCCGGCGCAGCACGACGTACACGCCGATGCTGGCGCACGACAGCCCGACCAGCACGGCGGCGATGAGCGCGGTCTGCATGAAGCCATAGCGAAACGGCGCGATCAGCCATTCGACCACGTTCATGCGCGCACCCGCTCACCCACGAACGCGCCTGGCGGAGCCGCGATCTCACGCCCGTCCGCCAGGTAGACGGCGCCGTCGAAGTCGGTTTCCAGTCGTCCCAGGTCATGGGTGGCGGCAATCACGGTCTTGCCCTGCCCACGCAGATTTGCCAGCACACGGGTGATGATCGCCCGCGTATCGGCATCGACGGCATTCAGCGGTTCATCGAGCAGTAGCAGATCAGCCTCTTGAGCCAATGCCCGCGCCAGCAGGGCGCGCTGCTGCTGCCCGCCGGAAAGCTGCCCGATCTGCCGCTCCGCCAGATCGCTCAGATGAAGCTGGTCGATCACCGCATCGACAAGTGCACGATCATACTGCGAGGGTCGGTTCAGCCAGCCGAGATGCACATAGCGCCCGGTCAGGACCAGCCGCCGCAGCGTGGTCGGGAAACGCCAGTCGATGTCGCCGCGCTGCGGCAGATACGCGACGCGGTGATGACATGCGCCCGGCGCGTTGCCATAGGTACGAATCGCTCCAGAGCGAATGGGCAGTAGTTTCGCCACCGCCTTGAGCAGGGTCGATTTGCCCGCGCCATTCGCGCCCACCAATGCCACCCGTGCGCCCACCGGCACGATCAGGCTGACATCGCGCAGCGCCAGCCGCTTCGTCCCCGGATAGGCGACGGTCAGCCGCTCGACCACCAGCGCAAGCGCGCCGGGGATCGGGTCGTGGTGACGACCCCGGCTGTAGGACAGCATCGGTTCGCGCATCAGGCGGTCGTCGCTGCTTCGTCGGTGATCCATTCTGCAAACGGATCCTCGTAGCGCCGCCACTTCGCCCAGCCGCGCGCCATCTCGGCATCGGTGAGCAGGCAGCCGTCGAGCGTGTGCCGCACCCCTGCTTCATCCATCTCGATGCCGATCATGACGAGTTCCTGCCGCCGATCGCCGTACTCGCCCTCGAAAGTCGAACGGATTTCCGCCAGCAACGCTGTATCGTCCGGCATTTCGTCAGCGGGCGTATTGACCCACCAGTCGCCGCCGTAGTCGAGCGTGATCACGTCGCCCGCCTGTGACCACACCCCGACCCTGTTGTGCCGCGTCGCCAGCCAGA
>DAOTUN010000028.1:0-63794 GCA_034437395.1 Anaerolineae bacterium | reverse complement strand
TGATCGCCACAGGCGGCTTATCAGCGCTGTTCGACCAGCACACCGCGATTTTCGACCTGATCGCACCGGAACTGACCCTCGAAGGCTTGCGCATTATCTACCAACGCCAGGATGTTAAACCTGATGAAGAGTGAACATTGTGCGAATGTGATGCGAACGCTAGTATTGTAATCATTCATTCACATCTGGATCACCAGCTCATCATCCGAGGATCACATGCCTACTGCCGCGCCACGCGACTTTCGTAGTATCGTCATCGAACAGCACCTGGAAAAAATGTTTCAGGCGATCGTCACCGCCAAGTCGATCGATCGGGCAGCGTATCAGGCGAAATTCGACAAATTTGCTGCCGATGCCACCAAGCTGAACGATACATTTTTGCAGGCACGTGTGTATAGCGTGCGCGGCACCTTTCATCTGACGATCAGCGAGCTGGCGGAAGCGAAACGGTGTTATGTCGAGGCGCGCGCCTGTTATCTGGCGGCGGGCGCGATCGATCGGGTGATCGGTATGGAGAGCAATCTCGGACTGATGGAAATGCAGCGCGGCAATTACGCCGAGTCGATCGTCATCTTCCGGGACAGCCTCAGCCGCCTCGATCCCGACGACCCCAACAGCAAATTCAGCATCAGCAATATCGCTATCAACCTGTCGATGGCGCTGATGGCATGTAACGAATATGGTGAGGCGCTGCACTGGCTGGAGCAAACGCTGCTCAACTACGGCGAGACGCTCGAATTTTTGCGGACGCGCGTCGATGATGGCGTGTACATCATCGAACAGCGCGTCCTGCTGGGCATGGCACAGCTCGGCGTCGGGCTGGTGAGCGAGGCGATCGACAGCGTGCGCCTGGCGCGCGACTTCATCCGCCACATCGACATGAGTTACGCGCGGCTGTTGAGCCTGGTGCTGCTGCTGCGCCTGACGGCGGGCGGTCATCTCAAGGGCGCGATCGACGAGCTGCTCACCCAGATCGACTCCGAGATCGTCCCGCCCGCGCATCTGTACGTCTTTGCCACTCTGCGCGAGGAAGGGCGCTATTATGCCCAGCATGGCAAGCTCGACCTGGCGCGCTGGTTCGGAGAACGCGCGCTGGCGGAAAGCACATCGCTGCACAGCGACGAATTGATCGCCACCGCGCGACCGCTGCTGGCGGGAGTGTAGGGGTTCGGCGTGCCAGACTTGGCATCACCCGGACGCACGGACAAAATCGGATGCATCGTTATACGTCCCTACGGGAGCCGTGTGAACGATTAAGGCGTCACCCGCGACTCGTCCGCCCGCCGCATCTGCTCGTGCCACGAGTCGGCATAGACGCCGCCCAGCGCCAGCAGATCGGCGTGCGTGCCCTGCTCGACGATCGCGCTGCGCTGCATCAGATAGATGCGATCGGCGAGCATCGCGGTCGTAAAACGGTGCGTGATCATCACCAGTGTGCGCCCCGCGACATGCTCGCGCACGCGCGCCAGCCAGTCGTTTTCCGCCCACGAGTCCATCGCGCTGGTCGGCTCGTCCAGGATGATCAGCGGCGCATCGCGCAGAAAAGCCCGTGCCAGCGCCACCCGCTGCCACTGACCGACGCTCAGTTCTTCGCCGCCGAACCATTTTCCCAGCATGGTGTCGTAGCCCTGAGGCAGTCGATCGATCACGTCGTCCGCCGCGCTCGATTCGGCGGCGCGGGCGATCGCGTCGGGCGTGGGCGCGCCGTGCAGGTCACCGATGGCGATATTGTGTCCTGCCGTCTCCATGTAGCGGATCGGCACCTGAAACAGCATCGAGATCGAGCGCCGCAGCGCCCCCAACGGCAGCTCGCGGATATCGACGCCATCCCAGGTGATGCGTCCGTCGTCGGCATCGTAGAAGCGGCACAGCAGCTTCATCAGCGTGGTCTTGCCCTGTCCGTTTTCCCCGACGATCGCCGTGATGCGTCCCGCCGGGATGGTCAGCGAAAAATCCTGCAGGGCGGGACGTTCGCTGCCCGGATAGGTGAAGCTCAGATGCTCGATCACGATCGCGTCGCGCAGCGGGATCGCGCTGTGCGCGCCCTGGGCGTCGGATTCGGGCAGGTGCGACTCCAGATCGAGAAACCGGAACAGGTCTTCCAGGAACAGCACGTTCTGGTAAATCTCGCCCGCGCTGCTCATCAGCGCGCCGAACAAGCCCTGTGCGCGGCTGAAAATCTGGTAGAACGCCGCCAGATCGCCCAACGACGCCAATCCAGTGAGCGCGCGCGCGCCCATCCAGATCAACGCACCACCGACCAGCAGCAGACCGAACAGCGTCGCCAGCAGGTCGGTGGCGATCTTGCCGCGCGCCAGACTGAGCCGCTGCGTCATCAGTTGTTCGCGCACCTGGCGGTAGACGCGCTGATAGTGCGTCGCCAGCGCGAACAAGCGCACCTCCTGCGCGGTGCCCTGCTCGGTCAGGATGTGGTCAAAGTAGCCCGATCGCCGTTCCAGACCTGATACTTCGATGCGCCACACGTTGACGCGGCGGCTGTAGCGCACGATCGACCACAACGCGGGCAGCCCCCCCACCAGCAGGATCACGGGCAGCAGCGGCGAATACGCCAGCAGCAGCCCGATCATGCCCGCCAGTGACAGCACCGTCTTCAGCAGGATACCCACATTTTCCAGCAGACTCAGCGGGCGCTGGCGCGCGTCGATGCGCACGCGGTGCAGCAGATCGTAAAAGCCCTGCGTCTCGAAGTAGCGCAAGTCGAGCGAGATCGCCTTGTTCTGGATGATGTGCGACATCGAGTCGCGGATGCGCTCCGCCTGGACAGTGCGCACGAACCCCAACGCGAAGCCGATCAGCTCGCCCGCGACGGTGGACACCATCAGCAGCGCGAACGCGATCAGCGCCGCGTTGAGCGCTTCGGGGGCGTAGTCGGTCTCGATCAGCACGACGGCGGCATTGACGGCATCGCGGGTGAAGATCACCGTCAGCACCGGGATCAGGCTGATAGCGACGATCAGCAGCAACCAGGCGATCATGTAGCCGTGCGAGGCGTTCCACACGATCCTGAGCGCGCGCGGAATGTAGGGAAGCTGCGAACGCAACCCACGCCAACCAGCGGGTCGGTTCGTCTGTGCGGGGAATGAGCGCATGAGGTCGGGTCTCGTCGTGTGATGGTCGAATCATGCTACCACACGCCGGGATATGCTACCACGACGCGCCTTACGAGCCGCCCGTGTAATAATACGTAACCGGACCGTAGAAACCGGTACTGCCCGTCGGGTTTGCAGTGCGCTCTACGGGGTCAAAAGCTCCAGCCTCGGTAGCGCGTGTGCTCAGGTTGACCAGGCGCGGCGCCTACCAGGGGAGGAGTTGAGTCGGGTTGGCGTCGTGGGTCGTGGGCGTGTGAGTCATGATCATTCTCGAAGGTGTAATGTAAGCACGTCGAGTATATCCATGCGCCGCACAAAGGCAAACAAAAAGTGTAAATTTTTGCGATAAGGGATAGCACCGCCATACGCGCGGCGCTATCCCTTTGCACGGCTCACCCGACTGTCAGCGTTCAGGACACCGTGCGTCGAGATCAGGGATGTGCTGAAGTGGTTTTAAGTGGGATTACCAGAGCCGCCGCCTGTGCCGCCAGTCGGACCATAAAAGTACATCGATCCACTGGCTGTTGTGCTTACCGTTTCAACTAAAGAGGGATTTCCTGCTGCGGTCGAGCGTGTGCTCAGGTTGACCAGGCGCGGCGCCTGCCAGGGGAGGAGCTGAGTCGGGTTGGCGTCGTGGGTTGTGGGCGTGTGAGTCATGATCATCCTCGAAGGTGTAATGTAAACACGTCGAGTATATCCATGCGCCGCGCAAGGGCAAATAAAAAATGTAAATTCTACAGAGCGGAGACGCAGATAGATGCGTCCACCCGGTTGCGCAGGGTTTGGCACCCCAAACTCCTACGTCCGCCCCTGACGGTGCCGCCAGATCGTCAGCGCCTCGCTCGCCGCCACCCGCGCTACACCTTCCGCACTGCGCACATCGACTCGTCCGCCCGCATACGCCGCCCGCAGACGCGGCAGATCGACCCAGGGACACTCGGACTCCGCGATGGTGAGCGGGATGTGTCCCTCTGCCGGCGCGTCGGCACGTCCTGCCTCGGCGCGCGCGAACAGCGCGGTATCCTGCTTGATCGTGTCCCACACAAAAGCCTCACCGAGCAGCCGCGACACGGTGTAGCGATAGAGATAGCGCCCACGTCCGCTGGCGTCGAGATACAGCTCCGGCGGCAGGCTGAGTGCGAAATCGAGTATGCGCCGATCGGTCAGCGGATACACGTAGGTGATCCCGTGTCGCGCTCCCGCCCACGCCCAGCATTCCATGCGCTGCGTGACGTGCCCGTGCGCCAGCAGACGGCGCTGCATCGACGCCACGCCCGCGCGTTCCCGCGCCGAGACGCCGCGCCGCGCCCGCACGCCCGCCGTCCGTGCCGCCAGATCGGGATGAATGTACGGCGCCGCGTGCTCACGGATCAGCGCGTCATACAGCACCTCAGGCAGCGCCGGGACGATCGCGCGCTCCCAAAGGCGACCGATCGCCCGGCGCGCTTCACGCGGGCTGGTCACGGCGCGATCGAGCGGCAGCCAGCGCGCCAGCCGCGCCCACTGTCCGCCCACCAGCCACCCCGCCACGATCCCGCGCCCGTTGAAGCTGATGCCTTCATCGCCGCCCCACCCGGAAAACAGCACACGCGCACCCGCAGCAGCCGCGCGCGGCTGCACCGCCTGCTCGATCCCCAGTGTGTTGAGCGGGTACAGCGCCGGATCGATGTCCTGCGCTTCGCCGCGCGATTCGGTGTAATGCACGGTTAAGCCTTCGCGCCGCACCAGCCGCTCGATGCGACGGTGTTCGGTCGCCTCGATGTCGGCGCCCGGTTCGGGCGGCGGCGACCACGAGTACAGCAATGGCGCACTCAAGCCAGCCGCGCCGCGCGCCCGCGCGACCAGCACCGCCACCGCCGACGAATCGACCCCGCCCGAACAGTGTGCGCCGACGCCGATCCCGTCCGCCAGCCGCAGCCGATCGCGCACGCTGGTATCGATCAGCGCATACAGCGCGTCGGCGTAGTCGTCGATGCTGGTGTAGGTCGGACGCGGACGCGGGGCGAAGTCGTAATAGCGCCGCTGACGGTGCGCGTCGGCGCTGACGACCAGACTGCATCCGAAGGGCAGGCGCATGGTGTCACGCCAATAGGTCGTGTCGGTCTGCGGGGTGTTGGCGCGCGCGGACAGCAGCAGCCGCGTGATCTCGGCTTCGTCGAGCGCCGCCTCGACGCCGGGCAGCGCCAGCAGCGCCGGCAGCTCGGTCGCAAACGCGAACAGGCGCGGAGTCAGGTGGTAGTAAAACGGACGCGCCCCGATCGGATCGCGTCCGCAAAAGAGGCGGCGTGCGTCGGCATCCCAGAGTGCAAAGGCGAAATCCCCGATCAGGTGATCGACGCACGCCGTATCCCATTTGGCGTATGCCATCACGATCAGCGCCGCGTCGGACAGGTCGGCGTGCAGCGCCGACGGCACATCCAGCGCTGCGAACAGGTCGGCGCGGTTGTCGATGCGTGCGTCGGCGGCGATGGTGTAGGCACCGCGCGTGACGGGCTGGCGGGTGAGCGTGTCCTGCGGCGTCAGCGCGTTGACGACGGCGCCCAACGCGACCGCGCCGCCGTCGGGATCGACCCACGCCGACGGCGGAAGATCGCCGTAGTGCGCCAGCGCGTCGAGCGTCGGCGTCAGTGACTGGGCGGACGCGGGCGCGCCGTCGCGGTGAAACAGTCCACAGATGGCGGACATGAATTATACTTTCGGTTTATATGCGAACAGTGCCACAGTCGTAAACCGTTTGCGCGGCTTGCTGCCGGTCAGCGTGACCGCCCCGCAGCGCGCCCAGGCGTGCGCCTCCAGCTGCGTCTTGCCCGGCAAAAATGCCGCGCCGAAATAGACCGTCACGGGCAGACGCCGCCGACCGAGCAGGATGCGCGCGGCGATCGCCTGGGGCAGACAGTCCGATCGAAACGGCACGCGCCCGGCGATCAGCCGGATCGCCCACCCGACTCGACTCGCCGCGTCTGCCACCGCCGGGACGACCTCGCGCGGCGACTCGTCCCCCTGCACGCCGAGCCAGCGCGCGTACCAGCGTAACGGCACGATCGCCAGCGCCGCCCCGACCATCAGCGCCGTACCTGCCTCGATCACCAGCGCGCGCGTCGCTCCAGGCAGGCGCGCGAACGAGCGCAGTTTGCCGATCACCCGTTTGCCCGACCCTTACGCCTGCACATCGAGCAGTTGTTCTTTGAGCAGGTCGTTCAGAAACTTCATCGTGTCGCGTTCGCAGGTCTCACGGTCAATCGCGTATTCCGCCATCAGCGCCGCGATCACCCCTTCGGGCGTGGTCGGCTGCTCGATCAATGCCCAGATGCGGCTGCCGGTGACCTCCATGCCGTAATACTTGTTGGTGCGCAGACTGAGCATGACCAGATCGCCATCGACCTCGGTCGCCAGCAGATCGGGCGCGCGCTGAATGGTGCTGTGGGGGGTCAGCATGTGATATTTCCTTCTCCATCGAGATACCCGTAACGCAGCATGGCGGGCGCGTGGGCTGCGCGCAGTGTTTCTATCTGATCAGGGGTCAGTTTATCACGCCATGTCCCACTTTTGCCCTGATTGAAAAACGAGGTCGCCTTGATCATCTTCTCGCGGAAACCTTTTTCTTCTTCCTGCTTTTTCAACTCGCCAAACTCGGAAAAGCGGATCGCCTTGTCGATGCGCGCGCGTCCGGCGTCGCTGTCGGCATCCCCGCCGATGAAGCGCACGACGGCGCGAAACGACTCGACCGGATCGACGATCATGTCCTCGTAGCGCGCCAGATGAATGGGGAACCCCTGTGCGCTCATCCAGCTCTCGACGTGCCCGCTCCAGGTCGAGAGCGGCTGATGCAGTTGGCTGGCGGCGCCGAGCCGCGACTCCGCCAGGGTGTGCGTCGGATCGTTGAGCGCCCGCACCGCCCAGGGGATCGGCTTGGCGCTGTGGTTGGCATACGACACCGCCACGTCGAACGGGTTGCGCAGGATGTAGATCGCGCCCGCCGTCACCTCTGCCGGGAACATCGGCTGTCCGTCGGGCAGGATGAGATAGGCATCGTGAATCTTGCAGAATTGTCCCTCGACGCGCGGATCGTCGGGATCGAAGGCGTGCGCTTTATACACGGCGGGACGCAGCCGATCGATCTCGGCGCGGGTGAGGTCGGTCGAGTCCACGCCCAGGACTTCATCGAACATCGGGCGCGACGAGGCGATCGGCGTCTCGTCCAATGCGTTGATGTCGGCGGGGGTGTCGGCATCGCGCCAGTAATTGGTGAGAAAGACGCGCATCCAGGTATTGCCCGATTTGGGATAGGACGCCAGCCAGGTGATCCCGTTCATGCTCGCATATCCGTTTCCAGCAAGGCGATCAGCTCGTCCAGCCTGAGCAGGTCGGATGAGCGGCGCACGATGGCGACTGGAGTGTGCATCGCCAGCGCGGTGATGGCGGCGAAATGCGCGCTGTCGGCGCCCATGTATTCCATGACGCGGCGGTGATACACCTGTGTCCGCAGCACGCGGATCTTCGCCATGCCCGTCACGGGCTTGATCTCGATCTCGGGCTTGTTGTGGGCGTGCAGCAGATACAGCTTTTTGATCGGCAGCGGCGCCGCCTGAAAGCCGTCCCCGATCGGCAGGGTGTACTTTTCCAGTTCCGGGCGGATGCGCGTCAGCCCTTCGGCAGGGGTATCGAGCGCAGTCAGCGACTGTGCCCACAGCTTCATCTGCGGAAAGGCGGGCGCCGCGATCGGGCGTCCCTGCGCACCTGCATATACGACGGTGATGTCGTCGGCGATCAGAGGATAGCCGCGCTGGTGCAGTGATGCCGCCATCGTCGATTTGCCCGCGCCGCTGGCGCCCGCGAACAGGATCGCCATGTCATCGAGCGCGATCGCGCTGGCGTGCATCGGCAGCATCCCGCGCTGATGCAGCAGCGCGCCGAGCGCCGATCCGAGCAGAAACAGCCGGACGGTGCTGTCGGGCACGCCCGGATAGGGCGCGATCGTGATCTGGCGTCCATCCGCGACGTGATAGCGCGCCACGTCCGCCATGTCGAGCAGAAATTCGCGCGCGGACGCGCTGTAGGTCACGCCCGCTTTGGCGTCGGCGATCGCGGTCGGCACCATGCCATAGACGATGGTCACGTCGGGCGTCGTGGTGTCGTCGTCGGCGGGACGCAGCCCGGCGATCGCCATTTCGCTGGTGACGTGGAGTCCGTAAAGGGTGTAATGAAAGGGCATAATTCCTCGATAAGTCATCATAGTAGACTGTAGTCAAGTATGGCGAGGTTCGCAGCACATTTCAAGCGCTGGTGAGCGCATCAATATGCGTCCCTACGAAAGGCGCTCCACTGAAAACGTGAAAATATGTTAACGAATGTTGCCCGTTCCAGGGCGCTAATTTTCTGGAACAGTGTGGTATAACATTTCAGAAACGACAATCTTTCCAGCACATTCACACTTCAACTCGCCTCAAAACAAAAAAAGGGAACAGTATGTTCTCGCGTAAAACAGTATTTTTCATCGACGCACTGTTGTTTACGATCGGCGGCATATTTGTCCTGTTCGCTTCCAGTCCGCAAAATGGCATGGTGCCCATTATTACGCCCGATGTTGTGCGACCCTTCGAGGATACGCGACGCTGGCTGGCATCGCAGTTTCTGACCGTCGCCATGTTTTTATGGTTGAGCCGCAGCAGCATCGTCAACGCACGCACGCGCAACTGGGCATGTCGCATTCGCTGCGTCAGCCTGGTGGTCATGTTTGCCACACACGTTTCCATGTTGGCTAGTGGCGCATGGTATGCCCAGTGGATCGTTGTGCCGATGATTTACTTTACCGTCATGTTCTGTTTTTACCTCTATTTCGGCTTTATCAAGCCAGAGGCAGACTCGTCTACCGCCCCCGTCGCGCCGCCCACCTGACGATCCGCCCAATCATACCGTTCAACATCCAGCGGGTGACGATCGCCGCCTCCGCGAGCTGTGCCGCCGTCGAGTAGGTCGGATAGGTGTGGATCGTCCCTGCCAGATTGAGCGCATTCGGCTCGTGATCGAGCGCCAGCGCGAATTCGTTGATCACCTCGCCCGCGCGCGGCGCGACTACCACCGCGCCCACCACCCTCGCTGATCCGGTGTGGATCACCTTGATGAAACCGTCGATCGCGCCGTCGGTGATGGCGCGATCGGTGCGATCCATCGGCATGAGCTGTACGCCCACCTTGTCGCCATATTCCGCGCGGGCTGCCGCCTCGCTCATGCCGACCTGCGCGACCTCCGGGTCGGTGAATACCGTCCAGGGCACCTGTGCCGCGTCGGTCTTGACTTTCACTGGGAGAAAGGCGTTTTGCAGCGCGCGAAATGCCGCCCAGCCCGCGTAGTGTGTGTACTGGGCGCGACCGATACAGTCGCCCGCCGCGTAGATATGGCGCTGATTGGTGCGCAGGTAGGTATCGACGGTGATCCCATCGGCGCTGTAGGCGACCCCGGCTGCCTCCAGATCGAGTCCCTGCACGGTCGGCGCGCGACCAACGGCGATCAGCAATACGTCGGCGCTCACGCGCTCCGCGCCGGCGTGGACAACGATCCGATCTCCATCGCGGCTCACCCGGTCGGCAGATGCACGGATGCGCAGCACGCCTTCGCGCGCGAACACGGTTTCCAGCACCGCGCGCGCGTCGGCGTCGGCTTTGGGCAGCAGTGTCTCCCCGATCAGCGTCACCTGTGCGCCGAGCCGCTGATACGCTTGTGCCAGCTCCGTCCCGACCGATCCGGCGCCGACGATCGCCAGCGACGCGGGCAGCGTCTCCAGGTCGAAGATCGTCTCGTAGGTGTGATAGGGCACATCCGCCAGCCCCGCAATCGCCGGAATGATCGGACTCGCCCCGGTCGTAATCAGAAAACGGCGCGCGGTCAGCCGTCGCTCGCCCACCTGGATGGTGCGCGGGTCGATGAAGCGCGCCGTGCCTGGGATGACGGTCACGCCCTGTTTGCGCAGCGCGTCGGGCGTCTCGTGCTGGTAGATCGTCTCGATCGACGCGCGCACATGCGCTCGCACCGCCGCCATGTCCACACGCGGCGGCTCGACCAGAATGCCGAAACGCGCCGCTGTGCGTGTCTCGTGCGCGGCGCGGGCGGCGCGAATCAGCGCTTTGCTCGGCACGCAGCCTGTCCAGGTGCAGTCGCCGCCGATGCGATGTTTTTCGATCAGCGCGGCGGACAGTCCAAAGCCAACGGCGGCGGTCGTGGCGGTCAGCCCAGCGGTGCCACCGCCGATAGCGATCAGGTCGTAGTCATATTTCATGGCGCGCAACTTTCGTCTCTGGACGGCGTATCGATCATCATCGACAGTGGCGGACAATGCAAAGAGTGTCCGTCAGTAGGTTGTGAAATCCGGATCGACGGTACAATCACATCATGACTTGGTACAGGCGCACAAAGGGGTAATTCCAGATGAGAAATTCGCCAGAACGTGTGATCGGCTCCTGGCATGGCACACGCGCCACGCTCGGTTTTTGGCTCAAAACCATCTTCACGCTCTCGATCTGGTACTGGACGGTGCATAACTACAACAGGATCACACTGTCCACCCGCCGCCTCACCCAGATGCGCGGCAACATGTTTCAGCGCAACGAGACCAGCGTCGATCTGGAAAAAATCAGCAACATCGTCGTCAACAAAGGCGTGTTCGGGTCGATGTTCAACTATGGCGATTTTGTCGCGGAGACCGCCGGGACGGATCGCGCCGAAGTGCAGTTTACCGGGCTGGAAGGCGCCGAAAAACTGCGCGACACCATTTTCGACATCCGTGACGGACGCCTCGATGAAGCCGGCGTGAAACAGAAGTAACCTTTGGCGCGCCAACCCCGTTTCCCACCAGCCGATCCGCAGGGGTTTGGCGTGCCAACCCCGTTTCCCATCAGCCGATCGCAGGGGGTTTGGCGTGCCAACCCCACAGCCACCACAGCGTCAACCGCACGCCCCCAGAAATGTCCGCCAGTCATATCCGATCACCTGATCGGCGGCGTGGATGCGCAGAACGCCATCGTCCGCCGTGCCCACATCCGCCCACACCCGCGAACGCGCATCGCCGTATACCCTGATCCGATTGCACACCCCGCCGCCGGACGCCTGCACCGCGATCACGTCCCCGTAGCTCGACGTGAGCAGCACGATGCGCGAGTCGTTGCCGTCACCAACTGGGTAGGCTGCCAGCGCCGATACCCCGGTCATGCCTGGCAGCGCGCTCTCCCAGAGCGCGCCTCCGCCGTCCGGCGGGTAGGCGCGCAGCGCCGCGCCGTCGAAGGCGTACAGCGTCCCGTCGGCGGTCTCCAGCAGGGCAGCGCCAGCCCCACCGGGTGGAGCGTCTTCACGACGCAGCCGCCACTGTCCGCCGGGCTCGATCGCCCATAAGCCGCCGCGCGCGTAGACCAGCAGATCGCCCGACGGCGCCGCAGCCAGCGCGCCCGGTTCGCGCAGCATGGCGGTATCCAGGACGGCGCCAGTCACCACGTCGAGCGTGATGATGCGCCCGTCATCGGCGATCACACCGACCAGCGCGTCAGTCAGCGCCAGACGGACCGGATTACCCACATCCGGGCGCGTCCATAGCGGGGCGGTCAATCCCAGGTCGAACGCGACCAATCCGCCGTCGGGCGTCGGCATGACGATGCGCTCGTTATCGATCAGCGGCGCAGCGCTCACCGGAACGCCGGTATCCCGCGAAACGCCGCGCGCCCCATCGGCACCGATCCGACCGACTCCGCCGTCGGCGTACACGATCAGCGCGCCGTCGTTCGGACTGTTCACGTCGGGCACCAGACCGACCGCTTCCCGCTCCAGCGCGACGCGCCACAACACCCGTCCGTCGAGGCTGATTCCCAGAGCGCGATTGGCGTCGAGCGCGATCATGTCGCCTGTCGAAAACAGGATCGGCGCGGCGATCGATCCTGTCTCATCGGCAATATCGGCGGCGAACAGGAAGCCATCGGCTGCGCGGGCGCCAAAATTCAGGATAAATTTGGTCGGGCGGCGGTGACCGAGCGCGGTCGGGTCTTCAAAGGTATAGCCAGCGCCAGGGATGTCGGGTTGATTGATGCGCATCTCGAAATGCAGATGCGGCGCTGGACGGGCATCGCCAATGGCAGCCAGCACATCACCCCGGCGCACGCACGAAAATACGGGTGGAAAGGCGATCCCGGTCTGATCGGTCAGGTGCCCGACCATACTGTAGGCGACCGACTCGTCGCGAAAGGTGTGTTCGACGATGATCACCCCGCCATCGACTCCCCACCCATTCGGGGACGAGAAGGTCACTCGTCCGTCGGCGACCGCGCGCACGGGTTCGCCCAGGCTGGAGCTGAGTCCGCCGTACCAGTCCTCGCCGGTGTGATAGCGTCCCTGATGGCGGGTCGATGGCGCGCCGAAATCCTGCGTCATGACGAAGCGCGCCGGATCGACCGGAAAATCGAGCGCATCAGCATAGCCGCACTGGGTCTGGGCGGACAGCGAGACGGACGTGAACAGGATGAGCATCAGCAGGACGATCAGGGCAGTTCGCATGGGCAGGTCCACGAGATTGATTTACGTCGCGCTATAATAGCATCGATGACGACGCCACAGCAGAGAATGTGCAGCCATGCAGCAGATGACCGTAAGCGAGCGCGTGTTTATGCTGTGACTGCTGTTGGCGGCGGCGCTGCGGCTGGCACCGGCGCTGCAATTCCTGAGTCGCATCGCGCAGACCGACCCGCGCTACACGATGGCGGCATGGATCGCGGCGACGCTGCCGCGTGGAGCGCTGGTTCATCTGAACGCGCCCTACAATGTGCCGCTCGATCCGGCGTGGTTCACCGTCACGCAAAATTTTGGCGGGCAGTATCGGACGATCCACGAGGTAATCGCGTCGGGCGTGCAGTACGTGGTGATCGGGGATTCCTGGCGTTTCGATCAGGCGCGCCAGCGGGGGATCGTCGGGGAGGCGGTGCTGCAAAGAGCTTGATCGCTATTATGCCGACTGGGAAGCGCGGCTGATCCCGCTGGCACACATCGACCGTCCGCGCTGGATCGGGGAGGACGAGCCGCCGCCTACCGCGTCGATCTGGCACCATCCCGGCATGACGGTTTATGCGGTCATGCCGCCGTGAATGGGCGTACCTCGACCTGTACGTCCGCCCGTACTGCGGACTCGGCGGCTGCCAACACCTGGATCGTCACGCTTTCATCGATGTACGCTTCGCCGCAGTTGTCGCACACCTGCGCGGGCACCTGCTTCAGTACCAATGTTGTTACGCCGCGCTCCAATGTCATGGTCACGGAACCCGGCTGCATTTCACCTGATTTGCAGATGACACAGTTCATGATGGTTTCCTTGTCGATTTGAAATCAGCCTATCAGTCCGCAGCCCTCGAAACACGTGTAAATTTACCATTGAATCCCCCGCATCCGCCCCGGCAGCACCCGCCCCACTTCCTCCGCCGTGAACGTCCCCGACGCCAGCAGCGTCCCGCCATAGACGATCGGCGCGGCGATCAGCGTCAGTACGGGCTGTGCCGCATAGCCGACCGCCATGACCATCAGCATCAGTCCCGCCGCCGCCAATGGCTTACCCGTGACCGCCCACCAGTCGATCCCCTGTCCGCGCATTCCCCGGCGCAGCAGCAGCGCAAAGCCGATGCACAGCACGCCCTCGCTCAGAATCGTGATCAGCGCCGACGCGCGATAGCCGTACTCCGGCACGAAGATCAGATTCGCGGCGATGTTGAACCCCACCGCGACCGCGAACACGCCGGTCAGCCGCCGCTGCATATCCAGCGCGATCAGGGCGTATTGCACCAGGCTGTTCAGCCAGCCGATCGGAATGCTCAGGATCATAATCTGCGTGGCGATCGCGCCGTCGGGCAGGTATTCCGCGCCGCCCAGCAGCCCCGCCCAGAAATAGGCGGTGAAGGTGAAAAAGACCGCGATCGGCAGCGCCAGCGCGAACAGCAGCTTGAGCGCAAAGGTGACATCGCGGCGCAGCTTGTCGCGGTCGTCGCGGGCGTTCGTGACCAGCCGGGCGAACAGCGCCTGTGTGAAAAAAGACGGGATGACATTGAGCGCGGTCAGCCACTTGTACGCCACGCTGTACTGTCCGACGACGGCAGCACCCTTGAGCGCCTCCAGGATGATCACGTCGATCTGAAAAAAAATCGTTGCCAGAAAGTGGTTGAACAGCAGCGGCGCGCTCTCCCCGATCATGCGGCGCATCCCCCCCAGCTCGATCGGTCCTGATGCCGACCCGCGCAACAGCCCGCGTCCGAACCATGCCAGGATGCCCAAAGTCAGCACGTTGGTGACAATGCTCGCCGTCGCCAGCCCGACGAAGCCCGCCCCCGCCAGCAGCGCGATCAAGCCCAGGATGACTTTGCTCAGTGTCGAGACGGTCGCCACCGCCGCCGGGGTTTCGGCGCGCTCGAAGGCATAAAAGAGCGCTGTGAAACCAGTGCTGAGGCTGTTGGGCAGCAGACCCACGTACAGCAGTGCGATCGCCACGATCACCGTCGGTGTCAGCGGCGGCTCCGCGATTCCCTGGCGCGCGGCGAAAAACAGGATTAGCAGCGGCACACCAGCGGCGACCAGCGCGATCCGCAGCACACTGGTATTGATGAACAGCGCCCGCGCCCGCGATCGGTCGCGCGCCACTTCGCGGGTGAGGTACAGGTTGAGTCCAAAATTGGTGAAGATGTCGAACCACACAAATACCACCCCGGCATAAAAATACCATCCGGCGTCGGTCGGACCCAGGATGCGCAGCATCACCAGGGCGAACGCCATATCGATCCCCCGGTTGAACAGGTTGAGCAGGATCGGCGCCAGACTGTTACGTGCCAGCCGCGCTGCGCCGCTCTCGTCGTCGCGGCGGCGGAAGATCAGCCCCCATCCCCATGCGCCCACGAGCAGGACGGTGATGCCGCTGCCGATCGCGCTGGCGAATAAGCCGATCTGGAATGATGCCGGGCTGTAGACCAGCCGCACCAGATAGCCGCGCTGACCGTCGTCAGGCAACCGCACGCCCATGATCATGCCGTCTACCCGCTCGATCGGGAGGGCGGTCTCCTGCGAGTCCGCGACATAGGCTTCGCGGATGAAAGCGCGCCAGCCGGGATCAAAGGCGGCGCTGATGATCAGCCATGCCCGACTGTCCGGCTTGCCCCCGCCAACCTGATAGATGATTTCGCGTCCGGTGTCTGCCAGTACGGTGATGATGCGCTCAGGACGTGGCGAGTCGAGCTGCGGCGCATCCGTGCGGGCATCGAGACCGACCGTGAAGGCGCGCGCGCGGGAAGGCAGCTCGTAGACATGCACGCTGTCGTCGGCGTAGAGCGGATCAGGGTAGGCGGGTGTGCGTGTGATCACGTCGGGCGCACTGTTGGCGTGCGTGATCAGATAGCGCACGTTCAGCAGCGCCAATCTGTCCCAGTCCACGCCGTCGAGTCGATCGGCATACAGCGGCGCGATCCGGTTGTATTCGAGCTGCACCTGCGGATACGCCGACTCCATATAGCGCACCGTGTCCGCCGGGATGATGCTCTCGTAGCCGCGCACGTCGTCCAGTCGGTAGCGCATGGTCATGTTGGCGTTGAGCAGCGGCGCCTTGCCGACTTCATCGAGCGTGATATAGCGTCCTTCGCGCTGCGCTTGCAGCCACGCGATTGACGGTGGAGTCACGTCGAGCAGCCTCGGATCGGACGCCGGGTTGAACTCGCCTGTAGCGATCATCAGATCGACGGCGATCAGCAGGGCAGCCGCCAATGTTGCCCCGCGCCATTTGCGACTCAGCGCGATCACGATCAGCCCCGACCCGATCAGCATGACTCCCAGAACGAGCGCGTTGGTCGCCTGCACGCTGACAAACATCGCCGGATCGCTGAAAGCGTCGTTGGCTTTTGCCAGCGACGCCATGACACGCGCGATCGGCGCTTCCAGGCGGTCATAGCCGAAACGAACGGCGACGATCGCCAGCAGTATCAGCCCGCCCGCCCCGATCGATACCAGCGCGATCGCATCGACCCAAACCCTTCGCACCTTCGCGCCTTCCTGTTCAGTCCCTTGCCGCTGCTCTGCTTCGCTTTTTGCCTTTACTCTCGTGCGCGCTATCAGCGCCTCGACGCCCAGCCCGGCGAGCGCCGCGATCGCCAGCGTGAACGGGAACACCCACCGAAACGGCGAGTGAAGCTGGTCGATCCCCGGCAGGGTATAGTAGAGGATGGCGTAGGTGGGCAAGCCGAACATGAAGGTCAGCGACGCCAGCGCCAGGATCGCCAGGATCGCGCGGTAGGGTGGACTGCCACGCCGACGCCGGGTCACACTGTCGATCAGCGCGATCGCCGCCAGAATCAGCGGCAAAATCCCGACATACAGTGCCGCCTCGACATAATTTTTCATCCCCCATTCGGTATGGGTGATGCGATCCCCTGCGGTGTTGTAAATCGGCGTCTCGACGAGCGAGATCGTCTCCAGCGCGAAGATGTCGAAATAGTCGTGCTGCGCCGGGCTGCCGTAAAAATTGGGCATGAGGAACTGCACTACGTCGCGCGGCGGATGCCCCCAGTCCAACACCTGTTGAAAGGGCGCTCCTGCCGCGCGGAAGTTGCCCGCAGCCGCCTCAAAAAGCGGGATGAACTGGATTGCCCCGATCGCGCCGCCCAATCCGACCAGCGCCAGCAGACTCGCGCCCGTCGCCACCAGTCCGCGCAAACGCAGCGTCCGCCATGCCGCGATCAGCCGCGCCGCCGACCAGCCGCCCGCGACGATCAGCGTGTAGTAGGTGATCTCGACATGCCCCGCCAGGATATTGCAGCCGAGCGCCGCCGCGCCCAGCGCGATCCAGGGCAGCCGCGCTGGACGCCCGGCGATTGGCGCGCGCCGGATGGTGCCCTCGATCGCCAGCAGGATCAGCGGCAGCCAGGCTGCCGACGCCACGATCATCGGAAAGACTGCGCTCGCCAGGAAGAACGCCGCCAACTGATACGTCACCCCCGCGACCATGCCGCCAGATCGCCCCGCGCCGATCGTCCGCGCGAACAGCATCATGAAGACGCCCGCGATCCACAACTGCACGACCATGAACCAGCCGTAGGCGGCGGGCAGATCGAGCATGTAGTACAGGATGTTGAGCGGGTAGAGCGTCGATGCCTGTCCCGCCGCGAAAAAGGCGATCCCGCTGAACTGGTGCGGGTTCCACAGCGGAAATTCGCCGCTGGCAAGCTGGTCGCGGATGAACGACTTCCATTGCAGATTTTGCAGCACCAGATCGCTGAGGAGGTGATTGTGCGGGATCGTGGGCGCACCGACCGAGTCGCGCAGCGCGTCGTAGGGAGCGTACTGGAACAGGTTCTCGGTCGGCAGCAGCGTGCGCCCGCCGACCGTCTGCGCCCAGAACGTCACCAGGGGCAGCGCGAACAGCAGCAGCAGGATCAGCAGGTCGGGTAATCGTCGGCGCATGGCGGGTTCCGTCGGGTTATCGCTGGCAAACCGCGCCATTATAGCGCAGGGACGGAGGACGATGTTTCCATGCCTCACATAATTGAATCAAAGATTGAACAGGAGGACGCGAAGAATGTCGTCAACACCCTTGTGGGCTACTATCAAGCCGTTTGCAGATCGCTTCTTGAGCGTCCCTACTTGCCCACATTCTCGATTTCCATTACACTATCCCCATACGTTTGAATTTATTTCAATGCCAAGGAGTTTTTTATGCAGCCTCTGCCATTCGACGCCTATGCAGCGACGCGCATCTACACCAACGCGATCGCCTATTCTCCTGATGGTAAGACGATCGCCCACGTCACCAACACCACTGGGCAGTTCAACCTGTGGACGATCCCATCCGGGGGCGGGATCGCGCGTCAATTGACCGCGTTCACCGACGACACTGTGCGTGGAGTCGCCTGGCGTCCCGATGGACGCCAGATCGCCTTCAACGCCGACCGCAGCGGCGACGAGCAGACGGGCATTTTCACCATCGGCGCGACAGGCGGTGTACCGGTCGCGGTCACGACGGCACGGGCACAGCACTTCCTGGCATCCACGCCTTATTCGCCCGACATGAAGACGCTGACCTACGCGGGCAACGACCAGACGCCGGAAAATATGGATGTGATCCTGCGCGACATCGAGACGGGTGAAACAGGACGTCCGTTTCCGACGGGCGGGGCGATGTACCTGCCAGCATATTGGTCGTCGAACGGACGCTATCTGACCGGATCGCGCATCCTCTCGAATACCAAACAGGATATTTTGTTGTTCGACACCGAGGTCGGGACACTGGTCAACGTCACCGAGAGCGACAACGAGGTCATCTTCGGCATTGGACCGTGGAGCCACGACGGGAGCGGCTTCTACATCGTCACCAATCACGGGCGCGAATATGCGGGCCTGGCATTCTACACGCTGGCAGGCAATGCCTGGGCGTGGATCGAGACGCCTGAACACGATATCGAAAATATCGCGCTGTCACGCGACGGACGGACGCTGATCTGGTCGGTCAACGAAAACGGCGCCAGCAGGCTATACGGACGCTCGACGGTGACTGGCAATCCACTGGCGCTGCCCGATCTGCCGTTGGGGATGATCGATGCCATCGACGTGAACCCCGACGGCTCGAAAGTGGCGCTGGTGTTCGCATCACCTATCTCGGCACCCAATCTGACCGAGTTCGACCTGCGCACGGGTGAGCTGATCGAACTCGGTCAGAGCATGATCGGCGGGATCGACCCCGCTGATCTGATCTCGCCGGAACTGATCCAATATCCGACTCACGACGGACGCATGATCCCGGCATGGCTGTACCGTCCGCGTGGCAGCGATGGACAGGCTGCGGTGATGCTCTCGATTCACGGTGGACCAGAGTCGCAGGAGCGCCCACGTTACAACTATATGGGACTGTATCAGTATCTTCTGAGCCGGGGCGTGGCGATCCTGGCGCCCAACATTCGCGGATCGACCGGATACGGCCTGACCTATCAGAAGCTGATCCACCGTGATTGGGGCGGCGCCGAGCTGGGCGACATCGAGGCGGCGGCGCAGTGGCTCCAGGGTCAGACGTGGGTCGATGCGAGCAAGCTGATCGTGTACGGCGGCAGCTTTGGCGGCTTTGCGACCCTGAGCGCGGCGACACGACTGCCCCAGTATTGGGCGCTGGCGATCGACATCGTGGGTCCGTCGAATCTCATCACCTTCACCCGCAGCGTGCCTCCGCACTGGAAAACGATGGTGCGCGGCTGGGTCGGTGACCCCGATGAAGACGCCGAGATGCTGATCGCGCGTTCTCCGATCACTCATGTCGATCGGATCACGGCGCCGCTGCTGGTGATTCAGGGCGCCAACGATCCGCGCGTGGTCAAGGCAGAGAGCGATCAGATGGTCGAGCGCATCCAGGCGAACGGCGGCGATGTCACCTACTACGTCGATCCCGACGAAGGACATGGCGCTACCCGCCGCGCGAATGCGTTGGTGTGGTACAAACATGTGATCGACGCGATCGAGAGCAAGGTCATTGGCAGCGGATCGTAGGGCGTTGGCGTGCCAAAACACAATTATAAAATCGTGCGCGCAATTGCCATTATAATGGGGCGGAATTGCATTGATTGCTTCATATTCAGTCAAGGATCGCCCCATGCACAGCGCACCTGCCGCACCCCCGTCGGCACTCGACGATGACTATCGCTGTTTCTGCGAACGCTATCCCGCCTATCTCGACACCCTGACGCTGGACGATCTGCGCGCCCGCGACTATGCCCGCCTCGACAGCGGCGGCGACATCTACCTCGATTACACGGGTGGCGGACTGTACGCGCTCTCGCAGATTCAACAGCACATGAGCCTGCTGGCGGGTGGGGTGTACGGCAATCCGCACAGCAGCAATCCGACCTCGCAAGCCGCCACCACGCTGGCTGAACATGCCCGCGCGCATGTGCTGCATTACTTCAACGCCGATCCCGCCGAGTACATCGTCATCTTCACCGCCAACGCCAGCGGCGCGCTCAAGCTGGTGGGCGAATCGTACCCGTTCGTGCCCGGCGGGAGGTATTTACTGACCTTCGACAATCACAATTCGGTCAACGGTATCCGCGAATTCGCCGCACAGCACGGCGCGCGCGTGGTCTACACCCCGGTCATGCCGCCCGATTTGCGCATCGACGCCGCGCGGCTGGAGGCGAACCTGGCGGCGATCGATCGCGCGCACCCGCACCTGTTCGCCTTTCCCGCGCAGTCGAATTTTTCCGGCGTGCAGCACGATCTGTCCTGGGTCGATCGTGCGCAGGGACTCGGATGGGATGTATTGCTGGATGCGGCGGCATTCGCCCCGACCAATCGTCTCGATCTGAGCGTCGTGCGACCGGAATTCATCTCGCTGTCGTTCTACAAGATGTTCGGCTACCCGACTGGGGTAGGCGCGCTGATCGCCAAACGATCGGCGGTGGCGCGACTGCGCCGTCCCTGGTTCGCGGGCGGGACGATCCGACTGGCGACGGTGACGCCGGACACGCACACGCTGCACGAGGGCGCCGAGGCGTTCGAGGACGGCACGATCGATTATCTCAACCTGCCCGCCGTCGAGATCGGCTTGCGTCATCTGGAAGCCGCCAATATCGATACCGTGCATACGCGCGTGGCGTGTCTGACGGGCTGGCTGCTCGACCAGTTGACGGATTTGCGCCACGCCGACGGATCGCCCGCCGTGCGCGTGTACGGACCGATCACGACCGATCGGCGCGGCGGGACGATCGCTTTCAACTTTTACGATGCGGCGGGCGCGCTGGTCGATTATCGGTCGGTCGAGCGGCTGGCAAACGCGCGGCGCTTGTCGCTGCGGTCGGGCTGTTTCTGTAATCCTGGCGCGGGCGAGACCGCGCTCGACCTGACCAGCGACGACCTGGAAGGCGCCCTGTCGGTGGATCCGCGCCTCTCACTGGGTGAATTGATGCTGGTGCTGGATCGGGTGATCGGGGCGCTGCGTATCTCGGTCGGCTTGGCGAGCAACTTTGCGGATGCGGCGGCATTCGTGGCATTTGCGCGGGCGGTGGTCGCAGAGGCATGAGCGCACCCAACGACTCTTAATCATGCGCGGCATGGCGTACCATGCCCCGCAACCCCATAATAGGCGGCGACCGCACAGCATGGAGTCGCCGCATGTCCTCTCAGGCTTCCCATCACACGCCCCATGTACCGCAAAAAACCATCAGCCGACGCGCGCGCGTCTGGCGCGAAAACCTGACTGCCTATGCGATGCTCTCCCCGGCGATGATCCTGCTGTTCATCTTCGGCATCTTCCCAGTCGGCTTTTCGCTGTTCGTCAGCCTGCACCGCTGGCGCCGCTTTCCAGGGGAATATATCGGACTGGACAACTACATCCGCGGGGTGGGCGACCTGGCGTATGTGCTGTTCTTCTGGCTGGCGGTCGGCACGCTGATTTACAGCGCCGTGCTGCTGTGGCGGCTGGCGCGCGAACCCGCGCGCCTCAAGGCGCTGTCGGCGCTCGTGCCCGGTGGGCTGGTCGCGGCGGCGGTGGTGGCGTTCACAAACTGGATCGCGCTGCTGCTGCCGCTGATCCTCAACATCCCGCAGCGCATACGCGGACAAGAGCGCGTGCCGGGCTTGTTCATCAATGAACTGATCGCCAGTTTTGCAGTGCCAGACGCGGCAGCGGCGGGCACCCTGCTGCTGCTGCTGGCGATCGCGGCGATCGTCGGCGTGCTGGTATGGCGGCGCCTGCTCGGACAAAACAGCGCGGCGCGCGGCGATACCCATCTGCTGTGGGCGTCGGCGGGGTGGGTGAGCGCGACGGCAGGTGTGCTGCTGCTGAACCTGACCGCGACCGCGATCGACACGGCGATCTCGACGGCACGCGACGCGGGCGAAGCCCTGCCGATCTGGTCGCAGATCATCCTGATCAGCGCTGGCGTCGGGCTGATCGGCGTCGGCTATCTGCTGTGGACGCGGGCGGGACGTCAGGATGCCAGCGATCGGCGCGCGCTGGCGGCGGGCGTGGCGGCGCTGGTGCTGGCAGTGGGCGGGGTGATCCTGGTGACACAGGTGCCGACCGCGCTGGCGTCCGCTGATGCGAATGTGCTGCAGGGGTTCGCCATCACTGTGCTGTTCGTCCTGGGCACGGTGCCGTTTCAACTGGCGATCGGTCTGGTGCTGGCGGTGCTGCTGTTCCAGAATATCAAGGCGAAGTCGTTGTTTCGCGTCGGCTATTTCATCCCGTATGTCATGCCGTTCGTGGCGACCAGCCTGGTCTTCACCCTGATTTTTGGGCATCGTCCGCTCTCGCTGGTGAACCAGGTCTTTACGGCGTTCGGCTTGCCGATGCAAAAATGGCTGCTGGAACCCAAAGGCATCGTCGAGCTGTTCATCCCTGGTGTCCCGGAACTATTGTCGGGTCCGAGCCTGGCACTGATCGTGATCATGATCTATTCGGTCTGGACGTTCATCGGCTACAACAGCGCGGTCTTTCTGGCGGGGCTGGGGTCCATTCCAGGAGACGTGTATGAAGCGGCGAAGATCGACGGCGCCGACGGCTGGCAGTTGTTCCGGCGCATCACGCTGCCGCTGCTGTCCCCAACGACTTTCTTCCTGACGCTGATCGCAGTGATCGGCACCTTCCAGGCATTCACGCAAATCTGGATCATGCGCACCCCGGCGTCGCAGAGCAGCGTCGATACACTGGGCGTGTACATTTTCGAGGTGGTGCAGAGTACCGACCCAAATATGGGCTATGGGTCGGCGCTGGCGTTCGTCCTGTTCGGCGTCATCCTGATCTTGACGGTGATCCAGAATCGGATCGCCGCACGGAGTGTCTTCTATGGCTGATACTACCTCTGCCGGACGCATCGCTGACGGCGGACGCATCGCGATGCGTCCCTACAATGAAAGAAAGCCGATCGCGTGGGGAAAAGTCGCCATCTACGCCGCGCTGATCATCGGCTTGGTGCAGGCACTCTTTCCGCTGGTGTGGATGGTGAGCGCGTCACTGATGACGCTGACCGAGGTGTCTTTCGGGCATCTGCTGCCGGGCGTGCCTCAATTCGGCAACTACACGCTGGCATGGGAGCGCGCCAATTTTGCTCAGTTCATGTGGAACAGCATCCGCATCACCACTATTTCGCTGATCGGGATGTTGGTGGTGTGCATTCCGGCTGCCTATGCTTTTGCGCGCATGAAATTTTTCGGACGCGATGTGCTGTTCGCCGTCATGCTGGCGTCGCTGATGATCCCCGATGTGGCGACATTAATTCCCAACTATCTGACGGTGATCTGGCTCGGACGCCTGAGCGATTCACTGCTCGGCTTCGGCTGGATCAACAACTGGCCCGCGCTGACGGTGCCGTTCTGGGCGTCGGCGTTCACGATCTTCCTGCTGCGCCAGTTCTTCGCGCAGATTCCAGAGGACTTGTGGGACGCGGCGCGGATCGACGGGGCGGGGCACCTGCGCTTTTTGTGGTCGGTGGTGCTGCCCCTGAGCCGCGCGCCGATCATGACCAGCATCGTCTTTGGGTTCATCGGATCGTGGAATTCGCTGCTGTGGCCGCTGCTGGTGGTGCAGACCGATGAGTGGCGCCCGGTGGCAGTGGGATTGACCAAGTTCGTCAACAGTGACGCGCCGACGGAGCTGCATCTGCAGATGGCGGCGGCGGTGATGATGATCGTGCCGATCCTGATTTTGTATTTCGTGACTCAGCGGCAGTTCACCCAGGGGATCGCCAGTACGGGATTGAAGTGAAGACGTGCCTACGGCTGGTTGACCTGAATCGCATCCACCGTCATCTTGAGGATGCGGCGTTTAAGCTCAAACGGCGGATCAGTGAGCGTACCAGTTTCGCGTTGGCACTCACTGATCGCTGACAGCTCGGCTTCCTGCGCTTCAAACTGCTGCTGCGTCCTCTGCCTGGGGCGCAGCAGTTCCATCAACCAGGATCAATATTTCAAAATATCGTACCAGCCGTTCCCTTTGACCGCATTTTTTCCGATATGAAGCAATTGTCCGTAAGCAAGCCAGTATCGAAAAGGCGCCGTATCTCCGGTAATTGTAATTGCCCCTACGAGACCGCCGATATTATCCAGATGGTCGGTGCGTCCTGAACGTGACCAAACGTCCACCCAACGTGTGTCATCCCTCTCGATTTGCACATGCTGCGCCGCTTCCGTCAGATTGAAGTGGAGTTTGCGCCACACTTCATGCGGCTGGCTCGTATCGCCGTAGACCGCTTCTAAAGATTGGCAGCGTTCTAAGAGACGTGCAATCCATGAAGAAAAGTGAAAGGTTTGCAGCGTGCGTCCCGCTCCCGTAATTTGCATCGGTGTCAAAAAATGAAACGCCATACGTTTGCTATCGAGGTACTGCGCCAGAGAGTCTACATCAGCGGATGAAATTGACAGTACGGAAGGGTGAACAGTAGCCTTATCACCATAAAGTGTGAACTCTGCTCTCGTGAATGGATTGATTTCTTTTGCAGCGGCGAGATGGAAAAGTCCTTTTCCCGCACCAATCCCTACCTGACCAGCACGGTGAACCGCTTGCACAACGTAGGGTATGTAACCCGCCGCGTCCCCAAATAAGACAATCTGAAAGTGAAACTTCTGCCCGGCTTCAAGTGTTTGCGGTTGCTCGATACGCGGATTGAGCGGCGGACGAATGGCGAAAGGTCGTGCCGGGTTGATGCCGCGCGCGCTCACGGTTTCGAGGTGCATCAAACGACATAAAGGACAGTGCTGCTGATGATCTGGTTGTGATCTGGCGGTGGGGTCTGGACAGACCATTTTGGACAACACCGACCACAGCGCTCCTCGAATTTGCCCACCTGCTGCCGCGCTGAGTCGAATTGCGGTATGCGCCTGACAATCGAACTGCAGCAAATGGGCTTGTATGCCAAACATTTCCCTCAAGATTGTTCCTCGCTGTGGTGAATGAGACGGTACGCCGTGTAACCTCGACTGCTGCGTTCCAGGCGGTATGGAAGCGCGACCGTTCGGAACACGCGATGTTTCCCCAAAGTCATCTTTTCGCCGCTGTAAATATTGACGCGTTCGAACGTTAATTCATCGCCAGCATCATCAAGCTGAGTGAGTATCGCTTCAAGATCGAACGAGCGCGACTTGTCATCGAGCAAAAGATAATCGTTCGGAAGGTCGTCCTGAACGGTCGGTTCGCTGACCATCTGCACAAACCCGCCGCGTTTGCCTAAATACTGGATCATCGGCAGCCAGCGTTTGAGCATCTCCGCGTGGTCATCGTGCTGCACTTCCAGCGCAATCCCAAACGTGCCATCGATGTGGGCGTACTCCCGATAGGCGATGGTACGACCAAAAAAACCCGCATCGGCACCCGCTGCTTCAGCAGTTTCACCTGCCTCATCCGCTGCCTGCGCTTTGTTATCCGTGCGACGTGGGCGCAGTACCTTGATAAAGGTGTTGTTCACAACGACGCGCTCTGCCGGGCGCAGCGCCACAACCGTGCTGCGCAGCCAATCCCAATGCACGCTGGCTACATTCACACCCTCCAGACGACACGCCGCATCAAGCAGCGCCATTTTGATGGTATAAGGCGTTGGCACGAGATGCGTCCGTGCGCCTGAGGCTGTCGCGGTGGACAACCTCAGGCTGAACAGTGTTGTGGCTGTATATTCCGCAGCAATCCACATAATTATGCCCCTGCTGCATAGTGCAAGCTGTAGGGCGCAGTCGTTTCGAGCAGATCGGCGATCACATTCGCCAATCCCGCCGTCGAGTCGAAACCGTACAATCCGACCACGTTTCCGTTGATCCGATTGAGCATTTCGACGGTTTGTTCGATTTGCCCGACATAACCGTCATTCAATGGACTGACCGTCGGTGCGGGGACAGGTGTCGTGCTGATCGTTAATACACCTTCGAAATTGACCAGATGAGGGGCTTGCGCGGAACGCATAGCGCCGCGCGTTTCGAGGAAGGTATAGAGCAGCGCCTCCAACACGGCACGGGCGCGGGCGGCGCGCTCCCCCTCGTTGATGGCGTAGGTTTGCGTGATGTCGTTGAAGCCGATGCGCGCGAGTTCAACATGGCACACCGCCGCATAAATCCCCGATGAAGCCGGGCGGTGAAAGATCGATTGACCCAGATTTGCACCGCTGCTCGCTGTTTCCTCTCGGTCTTCGCTGCGTTTTCCTTCGCTGCGTTCATTGGCATATTTGACGTGGAAGTAGCTGTCTGTTTCGACGCTGCCAGGTACGCCGACCACCCAACCAAACTCGATCACGCTTTTGCGCGGAATACTGCGCTTGCCTTCCGTGATCAGGATACCGTGTGCATCGTCCATAACACATGTTCGCAGTAATTCATTGACCGTTTCGGCATCTTTCATCTTCAACGTGCGCTGAATGAAATCCGCATCGGCGTTGATGCGATTGGCATTGAAGGTGCGGCAGCCCGCGCACAGCGGCAAGTCGCGGTTTGCGGAAGCGATACGGAACATATGCTCGGCATGGATGTGCTTGTACATGTCGCCGCTGACCGCGTTGACATTGTGCAGCTGACCATCCTGACCGACGATATTGACCATGCGCGTCTGAATCTGATTGCCTTCGCCGCCTTCATTGTTCAGGCTGTGCATATTGAGCGTGGCGCGGGCATTGAGCGACAGGCTGTAGATCGGTGTTCTTTGCATCATGATTATTTTCCGTTTTCTGTAACAGTGGTTTCTTCGGGTAAATGTTCATCGTCGTTCGGTTCACCCTGCTGCGGTAAGCGGGCATAACCATAGGCGATCAAGAGATTGGCAACCACTTCAGAACCATACAGGTCGATTAATTGGATGATGTCATCAATATCGGTCGTCAAAATGCTGCGCCGGTACGGTTTCGGGCGCGTCTCCATCACCTGCGCGTTTTCCGCATTGTATTTATGCAGGAAGTCGGTCAGCGCGACGATAAATTCGCCGGGATAACGCGATTTACGCGCAAGTTCCTGTCCCAATCCGTAGCGCACATCGTATTTTCTATCGCCCTGCTTCTTGCGGCGATACTGCGCCGTCACCGTACTTTGACGAATAGCGGTGGCGATATTCTGGAAACCGGGGGTATCCAAAATCCGCTGGTACTTCTGGTCGGATTGGCTCATGATGATCCTCTCGATGAAATGGGTTGTGAGTAACAGAACATACTTTCCCCGCTCTTTGCGCCCGATGGCATATTCAGGAAATCCATTGGTGAACTCAAAGAACGCCTGTAAATCGTCGCCGGAGACGAAATCGCGTAGCGGGCGCAGCAGTTCCGGCACATCGCTTTCTTTCTCGCTGAACTGGCGGACGAACTTGTCGAACTCGACGAGCAGCCCGGTTTCCGGGTGAATGAACAGATCGACATGCGCTTGTGATTCGACTGCCACCCAACCGGGCAAGCCAAGAAAGGAGATGTTCATCGTCGCGGCACTGTTGCCCATGTCTTTGTAGAAAGCGGATTGAAACCCTGCTGCCAGGCGCTGCTTGATTGAAGCGTGGTTCCGCACATATTTTCCGCGCGGCGCGATAGCGTGTTCGATCAAGGACTGCGTGTAGCGAATGACGGCGAGAATGTCGAACTGTGTCGGGTAAAGCGGTATCTGCATCGACTCGGCAAACTTGCCCATCACCGTCAGCGTTTCGCTCTGCGTGAGAGCGCGTGGGGTGATGACCAGCGTTTTGCGGTCTTTGCTCTCGCGCAGGGTGCGGGTAATCGCCCCTGCGTAAAATCCGGCGGCTTTCAGGTATTCAAGCAGCCAGAAGCTGTCGAGGTTGCCGATGCTTAAGCCGTCGCCTTTGACTTTGTTGTGACCCTTGCCAGAGTCCGGGTTGAACAATTGCAGCGCCGTCGCGTCTGCCTGGATTCGCCATCCTTTTGCTTTATCGAGTGCTTTCCAGGTTGTCATCGCCCCATCGATATCGTTCGGAGTCGTGCTGAATAAATCGAGGAGCAAGCAAAGCGTCTCATAGCTTCTGGCGGTATACCAATCACGCACAAGGTTGTTGTAGCCCTGAAGCGCACCAGGGTTGATGGCGCGGTAGATCGCCCACTCCAATGAGGGTGGCGTTGCTTCCGTGCCATGCTTGCGCGCCTCAAAAAATGCTGCCGATTGTGCTTTCTCCACCTCATAATCGACAAAACGCAATGCTCCCGATACTTCAATTTTTTTCTTCTCTTTTCTCACCTCTCCGTCTTTGAGTGGTTTAGGCTCTTTCACTGCCGTTTTAATGTATGGGATCAACTGCGCGATTTCAGCGGCGCGTCGGATTTGCTCGTCCTCAAGCGATACTGCGAGATCGACCGCAAAGTATGATCCACGATCCGACAGCGTAATATCACCACGATCAACTCCGAGATTTTCGAGCAGCCTCGCAAATCCATGCAGCAGCAGCGTGTCGCTGAATGGTTGCGGCGTTTTATCGATGAAGAAGTGCTGGTAATTCGGCATATGCGCCTCGTGAATTCGTTCTACTAATCAGTGTAATGGCAAGTTGGAAAATATTATTCCAACAATCGCTTTAATGCAAACCAACTCCCAAATAGGTGAAGGAGCGTGGTCCAAAGTAATGCTCTGCCAAGACGCAAGCTTCCTGCATTGCGTGAAGTGTCAAGCGGTAGGCATTCTGTTCGCATTCCCAATTTATTGTGTAAGACAAATGGGAGCGAAACAGTTCTGCATATGCGTCGGCATGAGTGGCTTCAGTGTCCTCGAAACGTATGTATAGGTGCCCCTCGCATTCCCATCCTAAAACATACGGTTTCTTCATCGCCCTGTCCTGTTACACATTCGACAATATATAGGAAGCATAAAGCTGATTTCTGATTCTGTCAAGTCGCGCGCAATATTTCCTATTGCGTTATACTGTGTGCAGAGACGCAAACTGAGCGTATTGAAACATATGTTGTCGGATGCTAATTACGACATTCACCCGTAGAGGGTATAGACTAACCGCCCATTTTCGTTCCCAACTGATCTGACCTTCTCAACACGCGGGCGATCAACAGATACGGCAGAAACGCACTCAGATTGCTAGGCACGGCGATCAGGCTGTCGCGGTCAGCGTCGTCTATCGGCGTGAGGTCTTCGCTCAGACCATTCAGTACCGTCGTATCGATGCTCAGCCCGACAGCGGCAAACGTTTCGCTGATAAAGTTGGGTGCAGTGCTGATCAACCGTGCAGTGCCATTCTCTTGCGAGAAAGGCGCATGGTGGCGAGCAATCGCGCTGAACACAGCCTGTGTCAGGTGATTGTCAACTAGCACTTGAGCCACTATTGGGACAGTCGCCAATGCCCCTTCGACCGAATGGTACGGACGCTTGTCTATCGCGCTTTGAGCCTTGCGGTGTTCCTCGTTGGTGGGGTCGTAATCCGTATGGGCGTAAGCCTGTCCCAACTGAGCAGGTTGCTCGATCTTGTGCTGATATTCCTGTACCCACTTCTGCCAGCCCTTGCTCAATTTGCCCACATCATGCAGCAGCACCGCCAGTTTACAGGCGAGGCGCAACGTGCCGCGTGTCCACCCAAAACGTTTTTCAAGCTGATGGGCATTACTTTCCACATCTGTCCAAATGGATTGAAATGCGTCATGCACAAGCTGGATGTGCGTCGCATACGACTCAAGTCGATAGTGAATCGGAGGATGCGCGGTACGTTTCTCTCGCCCCGGCAGCATTGCTTCCCATGAGGATTGGGATTCCCGATTTACAATGAAACCGAAATCGGGGTCGTAAGAGGTTAATTCTGGATTGACGACGAGCAATCGCGCGCCCCATGCGCTTTTCGCGTCAGTCACAGGCTGCCATTCGTAGCGTTCCTGATTTGTCTGAGCCTGCCGATCATCGTCTTTTTCAATCAGCATTTTAGCTGTCCAGCTCAGACCCGCCTGACTTCCACGTTCTAGCCAGCCTTTGAGATGTTTTTGCAGCGTTCCCGGATGCAGCCCAAAGGCGGGCACATCGAACGGCGCTTCCAGAAACGTATCCGGGTTGCTGCTGATTGTCACGGGCTGGCTGGTTATCTCTCTGATCAGGTGGCGCGGATCGACCACACCACCGCCTTGATGAGGATTACCGCTCTGAAGGGCATGAACCTTGCGCGTGTGATCGGTTTGCATACTTCGCAACCGCTGAAGCATATCGGTATCCGATTGCGTATGTGCTTCATCTAAAACAGCTTGTTCATCAAGGTAGGTGAATGGTTGTCCGCTGCGCGCATGAAAGGCACTATGCGTTTTGCCGATCACATCTCCCATGCCTTCATACGGCATAAAATTCTGCGTGAGGTCGACAATTGAGCCATCATCTGTTTCAACAGCAGCATAAATATAGACATCGCCTTCATCGCCGTGATAACGCGCACAGCGTCCGGCACGCTGTACGATGCTGTTGGCGGGCGCAAGCTCGGTGTGCAAAACCGTGCTGGAAATATCCACGCCGACTTCGATGGCTTGTGTCGCCACCACAATCACATCAGCAGTGCTGTCTTTGGCGAATGCTTCGCGCAAAAGCGTTTCAATTCTGCGGCGATCTTCAGACAAAAACTGGCTGTGGAGCAGAATCAATTGGGTGCCAGCCGATTTAATTGCGTTCAAGCCCTTGTAGAGCATCTGCGCTCGTTCCACCTGATTGCAGATCACAATCGAGCGCCCGCGATGGGTATCCAAGACGCGGCCCGCATTCAGGGGAATCTGCGCGATGTGATAGTGGCGCGTCTTTTGCTGCGATTGAATGCTAAGGATGGCTTGGCGTTCATCGTCGGTTTCAGGAACGATGACACAGTTGAGTTCGCGCGCCAATTCTGCCACCAGCGATGTGCTGAACGTCGCCGTCATCAAGACAAACGGAGCGATCCCGTTCAACTGCCTGAGCATGTGCAGCGCGGTGGGTAAGGTGGAGTTGGGGTCGTACAAATGAAACTCGTCGAATACCAAATACGCACCCACCAACGCGCCCGCATTGAGATTTCCCAACCGCTTCGGCAAGCTGTAGGGGGTGAGCAGATAACTGCTGAGAGTTTGATCGATAGTGGCAAAGATCAGGTTCGAGGCGAATTCTCGGTCATCCTGTTGTTCGCCCGTTTGGATTTTGGTGGTGAAGCGATGTCCTGTTCGCTGATTGTATGTGGCGATGTATCCGCTGTAATCGGCAATGAATTGATTTGCCAAAATACGCATTGGGACTGAATAGATACACTTGGTGGGCAAATGACCGGGATTATCCAGCGCCCACAAAAAGGGTTGCAACGCCGCTCTGGTTTTGCCTGATCCGGTGGGGGCGGTGAGCAGCACATTTTTGCCTGCCAGCACCAGATCGTGGACGCGCTGTTGATGGGGATACAAGTCCATGATTATCCTCTGAAAATCTCGTTGAGCAAATCGGTCGTGTCGCCCCCGCCCTGCCATCCATACACGCGGGCAAGCTGCCGGGCTTCGGCTGCCAATTCCTGACGCAGCGAAGCCGGCTCAAGCACTTCACACGCTGCGCCCCACCCACGTATCCAGGGTTTGAGGTCGGTGGTGTCGGCAATATCCAAATGAAGCTGGATGAAACCATCGCGTTCTGAATCGCGCATGATCTTTTGGGAGGGATGCCATGTCGTTTCGCGGATGCGCCGTGCGGACTGAGGCGTGAACCGTAGTACCGCATGAACGACTGCTTCACCGTGATAGATCGCCCAGGCATTTCGCAGGATGTCGATGCCGGGAAAATCGTCGGGAATGTCGAATGCTTCTCGCAAAAGTTGGGCGCGCTGAATGCGTTCGAGCTTGTAGGTTCGCAGCGTATTCACGATGCTGCTGTGACCGATGATGTAAGTCGAATAGCCGATTCCTGATGGCTCAAGGAGGTAAGGCGCAATCGTGGTCTCGAATACTCCTCCGCTAAAGGCGGCATAGGTGATTCGCACCCGTCGGCGGTAAATGTAGCCACGCACAATTGCTTTAAAAATATCCTGATGATCCTGCTCGTTTGGGCGTTCAGCGAGTAATTTAGCCGCAGCGATTACATCGCTGCCTAAACGAAGATCATCTCCCAGGATTTGTGCCAGCTTATACAGCATCGTTTCAGCCGTTTCGTTGCGTCGATCCGACTGCTTTACCAGGAGGCGAACGGCAAGATACAGCGTGACCGCCTCTTCTGGACTGGGTTCCAAACGCCTCAGAGTAATTGAGTCAAACGGAAGCGCCAGCCAATATTTGCTTTCCTTATAAACACGCCCTTCGGTCTCTAGTTCCAGGAGATAGTTATCGATAGTGCGGCGTTCCAAACTCAGATTTTCAGCGATTTCCTGTACGGTCAATCCATCTTCATGACGTTTGAGCAAAATGGTGACTCGATCAAGACGGGCGCGTTTGTCATCGTCGGCAATTCGGGGCATCTCATCAACTCCTCGCAATCGACTACTCTGAGTGTAGCGATCTTGTCGGAATTTATTCTTCCAGATTTGTCTGACTTGGAGGGCAACTGCAAGGTGAGATACTCAGTCGATAGCCGATTTCAGAGCGTTGACTTCAAAAGAAGCGGTTCTCTCAACTTTCCCTCAAATGAATAGCCAGTCGCAAACATTTATTTGTGAGTAGTGCTGTACTCAGCGGCAGTTCACCCAGGGGATCGCCAGTACGGGATTGAAGTGAAGACGTGCCTACAGCACCCGAAACAAGCGATCGTTACCATGCTGTATCCTGGGTTGCCAAACTTTATGGGGAAAAATTTTAGACATGGCGCGACCAGCGTAGGGACGCATCACAATGCGTCCGTTGAGAAAATCGCGATTCACTGAATTTTAGCAGACTAAAGTCACGCATTCTGTTTCTACACGCCATCTGAACACGCGCCAGCTACGCTGGGGTGATGATGCGCATTCAAAAGGATTCCTCTGCATGACCGCACCGACCTTCCCGATCGAAACCGACGCCACCCGGATGACCGCTTCCAGGATGACGACCGCACACCAGGGTGCGACCCATGCGCTGCGGCGCGTCGCGCTGATCTCGCTGCTGGCGATCGTCGTGCTGGCGGCGGGGCTGCGCTTTATCAATCTCGCGGCGATCGGGGACGGCAATCTGTACTACACCGCTGCTGTCGAGAGTATGCTGCAGTCGCCGTTGAATTTCTTTTTTGTCGCCGCCGAACCCGGTGGCTCGGTCACGGTCGATAAGCCGCCCGTCGGTTTGTGGTTGCAAGCGCTGTCCGCCGCCGTCTTTGGCGTGAGCGGGGCGGCGGTCGCACTGCCGCAAATCCTGGCGAGCATCGCCTGTGTGCCGCTGATTTACCTGCTGGTGCGGCGGCATTTCGGGGTTGGCGCCGGACTGATCGCGGCGTTCATCATGGCAGTGATGCCCGTCGATATTGCCACCTCTCGCAACAATACGATGGATATGACGCTGGTGCTGACGCTGCTGCTGGCGGCGTGGGCATTTATGCGCGCCACCGACTCCGGCAAACTGGCGTGGCTGATCGTCGGTGCGCTGCTGGTCGGCATCGGCTTCAATATCAAGATGCTGCAGGCATTCCTGCCCGTACCCGCCTTTTTCGCGCTGTATCTGTTGGGGGCGCGCGTCGGATGGGGGCGCAGGATCGTGCGGCTGGCGATCGCAGCTGGCGTCATGGTGGCGGTGTCGCTGTCCTGGGCAGTGGTGGTAGACGCGATCCCGGCGAATCAGCGTCCCTATATTGGCAGCAGCGCCAACAACAGCGTGATCGAGCTGATGCTCGGCTACAACGGCATCAACCGTCTGACCGGTGCGACGGGTCCGGGAGGCGCGCCGTCATTTCCAGGTGGCGGCGGCGACGGGGCGGCACCAGGCACCACCAGCGCGCCACCGCTGGCAAACGTGATGGCAGGGGGCGGCATGGCGCCGCCCGGCGGGGGGTCGATGTTCAATGGTGAGACGGGTGAACCAGGTGTCCTGCGCTTGTTCACGGGCGCGCTGGGCAACGAGATCGGCTGGCTGCTGCCCGCCGCGCTGCTGGCGCTGATAGTGCTGGCGGTGAGCGCACGTCCGCGTCTGCCATTGTCCGAGCGTCATCAGGCAGTGGTCTTATGGGGCGGCTGGCTGCTGACCGCTGGCGTGTTTTTCAGCCGGGCGGAGTTCTTTCACGCTTATTACATGGTCATGCTGACACCCGCGATCGCGGCGCTGGTCGGCGCTGGCGTCGGGGTACTGGCGTCGGCGCGGCTGCTGCGACCGCGCGCCGTCGGACTGCTGACCGTGCTGGCGGCGGTCGGTGTTGTGAGTTACCAGCTGGTGCTGGCGAACAGCTATCTGGGTGAGCTGGCGAAAGATTGGACGGTGGTCCTGATCCTGCCGATCGGATTGATCGCGGCAGCGCTGGTCGGGACGCTGCTGCCGCTGCGCGGACGGGGTGTCGGCGTCGGGATCGCGCTGGCTGCCGCGAGTGCGCTGGTGATTCCGACTGCGTGGGGTGCGGCGACCACGTTCGACCCTGCCACCAATGCCACGCTGCCGCACGCCTGGGACGGCAGAGGGACGTTCGACGTGATGAGCATCATCGTAGGGTCTATGGCGAACGGCGGGGTCGATGCCGAGCTGCTGACGGCTCTGGAGGCGAATACCACCGAGACGCGCTACCTGATGGCGGTGTCATCGTCGATGATCGGCGCGCCGTATGTGCTGGCGACCGGACGCCCGGTGCTGTACACAGGTGGATTCAGCGGCGGCGACCCGGTTGCGGATGCCGATGATCTGGCGGCATTGGTCGCGGATGGGGAGCTGCGCTACGTGCTGTGGAACGCTATGGGCGGGATGACGCAAATGTTTGGCGCGCTGCCCGGCGGCGCCATGACGATGTTCGGCGGCGGTGAGGAAATAAGCGCGTGGCTGGAGTCGGCGTGCAGCGCGGTCGAGGGACTGTCGCTGGAATTGGGCGGGATGCCAATGCCGATGGGCGGCGTGCCGGGAATGCCAGTCCCCCCCGCCGGTATGAATTTTCCAAGACCCTCCATGAACCTGTACGACTGCGCACCCGGAGTCTAAATCGATGACCCTCTCGACTGGTAAGACCCTGCTGGTGGTAGACGACAAGCTCGCCGTGCGCGCGCTGCTGCTCGATTATCTCAGCGAGAGCGGCTATCGGGTGATCCTGGCTGCCAACGGACGCGAGGCGCTGACCGTCGCCCGCCAGCACAAGCCCGACCTGATCCTGCTCGACGTGATGATGCCGGAAATGGACGGCTTTGCCTTTCTGGAGGCATACCGCAAAGAACGCGAAACCCCAGTGATCCTGCTGACGGCGAAAATCGAAGAAACCGACAAGGTTGCTGGGCTGGAGCTGGGCGCCGACGATTACATTACCAAGCCGTTCGGCATGGCGGAATTGGTGGCGCGGGTGCGCGCGGTCTTGCGCCGTGCCGACAAAACCGCGGAAGAAACGCGCGTGTGTGTCGGCGCGGTCACGCTCGACGAGGACACCCGCCGTGTGACGGTCGAGGATCGGCGCGTCGATCTCACGCCGACCGAGTTCGCGCTGCTGGCGTGCATGATGCGGGCGCCAGGACGGGTGTTCAATCGGCTCGATCTGCTGGAGACGCTCAAGGGCGATACGCTCGACGGCAGCGAACGCACCATCGACGTGCATATCCGCAATCTGCGCGCCAAGATCGAGAGTGACAGCGCCAATCCGCGCTGGATCGAGACGGTGTTCGGCGTCGGCTACCGCTTCAGCGCGGAGGGATGATAGTGCGCACTAAAACCATGCGGACGCATCGTTATGCATCCCTACGCTCGTACATCGCACGGGTTTGGCGTGCCAAACCCTGGAGGACACATCACTATGTATCTCTAGGCGCGCAATTTGGCGCGATCCCGCTGCGCATCAAATGGATCGCCGCGCTGACCGCGACCAGCCTGATCGGGATCGCGTTGAGTTCAGCGCTGGTGGGCATGGTGACGATGCGCGAATTCGATCGGCTGATGATCGATCAGGCGCAGGAAGGGATCGTGGACTCGGTGCTGCGTTACTACACCGACAGCGGCTCGCTCGACGGCTTTGCTCAGGCGATGCGGTTTCCCATCGGGATCGATCTGCCACTAGAGGATACTATCCGTCTGGAAGTCGATCGACGCGATCTGCCGCCACAGATGCTGACTCGCACCGCACTGATGCCAGGGATCGTGCTGACTGATGCCGATGGGCGTGTCGTGATTGCCGACAGCATGTATCCGATCGGGCAACCTCTGCCCGCCGATGCAGCCGTCTTCGATCGTCAGGTGATTGTGTCCGATGAGATCGTCATCGGCGCGATCGCCTTCATCGGTGGGGCACCGACGCTCGACCCGCGCGAACAGCTCTACATCACCAGCACACGCGAGGCGCTGCTGTTTGGCGCGCTGGCTGCCGTCGGCGCGTCGGTGCTGGTCGGCATGGTGCTGAGTGGGGCGCTGCTGCGTCCGCTGCGTGCATTGACCGGCGCGGCACGGCGGATGGGCGCGGGCGACCTGGTGCAGCGCGTCGAGGTGCGCAGCCGTGACGAGATAGGCGCGCTGGCGACTGCCTTCAATCATCTCAGCGATCGACTGGCACAGTCGCAGGCGCTGCGGGTGCAGATGACCGCCGACATCGCGCACGAGCTGCGTTCGCCGCTGACGGTCATCAGTGGCACGCTTGAAGGCTTGCGCGATGGTGTCCTCAAGCCGACTCCGGCGCGTTTCGAGACGCTCTTCAGCGAGGCGGGACAGCTGGGACGGCTGATCGACGAGCTGCGCACGCTCTCGCTTGCCGACGCGGGCGAGCTGCGTCTGAATCGTACCGGCGTATCGCCGGTCGAGCTGCTGACGAGCGCGGAAGCGGCGTTCCGACCGGGTGCCGAGGCGCGTGGTGTGACGATCGATCTGTGTGTCCCGCCGACGATAGCCGACGTGAGCATCGATCGAGAACGGGTGAGTCAGGTCCTGGCGAATCTGATCGGCAATGCGATTCGCTATGCCCGCGCGCGCATCGCCCTGAGCGTCGAGGCGCGCGATGGAGGCGCGCTGCTCCGCGTGACGGACGATGGGGCGGGGATCGCGTCCGACAAGCTGCCGTTCATCTTCGAGCGATTCTACCGCGCCGACGAGTCGCGCGACGACGGATCGGGTGGCAGCGGCTTGGGGCTGGCGATCGCCCGGTCGATCGTCACTGCGCACGGCGGGACGATCACAGCCGACAGCACGGTCGGCGTGGGCACGACGATCGCGGTATGGTTACCAGAACAGTCGCACCAGTCGTAAACGGACGGATCATCCTGGTTGGCAGAGGATACAAGCTGTTGTCACACCCCAGCCAGTTTCTCCAGATGCGCCATCGCTGCCGCGTAGGTGCTGTGCGCCGACAGCTTCTCGCGGCGGTGCGTCAGTCGTGCGACCATATCACCGATAATTTTAAACATCTCGGAACGGGTAAACAGCGCCAAATGTGCCAGATTGTCATTGGTGAAATAACTCTTTTGCGCAGTGTCGAGAAATCCATCGGGCAGTTTAATGCTCATCTCCAATATATCGAGCAGCACATAGATCGGCACGCCTGCATTCAGCCCTAACGCCTCATCTGCGGTCATGGCGATATCGTCGAGTTCGCCTGTGATCTTCATAATCCTGATCGAGGGGTGTGCGCTGTCACTGATGGTGAAGGACATGATTGGTTCCCTTTAGCCCCATGTTATTGCATAATCATAATCCAATCTGAAAGATTGCGAGCGCAGCATAAAGGCGATCTATGGAGCACGAGTACAAACGTTTCTGGCTTAGGCTGGCACTGTTCACCGCACCATTCGCGGTGGCGCTGCTGCTGCTGACGGCTGGACTGGTCTATATGGGCGAATCGATGCCGCTGGTGTGGGTGGCGGCGATCCAGCGCGATAATCCTGCCGTGCTATACCGTCCCCGCTTCGCGCCGCGCGATCTCCCGTTCAAGATCACATCCGCCAACGCGCGCCAAGCCGAGATCATCGCGCTCGGTTCATCGCGCATCCTGCAATTCCGCGCTGGATTCTTCAGCCGCCAGCCGGATGCCTTTTACAATGCCGCCGCGCCCGGCTGGACGCTGGACGAGGTGATCGAGGTGTTCGATGCGCTTGACCCGCCGCCGCGCGTGCTGCTGCTGGCGATCGATCCTCCCTGGTTCAACGCTGATTATCACGCGCCCGTCATCCCGCCGCCCGACGACGACTTCAGCGCGCTCTTTGCCGTCAATGCCGCTTTTCTCAAGGATTTACTGAACGGCGTCCCGTTCGATCGTCCGGGCTGGTCATTGGACAATTATCGATCGCGCCAGAGTCAGGGCGTCCCGGCGCTCGGTCTGCGGGCGATCCGCGACGGGCACGGCTTTCGCGGCGACGGCAGCGAACAGTACGGCGATTTTCTGGTCGCGGGCTGGCTCGATATGACGGCGGCGCGCGAGACCCATCACGTCTGGCTGCGTGAGGGGCGCGAGATGTACATTCCCGGTGAATCGGTCGATGCGGCGGCGCTGGCGGCGCTGAACGGTCTGTTGGGGCGGGCGCGTGATCGCGGCGTGACAGTGATCGGATTCCTGCCCTCGTATATGCCGTCGCTGTGGGACGCGATGCACGCCGATGCGCGCTTCGGCTATGTACGCGCCTTACAGGGCGTGCTGCCGACACTGTTCGCGGAGCAGGGCTTCGCCTTTTACGACTTTTCCGACGGCGCCGCGCTGGACACCCCCGACGCCGACTTTTTTGACGGCTGGCACGCGGGCGAACGGGGCAATGCCCGACTGTTGGCGGCGATGGCGGCGGCACAGCCGGACGTACTGGGTGCCTATGTCGATCCAGCGGCGCTGCGCTCGATGGCGGACGCGGCGCCGGATGCCTGGCGGGTGACGGGGTAGAGGGGAAATCGTGTTATAGTTATTTTCAGTGAATCATGAATTCAGCGCGTCTGTAGGGACGCATCGTTATCTGTCACCATAAAAAATCATAATTCACTGACTTCAGGTTATTACAAGGACGATGCCATGACAGTTGCAGAGCTTTCAGTCGATGAGTTCAAAGATATAGTCAAGGAAACGGTCACCCAAGCGGTCGATGGAGGGATGCAAAAATGGTTCGATGAACATGAAGGTTCCGAAGATCGCCGTTTTCTTAAAGGGCGCCCACGCCGTACCTGGGAACAGCTGAAAGCAGATATTGAACTCGACCGTTGGACGCCGCCGCCCGGCTCACCTTCCAATCTCGAACTACTGCGTGAAGACCGAGACAGGTAGCATATGAGCAGCTGCATCATCGATGCTTCGGTCGTGATCGAATATCTGGTCATAGGTGAACACACAGCGAGGACGGGTCAGTTTATCGTGCGCCAAATCGACGATAGCACTCCTTTGTACATTCCCGAATTCTGTTTATTGGAATGTGCAAATGTATTGTGGAAACGAGTCCGTTTTTCTGGCATGGCGTGATCGGAGGCAGATAAACTACTCGATAATCTTTACGAACTTCCATTAGAGCGGGTTTTCGCAAAATCATATATTGGTGAGGCACTCGATGTTGGATTAAGAAATAAACTGGCGGTCTACGATTCCATTTACATCGTGCTTGCCCGTGAAATGCAGCTTGACCTGGCGACCTTCGATGTGCCGCAGACTGCTGCGGCACATCGTGAAGAGGTGCGCCTCGTCGCACTCTAGATCACGGCACCAGCAGAAATTTCCCCATCGACTCGCGCCCTTCAAGCGCGGTGTGTGCCGCCGCCGCCTCACTGAGCCGGAAGGTGCGGTCGATCGTCAGCCTGAGTGACCCATCCGCGAGCCAGTCGAATACCTCCCCGGCGCGCATCAGAATTTCGTCACGGGTGGCGTTGTAGTCGTGCAGGCTCGGACGGGTGACATAGAGCGATCCTAAAGCGTTGAGCCGCTGCAAATCAAATGGCGGCACGACCCCGCTGGCGGCGCCAAACAGCACCAGCATCCCACGACGCGCCAGCGACCTGAGACTTTTCTCGAAGGTATCCGCCCCGACCGAATCGTACACCACCTGCACACCACGTCCGTCGGTGAGCCGTTTTACTTCCTGTTCAAAATCCTGTTCACGGTAGAGAATCACCTCGTCGGCGCCGAGCGCACGGGCGATCTGCGCCTTTGCCTCGCTGCCGACCGTCGCCAGCACGCGCGCCCCGCGCCGCTTCGCCATCTGCACCACGAGCTGACCCGTCCCGCCAGCGGCGGCATGGACGAGCGCGGTTTCGCCGGGCTGAAGTGGGTAGGTGGCGTGCGTGAGATAGTGCGCGGTCATCCCCTGGAGCAAGGCAGCCGCCGCTCGTTCGAGGTCGAGCGCGTCCGGCACCGCGACCAGCTCTCCAGCCGGGACGAGCGCGTATTCAGCATAGGCATCCTGAAAGCGCGCCGATCCGACGCGATCGCCGGACCTGAAGTCGGTCACCCCCGCCCCGACCGCCTCGACGATCCCGGCGGCTTCGGTGCCTGGCGTCTTGGGGAGCGGCACGGTGTAGCGCCCGGCGCGTTGATAGGTCTCGATCATGTTGACGCCGATCGCCGCGACCTTGACCAGCACTTGCCCGGCAGCGGGTGTCGGGATCGGGGCATCTTCATAGCGCAGTACGTCCGGCGCGCCGGCGGTGTGGAAACGGATGAGTTTCATGACAGGGCTGTCCTCTCTATTAAGGGAGCTGTTCGGCGCGCTCAATGGGATCATCTGCGCAAATCCCATAAGTGTTCTCAAAATATCCAATCGGATAGCCCATCGCATCGACGGCACCATCTTCGATTGGCTGCATGATAACGATCACTTCGACCTGGCGTGACGCCAATGCGGTCGGGATCTCCAGACGCAATACGCCATCTTTATCGACATGATGATTCAGCGTGACAGACTGCATACTCTTTTCCTTTTAGAGCCGCTACTTCATCTGTATAACGAATGTATAACAAATTGAACAGACGCACAATGTGCAGGAATTGTACGTCTGTCCATCGATCGCTTACAGCGCCATCAGAAACGACAAAATGTCGGCGTTGACGCGATCGGGGTGTTCCATGCTGGGCAGATGCGCGGCGTCGTCGATCACGATCTTGCGCGCCTGCGGCAGCGTTTGCGCCATGTAATCGGCGGCGGCTAACGCATAACGGGAGTCTTCCGTCCCGACCAGCACCAGCACCGGGATCACCACCCCCGCCAGCCGCCCCGCCGACGGAGGATCAAGGATGATCGGCTTCCCTCCCTCGTGCAGATGCGTGTAATTGCGGTGCAGCATCGGGCGCGCCCGATCCAGGAATGCCGATGACACCTGCGCTGGCTCGCGCCGCGGCCCGATGTACCACAGGCGAATGTCCAGCTCGATCACTTTTTCGATTTCCTCGGCGGCTTCCGCCTGCTCCATCTCGTGTTCAATCACTTCTTCGAGCGCGTAATCGTCAGGCAGTGACTGTGGCTCATAGCCGCCGGGACCCGATCCGATCACCACCAGCGCGCCGACGCGATCCGGTGTCTCGATCGCGGTGTCGAGCGCGATCTGCCCGCCGCGCGAGCAACCGATGAGGATCGCCCGCGCGATCCCCAGATGATCCATCAGGGCGCGCACATCGTCGCGGTTGGAGTAGGGCACATCCTGAGTGACCGTCTCGCCAAAGCCGCGCGTATCCAGGCGCACCACCCGATAGCGCTCGGCAAAGACAGCCCATTGATCGTCCCACATGGTACGATCTGCGACACCAGCATGGATGAACAGGATCGGCATTGCGGTATGGTGGTCGCCTGCCGTGTCGTAGGCGATTCGTGCACCGTTGAATTCGAGAATGGGCATCGTCTGACCTCTTTTCGTGCATTCGATATCGCCATCAGAGCATAACGAAAGAAACGAAGAAAAGCATGTCTGTTCGTATCTGATTTCGGTTCTGGTTTCGGTTCTGATGGAGAAGATGAGTCTTGAGGATTCTGTCCCACAAAAGTCCAACCATTCTATACCACCTGACTTTCAGGGCGGTCTTTCACCCTCACAAGTTTGCCAAGACCCCGTCCCTGACGGTACAATCCATGCGCAAGACGGCGCGCACGCAAGGAGGCTTTCGACGTGGGACTGACCGGGGTCTTTTCACTCGTCCTGCACGGGCATATTCCCTACGTGCGGATGCGTTACTTTCGCGGCGAAGCCTGGCTGCACGAGGCGCTGCTGTTCACCTATCTCCCCCTGCTGCAAACCCTCTACACGCTGCAAGAAGATAATGTCAACACCCACGTCACACTGTCGTTCTCCCCGGTGCTGCTGGAACAACTGGCAGACCCCGATCTGATCGCGCGCTTCGATGCGTTCCTCGATCAGCGCATCGCCGCTGCCGAGTCCGACATCGCTTACTATGGCGGCGACGCCTTCAACGAGCATCTGCGTTATCTCGCCGCCGTGCAGCGCGACGCCTTCAACGAGGCACGCGCGTTCTGGCACGAGCGCATCGACGGCAGCCTGATCGGGGCGCTGCGGCTGCTGCAAGACGCCGGACGAATCGAGATCGCGTGCAGCGCCGCCACCCATGCCTATCTGCCGCTGCTGCCCGAAAGCGCCGTGCAGGCGCAGATCCGCGCGGGCATTGCCGCTTACACGCGCCATTTTGGGCGCCCGCCGATCAGCTTCATGCTGCCGGAACACGCCTACCTTCCTGGCTTGGAAAATGTGCTGGAGCGCGCCGGAATCGGGCTGTTCTTCGTCGAGGGTCACGCCGTGCGCGGTGGCGAACCGACGGGCGCGGCGACTGGGGACGTGTTCGGCGGCTATGGCGCGGTCAAGCGGCAGTATGCCATCACCGATCGGTTTGCAGCGGATATCCGCCCCAACTCGACGCGCGACGCCTACACAGTCGGTTCGAGTCGGGTCGTGGCGCTGGCACGCAGCCACAGCGCCAGCTATCAGGTGTGGGGGGACGTGCTGGGCTATCCGGGCGACTTTGACTACCGCGACTTTTTTCGCAAAGCCGGGACGAGCCGCCTCAATTACTGGCGTGTGACCGCCAACAATATCGCGGACGAGCAAAAAGATTACTACCATCCCGATTGGGCAGGCTACAAGATCGATCAGCACGCTGAACACTTCGCGCACATGGTCGGTGACCTGCTGCGCAATTATCAGGCGAAGCACAACAAACGCGGCATCGTCATGGTGAGCTACCCCATGGAGCTGTTCGGCTGGCGCTGGCACGAGGGGATCGACTGGATCGGCGCGACCCTGCGTCAGCTCGCCTACAATCCCGAGGTGCGAGTCGCCACCGCCAGCGAAGCGGTCACGTTGATTCCGCCGGTCGGCGCGCTCGCTTTACACGAGAGTTCATGGGGCGCGGGCGGGCGCCATTTCAACTGGAATAATACCGACAACGCCTGGATGTGGGATGAGATTCGTCTGTGTGCCGATCGCATGGAGACGCTGTCCGTCCGCTATGCCAGCACGACCGATGCTGATACAGCCGCGACCCTGGCGCAAGCCGCGCGTGAGTGTCTGCTGCTGCAGAGCGGGGATTGGCAACTGCTGATAGCGACGGGCGAGGCGCGTATGTACGCCATCACCCGTTTCGCGCAGCATGTCGAACGTTTCGATTACTTTGCGGAGATACTGGAGCGGGGCGAGAGCGCCCCCGCCGCCGCCGCCGAATTTTACGCTCTCGATCGAGTCTTTCCAGACATCGATCCGGCGTGGTTCGCGGCGCCCCGGAAGGAAAGCGACCAATGAATGTGCTGTTCATCACCACCGAAGCCGATCCGTTCGCCAAAGTCGGCGGGCTGGCGGATGTGGCTGGATCACTGCCTAAAGCGCTGCGGCGGCTCGGAGTCGATGCGCGCGTGCTGATGCCGTTCTACGGCTTCATCGATCCGGCGCGTTTCGACATTCGCTACGAATTCAGCTTCGACTACACCACCCGCCAAACCACGACCCACATCGATATTTTCATGACCGAGCATGACGGCGTGCCGGTCTATTTTTTGCGCGCGCTGCCGTATTTTGGCGCCGAGCAAAAGGTCTATTCCGATTGGGACGGCGATATGCCGCGCTTCATCTTCTTCTGCATGGCATGTGTGGATGCGATCACCCACCTGCGCGGACGGACGGGGTTCGCGCCGGATGTGCTGCACGTCAACGATTGGCACACCGGGGCGATCCCGTTCCTGGTCGATACTCGCCGCCTGTACGATCCCGACTGGCGCAATGTCGGCGCGCTGCTGTCGATCCACAATATGCAGTACCAGGGTGAATACGCGGGCGGCTGGATGTTCCAGTTCGGCGTGCCCCGACGTGATCACCTGACGCTGTCCGGGCTGGGCTTGTCCGACAACATGCTCGGCATGTCGATCGCCTTCAGCGACCTGGTGACGACGGTCAGCCCGCGCTACGCCGTCGAAATACAGTATCCCTACCTGGGCTTTCGACTCGACCCGCTGATCGCCACGCGCCTTCCCGATTTATACGGTATCCTCAACGGGATGGACATCGATCTGTGGAATCCGGCGACCGATCCGCTGCTGGTGTCCAATTTTGACGCCGACAATTTTCGCGTGCTGCGCCCCGCCAACAAGAGTCAGCTTCAGGCGGAGGTAGGCTTGCCGGTGCGCGACGATGTGATGCTGGTCGGTATGGTGACGCGGCTGGTGGAGCAAAAAGGACTCGATCTGGCATTTCCGGCGCTGCGGGCGATCCTGGGCGACACCGATGTGCAGTTCGTGGGATTGGGGTCGGGAGAGCCACAGTTCAACGAACAGCTCGCCGCACTGGGACGCGATTACAGCGATAAGGCGCGCGTATTTGTCGGCTACAATGCGGCGGTGGCGCAGCGCATCTATGGCGGCTGCGATGTGTTTCTGATGCCCAGTCATTTCGAGCCGTGCGGGGTCGGGCAGATGATCGCCATGCGCTATGGCGCGCTGCCGCTGGTGCGCGAGACGGGCGGCTTGGCGGATACAGTCGCTAATTACGACGATGCCGACGCCGAGCGCGGGACGGGGTTCGTGTTTCAGTGGCAGCAGCCGGAAGCGGTGCTGGGGACGATGCGTTGGGCGAATACCACCTTTCACACTCGCCCCGACGCCTGGATGCGGATGCAGGAACGGGCGATGCGCACCGATTTTTCCTGGGACACCAGCGCCCGTGAATACATCCGCCTGTACGAGGAAGCACAGCGGCGTCACACGCGCTGAACTGCAAAGCGAAAAGATCAACCAGAGATTCAAAGATTTAGCGAAACGACCTAACGAGGAGAGGGACGAAACATGGCAAAGGTAAAAGGAGTCATCCTGGCGGGCGGGGAAGGAACGCGCCTGTTGACGCTGACGCAGAAGCGCGCCAAACCCGCTGTGCCGTTCGCAGGCAAGTACCGCATCATCGACTTCACCCTGAGCAACTGTGTCAACTCGAACATTTTCGACGTGCTGATCCTGACCCAATACCGCCCGCACAGCCTCAACGACCACATCGAGCGTGGGCGCCCCTGGGACCTGGATCGCTCGTTCACGGGTGGTGTGCAGATTTTGCAGCCGTATCGCGGACGCAACGATACCGACTGGTATGTCGGCACCGCCGACGCAGTGGCGCAAAACCTGAGCTTCGTGCGGCGCGGACGCCCGGAATATGTGCTGATCCTGAGCGGCGATCACATCTACGAGATGGATTACGATGTGCTGGTGGATTACCACGAACAGAAGGGCGCCGACGCCACGATCTGTACCATCAACGTCCCGCTCGATGAAGCCAGCCGTTATGGGATCGTCGATGTCAACGACGACCTGAGCATCCGCTCGTTCGTCGAAAAGCCGAAAAACCCGCCCGGCACGCTGGCGAACATGGGCGTGTACCTGTTCACCTATTCGGTGCTGGAGCGGCTGCTCGAAGAAGATCGCGTCATGGAAAACAGCTCGCACGATTTTGGCAAGGATATTTTGCCGCGCATGGTGCGCGAAGGCATGAAGATGTATGCCTTTCCGTATGGCGGCTATTGGATCGATGTCGGGACGGTCGATGCCTATTGGGAAGCGCATATGGATCTGCTCGGCAGCCCGCCGTCGATCAATCTCAACGACCGCACCTGGATCATCCATACCAAGTCGGAAGAGCGTCCGCCCGTGATGGTGCATAAAGGCGCGACTGTCACCGACAGCCTGCTCACCGACGGCACCGTCGTCATGCCCGGCGCGATCGTCGAGCGGTCGGTGCTGTCACCGGGCGTGTTCGTGGGACCTGGGGCGATCATCCGCGAGTCGATCATCCTGACCGATGCCTACATCGAGGCGAATGCGGTGGTCGAGCGCTGCATCCTGGATAAGATCGCGGTGATCGGCAGCGGCGCGCATGTCGGCTCGTGCGTGGACATCGGCGAGCTCAAAATTACCTGCGTGGGCAAGAACTCGCATGTGCCGGAGGGATTCACCATCGGCGCTGGATCGGTGATGGGGACGGATTTGCGCGCCAGCGACTTCGCCGCCTATCCCGATAAAGTGGTGCCGCCGAACGCACGCATCGGCTACAGCGGCAAGTAATCAGGATCGGCAGACTAAGGACAGGTGTATTCGCGTAACTCGTCCTTAGTCTGCCTCGTCGTCGCTGGACTCGAGGAAAGGGTTTTTGACGATGCTGGTGTTGGGATCAGGCTCATGTGTGGGCTGATTCATCGGGCGCGTTTTTAATTTCCCCTCCGACTCCAGGATCAGACGTTCGCGCGCGGTATGCAGATAGTTACTGGTGATGCCTGCCCCCGCGGCTTTTCTTTTGTGGCGATAGGCGGCGACCGCCGTGCTGCCTACTCCGATATAAGGATCAATCACGAGATCGCCTTCCTGTGTCATCGATAGGATGAGGCGCTCGATCAGGCCGATTGGGAATTGGCAGGGATGATCCGTCTTCTCGACATGATTGGCTTTCACATTCGGAATATCCCATACATCCGCCGGATTTTTGCCCAGAGGATTACCTGAATATTCGCCTTTCTTGCTGCCTTTGAAATGTTTCTTTCCAGGGTATTTTTGTGTGACTCTCACCGGATCGACGTTGAAAAAATAATCATCCGATTTTGTGAACCAGATTATTGTCTCATAACGACCGGAAAACCGGTGCGTCGTGTGCAGCCCGTGCCCAAATGTCCAGATGATGCGGTTGCGCATCTTCAATCCCAGGCGCTTGAAAATTGGATACAGGATCATATCGATAGGCACGATCTCGCCATTATCGACATGATTTCCTACCTGCCAGCATATGCTGCCGGTATCGGACAGGCAGCGCACCGCTTGAACGATCGTTTGCTCTTGTGTCGCAATATAGTGATCGAGACTCAGGCGCGGTTCGTATTCCTTCCCGATATTGTAGGGTGGTGAGGTCACGATCAACTGGGCAGCACGATCGGGGATTTGCTGAAGCAGATCGATGCGATCGCCGCGAAACAGCGTGACATCTGCCTGATCGTCGTACATGTCGCTGATCGTCAATGAGCGAGTCGTTTCATTCACAAAGAGGGTGGGTTGGAATACCAAGACATCTGTCCTCGTCGAGCCTGCCGCATACTGTCTAAATTATAGCGTTCTAGGCACTCGTTGTAAAATTATGTTCCCCTACAAGAACAAATAATCGTGGACTGCCACATAGAATGTTCTCTATGCGGAACATTATTGGACCCCAGGTTAAGGCGGCGCGTTTGTCCCATCAGCCTAAATTGACACAGAACGCTCTTGCCGCAAAAGCACAGCTCTTGGGTATGTCGATCGATCGTGCAGGTATCGCCAAAATCGAATTGGGGTTACGGACGGTGACAGATATAGAGCTGATCGCTTTGTCTAAAGCGCTGCATGTGCCAATCATGCAGTTGATGCCTGCCGGCTTAGAATAGTCCCCGAAAGGATAGGATTGCGCATCGCGGCTGTCTATTCGCATAAAAATGGAGTCGAGGTCATGCAGGCAAGCTATCCGCATCATCCCGCAGAAATTACCAACATCATACAAAACACAGATGCCGAACAGTGCCGCACTAAAATAAGCGAAGAAATTACGATGCCCGGCGCGACGCTGTATAGTCCACCCGCTCTGAACGGTTTGATAAAGAGGGGTTTTCAACGGCTGCAATGGATGCCGATGCGTCTCAAACTGAGCGCGCCATTCCAGCAGGATCTTGATGGGCACGAGGGGTTTCGTGAGATCGATTTTGTGAAAGACAGAATAGGTATCGAGGTGCAGTTCGGCAAATATTCTTTCTTGCCCTACGACGTGGTTGTCAAAATGATCATTTTTCATCGCGCCGGCCTGATCGAGGTCGGTGTTGAAATTGTCCCGGTCAAACGCATGACCACTCTGATGTCCACAGGCATTGGACATTTTCAGCAACTTGTGACCGATCTGCATTATCGCGGTACGGCCGACATCGATATTCCCGTCATGATCATCGGTGTGGACACAGATAGGATCACGCTGTAATGAGCCAGGCAAAAAAAGGTGACCCGTCCAAACTTGTTCCGGTACGAATCAGAACGGGCGCTCCGATGAGCGCCCGTCTTTCAGCAGCCTTACGCTTCGTCGGTCGTGGCGATCACTGAGTTGTCGCCGCTGTAGGGATTGGGGAAGTACTTGTCTGCTTCCCAATCGTTGTGCCATTCTGTTCCGTTGACCAGGTAGCGGAATTGAAATTCATGCCCTTTTTCCAGGTTCAACGTCAGGGAAAAGCTGCCATCCTTTTGTTTCTTCATCGGCGTGGTGGTTTCAGACCATTCGTTGAAGTCGCCGACCAGAAAGACCGTCTCACCCTGCACGGCGGCGGGCAGTGAAAAGGTCACCTTCACTTCTGCTTTACTCTTGAGATATTGTTTCTTGAGCATGTAGGGATTGTCCCTTGTGAAATTTGCCGCGAACATCGCGCTATTTTATGGGTAAATAGCAACGGGAGTCAACCGTCGCTTTACACGATGTTCGCGCGCCCGTCTGGTACGCTTGTTACAGACCGCTGGAAGTCACGCCGTATTCACCACTGCTGTGGACATACACCTGTACATCCGTTGCGCCCATCGCGTTGAAATCGGCATCATGCACCCAGCCGTACATCCAGCGCGCGTCGCTGACGGTCAGATTGACGCAGCCGTGACTCTGGCGATAGCCGAACAGGTTGTGCCAGTAGGTGCCGTGCAGGCTGATCCCATCGTCGAAATACATCACCCAGGGGACGCTCTCGACCGCGTAGGCATCGGGGGCGCCCGCCGCGCCGCTCATCCCGTCCAGCGGCAGACTCGCCCAGATCGGGAACAAGCCTTCGTTGGTCTCGTTGGGCGGGATGCCGGTGGAGATCACGGTGGCGAACACAGGCGTATCGCCTTCATAGGCGACGAGTGTCTGCTCGTACAGATCGACCGACACCCATCTGGCGCCGGGCGCGACGCCCTCCGGGCGCTCGATTTTGAAGAATTTCGAGACGAAGCGCTGCTCTACCCATTGATTGGCGCCGATCATGTACCAGCGCCAGCCGTTGGCATCGAGCGCCGTCGAGAAAATGTTGACAGGTTCGTAGCGCTCGATGTAGCGCCCATTCGACGACGAGCGCGGTCCGCCTGGAAAGAGTGAGACCGCGATGCGGCTCAGGTCCAGTACGACCGCGAACGGCTGCTCCAGCCCGTTATCGAGTGTAAACCCGGTGAAGTAGGACGGCTCGGCGAAGGTAGCAACGTCACGCGAAATCCAACTGCCGTCCGCGATCCGCAGCCAGCCATCGACACTGGCATCGATCCCATGCACGGTGTTGAAACCCGCCGGAATCTGACCGATGACATTCCCACCGGGCGCATCGTGCTTGGGCGCGCCATCACGCGAGACGCGCCAGAAATTGTAGGTACTCAGCGTGAAGCGATCCTGGTCGATAGGCGTGATTGCAGGCGGAGCCGGGTAGGCGGCGATCAGCGCGGCGCAGTCCGGCGGCAGATCGCCCCCGTCCTGATGCGCTGCGCACGGTGTCGGGTCAAAAGCGAGATCGTCCTGCGCCACCGCGCTGAAAGCGATCAGCAGCAGGGCGAGGGTCAGGGTAAAGCGAATCAGATAGTTCATGAGCATCCTTTTTGTAAAACCCTGTAGGGACGCATAATGATGCGTCCGTAGAGAAAATCGCGATTTACTGAAATTGGTTCGTCAGGCACGGATGTGCCAGACGATGTGCGCTGAAACCGTTACAGGTCGCGCGCGCAGCGAAACCCAATATCGGGCGACTCGGTCGTCGGGGGACGCAAGCCGCGCGCCGCAGAACGCGCGAGGTCGGCATTGTAGCTCCAGGCGCCGCCGCGAATCACGCGCCGCAGCTCCGCGTGACCTTTGCGTTCACGTCCGTCGGCGGGATCGAAAGGATAAGGCATGAACAGACTGCTTGTCCACTCGAAAACGTTGCCCGCCAGGTTATATATGCCTGTCCAAGAGACGCCGAGCGCTTGCTGACCCACTGCCTGCGGGTGAGCATCGGGCGCGAGCGCCACCACAGCCGCGCCGTCTACAAAGGGTTCGCCCCAGGGATACAGACGCGACTCTATCCCGCGTGCGGCGAATTCCCATTCGGCTTCATTGGGCAGCCGCGCCCCGCGCAGCGCGCAAAAATCGAGCGCCTCGAACCAGGTTACGCGCTCACGGGGCAAGTCGCCGCCGATGTCCGCGAACGCCGCCACCCGTCCGGCTGTACCGCCAAAGGCGGCGAACTGTGCATGGGTGACCTCGTACACGTCGAGCCAATACGATGCCTCGAAACAGACTTCGTGCGCTGGCGCTTCATTGGGCGCGGACTCATCGCCACCCATCATGAAACAGCCAGCGGGCACGCGCGCCATCGGTACACCGTCGAACAGCTCGATGACGGGTGTCCAGGGTTCAGCGTCGGCGGCAATGTCCTGAGCGGAAGCGCGCTCGACGAACAAGACCAGTGCCACCATCAATACAGCGGCAGCCACGATGGAGAGGGGGGTGTTGTTTGGGACAGATAAGCGGGGCATTGGCGTCAGTTCGCGCTCCGGTGCGATGATCGTTGCGCACAATTACAGCGATCGCGGCGCCAATCGTCAATCCGCGCTTGCCCTACGATGCGTCCGTGTAATGGCGCAATCGGCAGGTGTGGCACGCCAAACCCCTGCGATCGGATTGTACAGGGACGCATAATGATGCGTCAGTCCGGCAATCACGCGCGCAGCACGTCCAGCACCAGCGCGCCGTACAGGACAATCTGCCGTCGCAGCAGCGCCTCGGCGCCGTCGAGATCGCGCGCGTCGAGGCGTTCGCAAAAGGCATCATGCCCTGCGATCAACGGATCGAGTTCGCGCGATGGCAGTTTCGATCGGGAACGGCGCATTGCTTCCAGCAGTCGGGCGTGATTGTGCAGCCGATCGAGCAGCTCGCCAGTGAGTGGATGTTCCGCCGAGGCGATACGCGCCAGCGTCAGATGAATCTCGAACAGGATCGACAACCCCAGTCCGGTCTTGCTGTCCAGCGACGCCCGCCGTGCCGCGCGCACATGACCGCGCAGTTCATCGCGCGCCGCCTTTTTCAACGTGGAAAATACCCAGCGCAGCGCCTGCGATTCGATGGCAGCCAGCAGCGCGTAGACCTCTTCCGCCTGTGCGGTGGTGAAGGTGCGCACGGTCGCGCCCCGACGCGGCTCGCTCACGACCCAGCCTTCCTTGTCCAAAAGACGCAGCGCATCGCGCGCCGTCACCTGGCTGACCTGATGCGCCGCCGCGATTCTCAGCTCGACCAGCCGCTCACCGGGCAGATAGTCCCCACGCGCGATCGCCGTGCGCAGCGCATCCGCCACCACCGCGACCCGGCTGCTCATGGCACCCAGCCGCCCGACGACGCCCCAAGATCGGTCAGCTGGCGCACGGCGCGTCCATCGCTGTCCATCAGATACAATTCGTCGCGTCCGCTCATATCGCTGGTGAACAGGATCACCGCGCCGTCGGGATGCGCTGCCGCGTTGATCTCGTAGCCCGCGCCGTCGTAGACCACCTGACTCTGCTCGCCGTCGGCGTCCATCCGGGCGATCGCACCGTAACCGAGTCCCTCGGTCACGTAGAGGATGCCGCCATCGGCGCTGAAGGACGGCGCGCTGTCTTTGACGGCATTGTCGGTCAGGCTGATCACCTGATCGGTCTCCAGGTCGAGCCGCTTGATGTCCCAGGTGCTCGCGTCGTCGGGTCTGCCATTGGTGAAGATGACCAGCCGCCCGTCGGCGCTGACCTTCGGCTGACCGCTGCGTCCGCCGTCGCTGTAGATCAGCAGCGGATCGCCGCCATCGATGCCGACGCGGTACAGGTCGTGTGCGCCGTCACCGCGCGTATCGGAGGCGAAGATCAGCGCCGAGCCATCGGGTGTCCAGGCGGGCTGGCGATCGGTGACCGCGTTGTCGGTGACGCGGCGCACTTCCGAGCCGTCGGCGCGCATGATGTAAATGTCGAAATCGCCGTCGCGGTCGGACTGAAAGGCGATCCATCCCCCGTCGGGCGACGCCACCGCAAACATATCGTGTCCGGGATCGTTGGTCAGACGGGTCTCGATGCGTGTGGCGAGGTCGAGGCGATAAATATCGAAACTGCCGTCGCGCTCGGCGCAAAACAGCAGCGCGCCCAAGCCGGGTATGCCCGTCGCTGTCGATCGTGCGCCGACCGAGACGGGTGTGAGCAGTCCACCGGGGGACGTGCGCGTCGGCATCAGCGAGGTCGAGAGCGGGCTGGGCGTCGCGGTCAGGGCGGTCATCATGCTCCCGGCGACAGCGGTGCGGTCGAGCGTCGGCGTCGTGTTGGCAGCGGTCATGCCGATCAGCACGGCGGACAGCGATGCCAGCAGCGCCAGCAGTGCGCAGCCGATAGCCCCCCCGACCAGGACGCCGATCAGCAGCGTATTGCTGCGGCGTTTAGGCGCGCGCCGACCCGTCATCGAGGCAGGCGCAGGCATGAATGCCGACGCGGGGGTGAACATGGCGGGCGGCGCTGTCATCATCGCGGCGGGTGGCGGGGTCGGACGCTGGCGACTCTGAGTAGAGCGCATGGGATCGAGCAGCGCATCAGAGGGAGTGGTCGGGCTGGCAAGTGAAGGGTTCGGCTGCGTATCCATGAGCGGATCGACGAGCGGCATGGCGATCGCCGCAGCCAGTGCCTCCGCCAGCGCGAGCGCGGTCGGATAACGGTCGTCGGGATGCTTGCGCATCGCGCGCAGGATGACTGCTTCGACAGCGGGCGGGATCGATGGATTGAGCGAGCGCGGTGGCGGCGGCGCGCTGGTCACCTGCAGGACGGCGATACTGTAGGGTGTCTCACCCTCGAATGGACGCGCGCCGGTCGCCATCTCGAAGATGGTCACGCCCAGGGCATACACGTCGCTGCGTCCATCCAGCGGCTTGCCCTGTGCCTGTTCAGGACTCATATACGAGGGCGTGCCGATCACGCCTGTCAGGGTGAGCGCCACGCTGCCGTTTGGCTCGTTCATCAGCCGCGCGATACCAAAGTCGGTCAGGTAGGCACCCCCGTCGTCGTCGAGCAAAATATTGGACGGCTTGAGATCGCGGTGCAGCACTCCTTTGACATGGGCGTAATCGAGGGCGGGGGCGATCTGCGTGACCAGATCGAGGATGCGCGTCATCGACAAGCGCCGCTCCCGCGCGATCAGATCATCGACCGAGCCGTCATCCATGTAGCGCATGACGATGAACGGCTGTCCGTCGTACATCCCGTAATCGTACACCGGCACGATATTGCGGTGTTCGAGCTGTGCGACGATCTGTACCTCGCGCTCAAAGCGCTGCATGTAGGTCTCGTCGTTGACGAACTGGCGTGGCAAAATCTTGATCGCCACCGGGCGATTCATGGAAAGCTGGTGGGCACGGTAAACAATCGCCATGCCGCCGCGTCCAACTACAGCGAGGATGTCGCAGCCGCCCAAGCGTTTGCCGATGAGTTCGTGAGCCATAAACGTCAACGTATTCCCGTGTGTATGCCTCTATTATATGCGCGGGTGGGCGGGCGGACAAACGTTCAGTTGGATGGACTTATCGCCAGATCGAAAAGTTGTCAAACCAGGTCGGGACGCATGATAATGCGTCCGAATCACACCTTATCGGTGAAAAGGAAAATACCATGACACAAGCAGTCGCAATCCCAGAGTCGCATCTCGATCTCCTGACCGGCGCAGTCACGGTCGCGCTGGTGACGGTGATGCCCGACGGTGACCCCCAGGTGACGCCCGTGTGGTGCGATTATGTCGACGGCTACGTGCGCGTCAACACCGCGCGTGGACGCCAGAAAGACGAAAACCTGTCGCGCGATGGACGGGTGGCAATCCTGGCGATCGACCCAACCAATGCCTATCGTTGGCTGGAGGTGCGCGGCGAAGTCGCGGAATCGACCGAGGACGGCGCCGAAGACCACATCAATTCGCTTTCACACCTCTACATGGGCAAGGATTACAATTTCGTCCCCGGCGAAACGCGCGTGATGTACCGCATCCTCCCGACGAAGGTCAATCAGAGCCGCCGCTAAAAGACGATCGCAGGGACGCATAACAATGCGTCCGCGCGTATTACGGGGTCAGGCTCGACCCCACCACGACCACATACACCAAGGCGCGTCCATTCAGATCGACCGTGCCAGCGGTGATCGCGCTGTAGGTCACCGTGAGGGCGGCTTCACCATCGAAAAGTGCTTCCTGTGCCAGCGTGCTGAAGGCATAGCCCGTGCTGATGTCCGTGATCTGCGTGAAGCCGCGTCCGCCCAGCGCCGGATAGACCCGCGTGACCAACGCCAACGCGCTGTTGGCGTCGGTCGGCGCGGGTTCGGACGTCAGTAATGTGTAGGCGCCCGCTTCGTTGGCGACCGAGGTGGCGGTGAATGTCGTCTCGCCGCCGACCATGCACGCCTGTGGGTCGGTGCAGTCCGCGAACAGCACCGACCCGCTGCCCCCCTGCCACAGTCCCCAGTACACGCGATCGGCGGAGCCGCTCACGCCCGCGATCAGACTCTCCACTTCGTCGGGCAGATAGGTCAGCACACGCGCCACGTCAGCCGTATACGTGCCTGCATACAGCGGATCGATCACCGCGCCGATATGCTCGATGGCGAACAACACCAGCGCCTGATATGCGTCGGCGGACGGCACCGGATCGATGAGCGCTGGAAAGACCGTATTCTGCAGCGTGCCGACCGCAGCCGCAAAGGTGTTCTCGTTGAGCGGCGCATCGCTCAGGGCGCTGTTGTCGAGATAGACCTCGGTGACTGCCTCGTAGACATAGGAAGCGCATTCCCAGGGCGCGATCGTGCAGTCGGCAGTGTACTGATCGGCATAGGCGAGATAGCCGCTGGTCGGCTGGGTGGCGGCGCTGGTGGCTGCCAGATAGCTCTGTATGCTGGTGATGGTACGGGAGGCGGTGGTGTAATAACCCTGTGCCGCCGCCTCGACTGCTGCACGCTGCTGGGCGCGCTGACGATCGCGCTGTGACGCCACCGTCGGATCGACAGGCGGGCGTGCGACGCCGCGTCCTGGCGACCCGTCAAGTCCGTCCAGGCTCTGTTCTGGCAGCGTCCCCGCCGGAATCCCCACAGGGGTCGTGTCCGGTCGCGCTGGAATTTGTGCGGACAAGGCGCCGATGCCGAACACGAAACAGATGAGAGTCAGTGCGATCGATCGGGACAGGATAGGCATGATGTTGGGGTCTCCACAGGTGATTGCCACCCGATCGTAACCTTATTCATGGGTTTGGCAATAGGGTGTCCGTCTGACCGATACCCTTTGCCACTAACTGACCCACTCCAAAATGCGTCGGGTGTGCCTCAGGGCGGCTGTAGTGCGTTGGTATCATGCGATCAGTGTTTCAAACCGATCAACAGAGGAAAATGATGGCTGAAAAACTGGAAAATCTGCGTAGTGTCTTCGTCGAGCAGTTGAAGGACGTGGTGAACGCTGAAAAGCAGCTCACCGACGCACTGCCCAAGATGGTCAAAGCCGCGACCTCCAAAGAATTGAAGGCTGCCCTGCAGGAGCATCTCGAAATCACCGTGCGCCAGCACGAGCGTGGACAAGCGCTGCTGGAGTCGATGGGCGTGAAGGGCACCAAGAAATGCGCCGCGATGGAAGGGCTGGTCAAGGAAGGCGATGAGATCGCCAAGATGCCCGGTGACGACATGAGCCGCGACGCTGGTATCATCGCCGCTGCGCAAAAGATCGAACATTACGAGATCGCCACCTACGGATCGCTGCGCACCTGGGCGATGACACTGGGTGAGACCGAAGCTCATGCCACGCTTCAGGAAATCCTGGATGAGGAATACACCGCCGACAATCTGCTGACCAAGATCGCTGAAGGCTTCCTGAACGAGAAAGCCGCCGCGTCCTAAGTCGTTTTTCGGGCGATGCTGTGAGCTAATCACGTCACGCTACACATCAAGGGGCGAACCGCTGGTTCGCTCCTTGTGATTCAGGTAAGACGCGCCAGCCCTGTGACCAACAGATCGCGCTGTTCCAGGCGGCGCGCCCGATCGACCGTGAACAACGGCGTGCCGTCCGGCGGGCTGGCGTCGTCGCTGTAATAATCGTCGAACGACTCGCGGATCAGTTTGAAATACGCCTCAGCCACATAAAAATCCGATGTGTATGGAATAGGACGCGATCCGACCACGACTGCGATCGCGGCGTCGGGCGCGTCGATCGCCCAGGCGCCGTACAGCATCAGCGTCTTGTAACCGTAATAGCCGGGCGCCTTTTTCCAGATCAGCACGCCGACCCAGGGATGCGGCGCTGTACCCATGTAAGGGCGCGGACCGAAGCATACTGTCGTCGTGAAACGTTTGCGGCGAATGGTGTCGAGCGCATCGTAAGCATTCAGCGAGTCGAGCGCCTTTGCCAGCTCGGTCTGGCGGGCGGCGATCGGCGCATGTGCTTCGGCACGGGCACGGACAGCGATCTGGCGTTGCAGTTGAGTGAGCAGGTCGTCACGGCGAGGCATAGAACGGCGATCCAAAGACGACCAAAGGAAAACAGAAAAGATTAACGAGCGATCAAAAGATTCAGAGGCAAAGATCGAGATGGGATGATCGGTCAATTCACAGTGCGGAATGCCTGAAACATCAGAATTCCGGCAGCAACGGCGGCATTGAGCGACTCGGCGCCGCTGCTCATCGGGATGTGAATGCGCTGTGCGGACGCACTTTCGGCGTCGGGGCTGGCGCCCTCGGCTTCGCCGCCGACGATCAGCGACCAGGGCGCGCGCCAGTCAACCTGGTCGAAGGCGATGTCTCCGGTCATATCCGCCAGATAGAGTGTGGTCTCCGCGCAAAATGTCACGATCTGGTGCCATGCCCATTCGCGCCAGGCGATACGGAAATGCGCACCCATCGCACCGCGCAGCACCTTGTCATTGGTGGCATCGACGCAGCCAGGGGCGAAGATCACGACTTCGACATTGGCGGCAGCCGCCGTGCGCAGGATCGTGCCGGCGTTGCCGGGGTCGCGCAGCGCATCCAGGATCAGGACGCGGTGCGGGTGTTCGGGCAGACGCGCGTTGGGCATTGGAAAGACGCCGATCACGCCCTGGGGGTGTTCGGTAGTACTGACGGTGCGGAATACATCGGGCATGGTCGGCAGCAGGCGATCGGGCGCGACCGCGACGGGCAGCGAGTCCGGCGTCCACTGTTCCGGGTTGTAGAGGATAAAATCAGGTTCAGCGCCCGCGCTCAGCGCGTCGGCGACCAGGCGCGTTCCCTCCAGGGCGAGCGCCCCGGCTTTGCGACGCGCTTTCGATTCGGTCAGTAAAGAGCGGGCGAGCTTGACGCGCTCATTGGCGGTGCTGGTGATCATGAGAATTCCTATTGGCACCAGGTTTTGGCGATCCGGGTGTGGCACGCCAGCGTTTGGCGTGCCACACCCGGTGAATGACGATCGATTATTTTGTCTCGTCCGGGGGCGTCTCGTCGAGCGCACGGCGATTGGCGGAACGCAGCACGCGCGCCGCAGCCAGCACGCCGACCAAGCCGACGACGATCAGCAGCAGCCCACCCAGCCCGCCGCTCGCACCGCCGACCACATCGTCGAAGATGCCCGTATCAGGCAGCCGCGTCGGGGAGGGGGCGATCACGGGGGCGGATGTGTCGAGGGTCGGTGAGGGACCGGGTGTGAGCGTGACTGCTTCCGGTGTGGTCACCTGTGCCGTCGCCGTCAGGAATTGTCCGGCGATAGCGGTGGCAGTCAGGTTGAACGATGCCAGTGCGTCGTTGGTGGGCGGGATCACGACGACATCGGTGGGTCCTGGAGTCGGTGACTGGAACAGCGCGATCTCGATCAGGCGGTCGCGGGTGGCGATGGCGACCTGAGTGGCGATCGCGGCTTGCGTGGCGAACTGACGCGGCGCGATAAAGGCGTCGAGCGTCGCCGCCGACACTGCCGCCGCGACGGTGGACTGTACATCGAGCGCGGCGCGCGTCCCGGTGCTGATCTGGGTCGCCTCGATCGCCGGGGCGACAATATCGACGCCAGCGGTCGCCTGCTCGCTGAAGAATGCCTGGGTCGCGGCTGCGGCTTGCGTGGCGTTGGCGATCACGGCGGCGATCCCGCCCGGCAGCGCCAGCGAGGGATCGTTGAACTGGAGCGCGAGGTCGCTGACGAGCGTGGCGGCGGCACCCTGGGTCGCGGCGGCGGCTTGTGTAGCGCCCGCAAACGGCGCTTGCAGCGCGGCAACGGTGAGACTGTTTTCCAGCGAGACGGCGGTCAGCGCCAGCGCGAGTTCCTCGCGTTGGAGCGCGATCTCGTTCAGGCGCAGATTCACATCGTCGATGGCGGTCAGCGCGCCCTGACGATCGGCTTCGATGGTCGCCAGGAGATCGGCTGCTACGCCGCTGAAATCCATCGCGCCCTGCGTGGCGAACGCCTGCTGCGTCGCCAGCTCGCTCTGTCGTCCGCTGCCGACCTGGGTAGCGAAGGCGACCTCGGTGGCGAAGCGCTGGCGCAGATCACCACCAAAGTCGATGATTTGCGGCGGTGGAGTCTCTGTCGCCGTCGCGGGGAGGGGCGTCGGCGGGGTGACGTTGAGAGTCGCGGCGGCGTCGGCGGTCTGCTGTGCGACCAGCGTCTGCAGGAAGGTCAGCGTCCCGTCGATGGTGGGCGTCGGCGTGATCGTCGGGCGCGGCTCGGTCGGGATCGGCGTCTCGGTCAGGGTTGGCGTCAGCGTCTGCGAGGGGGTGGGCGATGCCGCCAGCGCCGTCTGCGTGAGCTGGATGTTCGACACATCCTGAGTCTGCGTCTCCGCCAGGAATGCGACGACCCGCGCATTGGTCAGCGCGATCGAGGTCTCCTGCAGATTGAACTCGCTCGGACCGGTATCGCGGGTGGCGATGAAAAGGATGGCAATCAAGCCAAAGATGAAGACGACCACCAATAGCCCAATCAGCACGACGAACGTGCGGTTGCCACCGCCGCGATCGTCCGGCTCATTATCGAACGAGCTGCGATCGGGCATATCCTCGACGATACTGTCACCTAAACCGCCGGTAACACCCGAATCATCGTCGAGATCGCCAAACGGATCACTGTCGTCATTGAAAAAATCGTCGCTGTCGTCGAACGTAAAATCGTCGTTACGATTGCTCATGCTGCCCCCTGTCCAGGTGCGGAGGGTGAAAGACCAGGATCATTATGCCCCGGTAACCTCAAGATTCGCCAGTGGTGTAGTAACCTGTTCGCCAGTCGTCAATGTGACAACCGCGCACGCCATACGCAGACCATTGTCCATGATGATCGGCATTTTTGGCAAATTCGTGATCGTGCCAATCGATCCGGGGACATCGCCGCGCAGCAAACGCACCTGCTGTCCCGTGAAAAGCGCGATGTTGATGTTGGGCGCGCCGGGACGATCGTTGGGATCGAATGGGACATTGACCAGCAATTCCGGCACGCGCGACTCCAGTGGCGCCGGGGTCACTGCGTCCAGCGATCCCTGGCGTCCGTTGTTCGACTCCAGGAACTGCATCGCGCTCACGCCCATCCGCATCGTGCCAAAGCCCTCGACCACCAGCACCGCGACCCGTGACGCCAGCGTTTCGGCGCGCATACTGGCTGGCAGACTCGGCACGACCAGCCCGCCGAGTCCCTGATCGGAGGCGAGCTGGAGTGTGAGCGATCGCAGCGGGCGCCGACTGACGACGATCGCGCCGCGCAGATTGGCATCCAGCTCGCCGCCGCCTTCCAGACTCTCGATTCCGTCCGATGGCTCCAGCCGCACCGCGCCTACGCCGCGCCGTCCATTGCCCCACACGCCTTGCAGCACGCCGCCATAGCCCTCGACAACCGCGCCACGTCCGATGCGCACATCGATGACGGTGCCATTCAGCCCGGCTTGCAGATCCATCGCGGCGTTGCCCTGGCGCAGCACGATCTGTCCGCGCGAGATGGCGGCGATCCGTCCGGCGACCGGGGCTGTGACCTTGCGGCGTCCGCGCTCTGCCAGCATATCGCCGGGGGCTACCTCGTCGCCGTCGCGGACCAGCAGCAGGTTTTCCAGCGCTTCCGGCTTGACTCTCAGAGCGCGGGCGGCATCGATCAGCATGAAGGGCGCGGGCGCCTCGCCCCGCGCGATCGTGTCGAGCAGCGAGACGCGCTGTCCGCGCACGACCTCGACACTGCCACCAGCGGCGTCGGGCAGCATCCGCGCGCGGCGGATGGTGGTCAGCGGCAGCAGGTGCCGATGATCAGGAAAATAGGGATCGGAGGTCATCGAGATTATCCTCTTTGGCGGGCGTTTCTGGTGCGGGTTCGGCGGGCGCTGTCTCTTTTTGCTTGCCGCGTCCACGCGCGGGCTTTTCCCTGACGGGCTCGCTCACAGCGCGGGTCGGCTTGGCTTTGCCGCGCCCCTGGGCGGGGGCCGAGTCGATCTCCGCCAGCACAGGTGCGTCGCCTGCGAACAGCGCATCCAGGTCGGCGTCGCCATCGTCATCGATGAAAGGCACAGGCGCAGCCACGTCGCGTCGAACCGGGACAACCGGCGCGGCTGGGTCGAATTTGTCGCTCGACAGCCAGGCGTCAGGAAGCTCGATCACCGCGTCTCCGGTAGACTGGGCATACCAGGTCACGATCTGGGTCGCCCGCGCTGCCAGCGCTGCATCCAACGGCAGCGGACGCCCGCGCGCATCGATGATCAATCCGGCGGTTCCGCCCGTGACCTCCAGACGGACGCGCCGTCTGCCGCCGATGTTGAGTCCGGCGCCGCGCACGCGCACGGTGACGGTCGCGCGCACACCGATCGAGAGCGGGATCAGATGCAGCGCGCCACCCTCGACGGTGATGATGCTATTATCGCCATTTTCCTGCTTCACAGTCACGCTCACCACCACCGCGCCCGCGCGTGGCGTCCCGGACAGACTGATCGCCGTACCCAGGTCTTCCACGCCGCCGGCGTCGAGTACCTGTACGACGGCGGTCGGGTTGATGCGTGCCAGCGCGCCCAACGCCGGGATCAGCGCGTTGCTGTCGATCTGGAGCCGCGACACCCCGATTGGCTGGAGCGCGTCCAGCATCAGCATGGCGGTCATACCGGGGCGTCCTGTCCCGGTCAAGCCTGCGCCCGCACCGATCACCCGCTCGAAGGCGGGCATGGGGACACGCAGATTGTCCACGACCTCGCCCGGCGTCCACAGCGGTCGAGCGGCGTGCAGCAGCGCCCGCAGCGCCGCCCGCAGCAGCGCGTGTTCGAGAAAGAGCGCGCGCCGCGTCATCGGTACGACGGCGGGACGCAGCGCCTTGTTGTAGGCATAGGACATAATCTCGTCGTCGTCGGCGGTGAAGGGCAGCCAGACGCGCAGCGCCTCGACACCGACCGCGTCCAGCGTCGTCCCGGCGCTGTGTCCGAGTCCGATGTCGGTACGGATGCTGGTCGAGACCGCGCCATCGACGGACGCCGACAGCGTACTGACAGCGCTGCCCAGATCGATCGCCAGCACGCCGCCGCGCTTCCTGCGTGTGGTTTCGCCGAGATAACGCACGATGCTGTCGTAGCTCTGTGCGGTCGGCAGCACGCCGAGGCGCGCCTGAAAGCTGACCTGCTCGAACCCGGCACCGCGCTGCTCGGTGAAGGCGTCAAAGGCGCGCGCCAGCTGCACACGCGCGTCCTCGATCGACTCGCGGCGCACGCTCGGACGCACGTTGTCCGCGAACAGCAGCGCCGCCGAATTCTGGAACAGCGCCCCGATTTGCTTGCGCAGGGCGCTGTTGCCTGCGTACAGTACCGTCGGCGGCAGCGCACGTTTAGTGAGGCGGATCGCCAGGCGGGTCAGACGTGCCAGATCGAGGACGGCATCGTCGGCGCCGTCTTCGGTGCCGCCCGCGATCACGATCAGATCGGGATTTGCCAGCGCGATCGCGTTGAGCCGCTCGCTCGGCGTGCGCTGATCCGCGATGTTGAGGGTGTCGATCACCGTAATGTAGGTGCCAGCGGCGGCACGCTGGAGGCTGGCGAGGCTCATCTCCGGGTACAAGCCAATCAGGACGGTGCGCAGCGGGCGTCCGATGCTGGCGGTGGCGAGAAAGCAGTCTACGCCTGTGCGGTTATCGGTCTCCGGGCTGATGATACGCCCGTCGTTGGTGAGCAGTTGGCGCCCGGTGAGCGCGCTCAACTTGCCGACGACGCGGCGCAAGCCGACACTCACATCGTCGATCGGAAAGCGGGCGGTGGTCAGCACGTCGGCGCGCGCCACCACACGAAACACGCCTTCTACCAGGTCGATCAGCAGCGCGCGCGTCTGCACATTGCCAAAATCGACCGCGAGGATGGAATTGTCAGTCATGTTATGCCCCTCCAGCGATGAACGGAGTCAGCAGGGCGGCGATGCGTTCGCTGAAGATCACCAGCCCGCTGAGGATGGCGCCGCCATAGAGCGCGCCCAGCGCGATCACGATCACGCCCTGGCCGACCGCCGCTAATGCCCGTGTGGTCACACCGCGCCGGGTGAGCGTCCCGCCGGGGATGCGCCGCGCCGCATATTGAAAGTAGACCAGCGTACAGATGACCCCGGTTGTGATCAGTATGCCGTTGAGCAGCGTCCCGGCTTCGCCGACGCCGGACGCCACCGCCGACGCCGTCGCGCCCGCCAATGGCAGCAGCGTGCCACTGACCGCGCCGACCAGCGCGACCGCCGTGCCGATCCCCAGAATATAGCCGAGCGAGAGGTTTGCCAGCGCGCCCAGGCGTCCGGTGGCTTTGAACAGCAGCAGTGCGCCCATCGCCAGCGGGATGATCCCGGCGACGCGCGAGACCGGATCGCCTGTCAGCACGGCGGCGCGTATCCAGGGCAGGATCACGCCATCGACTGTGACGACTGTGACATAGCCCGCCACCAGACCGATGAAGACGTAGATCGCCAGGCGGTAGAGAAAGTTGTCGCCCAGAGCGTAGCTGAAGATCATCAGCGTCAGGATAAAGCCGCCCCACACTCCGATTTGTTCCATGCAGTTCGTGTCCCGTCGGTGGTAGGGGCATGGCAATCCATGCCCGGCGGATCAAGCAGATTTATTTCCGCCGCGCAGGGACGCATAACAATGCGTCCCTGCGCGATTTATTTCCGCCGCCGCAGCAGCGAGCGCGCGATATTTGCCAGCGCGCCACCGCCGATAATCAGCACCGAGACGACGATGCCCATATTGACGCTGTACCAGCGTTCCTGACGCAGCCCGTCGGAAAAGACCAGTGGCGTCGGGGTCGGCAGGGGCGGCGAGTCGGTGGGGGTGGCGG
>DAOTUN010000027.1:0-26333 GCA_034437395.1 Anaerolineae bacterium | reverse complement strand
GTGGTGGCGGGGGATGGGGTGGTGTGGAGAATGAGCATCCTTGAAAATCGTGCTACACTAATATAGTCCGGTCGGAAAAAGAGGACAATTCTTGTGCAAGGAGTCATTGAGCACGGCGTCTTTGACGTACTCACCGATTTTTTGACATCAGAGCCAACGCCTGAAGCGGTACTCGCATTTACCCTTCCCGATGCGTTGCAAGAGCGCGTCGATGGATTGATCGAGCGCAACGGGGAAGGTCTGCTCACATTCGACGAGCAGCAAGAGTTGTTTGACTTCATGCGTGCTGATAAATTGATGACGCTGCTTAAAGCGAAGACGCTGCAAAATCCTAAGGCTTCCCCACCTGCACCCGCCGCCCCTGCTTGATCTCGATCTCGCCGCGCGCATCACCGACCATATTCCAGTCGCCCGCCGTCACCACCGCGACCCAAAAATCGCCGCGCGGGATCAAGCCCGGCGCCTTGAGCCGATCAGCCAGCGCGCGCATCCGCCCTTGACGAATTTGCGCGATGCGGGTGACCACTTCCTGTTCGCTCTTTCCATTTTCACCGATGCGCGACTTGGGCTGCACGCCCAATTCCTGTTCCGCCTTGCCGATCATGTCGTGAAACACGCCGTGATTGATCGCCATATCGAACAAGAGCGCCTGACCGAGCGGCGACACGATCGCGCGCGGTCTGATGCTCAATTCCTGCACGCGATTCCAGTAGACCTCGGTGGCGATCTCGTCCTGCACGGTCTGCATGATCGGATCGTTCGCCGCCGCGATCAGCAGATCGCGGTAGCGCGTATCCCCGCGTAAGCCCTCCTCACGCGCCTGGGTGCGTCCGGCATAGCCGCGCAGCTCGTCCGCGACCGCGCCGGACGCACGCTGTAGATAGCGATCCAGCACCGAAAACAGGCTCCCGGATTGCAGTGTGAATTGAAAGCGCCCAAAGCTGACGATGCCAGAGTCGCGGTTTTGATAGGTCGCATAGCCGCCCCCCTCGAAGCCCGCCGTAATATTGAACGCCGCTTTGCGCACGCGGTCGGGGCTGTTGTCTCCGGTCGTGGGCGGCGGGACGGGCGGCACCGGAACCGGGGCAGGCGCCGGAGGCAAGGGCACAGGCTGGGGGATCGGCGCGGGCGGCTGCGGCGGATCGATGATCGGCTGCGGTGGGAGGATCGGCTGCGGTGGGAGGATCGGCTGCGGCGGATCGATGATCGGCTGCGGTGGGAGGATCGGCTGCGGTGGATCGATGATCGGCTGCGGTGGGAGGATCGGCATGGGCGGCTGCGGCGGTGTGATCACCTGCCCGACTGCCCCGCGCGTGATCATGGCAGCGCGCATCGGTGGCGAGATTACCCCATAGCCGACAGGCGTACAGTCACCAGCGATGTCGATTTCGTCGGCACGCACCCACCCACTCAGCCCGCCGACGAAATTCAACCGCACCCAGGCGAGTCCATCAGCACCCGTGCGGGCGTCCGCCACCTCGTACCCCCCCATCTCCAGCGGGATCGCACCCAGATAAGCCTGATCAGCGCCAGGGGTGACGCGCACCAGGATTTGTTTGCCACTGGTCGAGACACGCCCGATCGCCACACACGGATTGATCGCCATTATATTTGCCCCTTGATGATGTGGACGCGCGTGGGCGCGTCCCGACACAGGATTAAGCGCTGAATGCCAGAATTTGCTCGTCCAGTTTGGTCGCGTCCACTTCGGGATGACCCGCTAGCAGTGCCCGGAAGCGCGTCATGAACGAGACCAGATCGGCGCGCTCATAGGCTTCAAAACGCATGGTGATCGCGGGCTGCGTGTTGCTGGCGCGCACCAGACCCCATCCACCTGTGAAAATGGCGCGGGCACCGTCCACCGTGATGACCTCGAACTCAGTTTCCAGCGCGGCACGAATCTCGTCGATAATTACGAACTTCAAAGCGTCGGGCGTGGTCATGATGATCTCCGGCGTGGCGACGAGCTTGGGAATGTCCTCGAACAATTCCCCGATGGTGACGCCGCTGTTGGCGATGATCTCCAGCGTCTTGAGCGCAACCAGCGGCGCATCGTCGAAACCGTAATAATTCTCCCCGACGAACAAATGCCCGCTCACCTCACCGCCCAATGGCGAGCCGAGTTCGCGCATTTTCGCCTTCATCAGGCTGTGACCGCTCTTCCACATATACGGCTTGCCGCCGTACTTGCGGATGTAGTCGGGCAGCGCCTGCGACGCCTTCACATCGAACACCACATAGGATCCCGGCAGCCGCGACAGCAGATCGCGCGCCAGCAGCGCCAGCAGCCGATCGGCGGCGATGTGATGTCCGTGATTGTCGATGAAGCCGCAGCGATCGCTGTCACCGTCGAACGCCAGTCCGAGGTCGGCGCCGACCTCGATCACTTTGGCTTCCAGGTCTTTGGTCATCTCCGGATCTTCAGGATTGGGCAGGTGATTGGGATAAGTGCCGTCCGACTCGCAGAACAGGCAGGTCACATCCAGACCGAGCGCGCGCAGCACCGGGGTGACATACATGCCACTCAGACCGTTGCCCGCATCCATGACCACTTTGAGCGGACGCGAAATGACGACTTTCGATTGAATGGTCGCCATGTGACGGTTGATCATGTCGGCGTCTTCGGTCAGCGTACCCGTCCCGACGGCGAAGGCGTCGTTCTGGATGATCCTGAGCAAATCCTGAATTTGTTCGTCCGCCAGCGCCAGCGAACCATACGCCATTTTGATGCCGTTGTAACGGGTGTCGAGGTGGCTGCCGGTGATCATCACGCCCGCGCCGCGCTCGCCATAGCTGGCGGCGGCATAATAGACGGTCGGCGTGAGCACCTGTCCGATGTCCACGACGGCGATCCCGGTCGAGAGCAAGCCGGCGACCAGCGCTTCTTTGAGCGGCGTCGAGGTGACACGGTTGTCACGCCCGACGAAAAAGCGGTCGGTCTGAAAGTGAATCGGCAGATACGTGCCGAGCGCTGCGCCGACGTAGCGCGCCAGATCGGGAGTGAGCTGGGCATCCGGGGCGACCGCGGTGCCGCGAATGTCGTACTTGCGAAAGACGCTGGTGATCACAGCGGGCATAGGATGTCAGCTCCACAGGCGTGCAATCAAAGTTGCATAGGATTGTAACGCAAACCGCCGCGTCTCACACGGCGATCGACACACCATCTTTACTGGCGGCAAAGGTCAGTGCAGTCGCACCGGCTGCCGCATCGACGGCGATCTCCGTCCCGGCAGGCGGGTTGGCACGCAGCAGAAAGTCCGCCAGCGGCTCGCGCACATTCCGCCGAATGATGCGTCGCAGCGGACGCGCGCCATATTCCGGTTCCTGGTTTTGCGCCAGCATCCAGGTACGGGCGGCGGCGCTGAAGGTTATTTTGAGTCCGCGTTCATCCGCGAGCTTCGTCTCTTTATTCAGCATCAAGCCCAGAATTTCCGCCAGCACATCCTGAGTGAGCGCGTTGAACATGATCACTTCATCGAGGCGATTGAGGAATTCCGGGCGGAACCACTCGCGCACATCTTCCATCGCTGCTTCGCGCACCTCGTCGTCGATCACCGGGACAGCCAGATGGGTCGCCCCCAGGTTGCTGGTCAGGATGATCACCGTCTCGGTGAAACTGACCGTGTTGCCGCGTCCGTCGGTCAGCCGACCTTCTTCGATCACCTGTAACAGGATGTCGAGGACGCGCGGATGGGCTTTTTCTACCTCGTCGAACAGCACGATGATGTAAGGCTGATTCTTCACCCGTTCGGTGAGCTGACCGCCGGACTCGCTGTCCACATAGCCAGACGGCGATCCAGTCAGACGATTGAGGCTGCTCTCATCCTTGAATTCGCTCATGTCCAGCGCCAGCATCGCGTCCTCGCTGCCGAACATGAATTCTGCCAGCACGCGCGCCAATTCGGTCTTGCCGACCCCTGTCGGACCCAGAAACAGAAACGCGCCGATCGGTCGTTTGGGGTCTTTCAGACCGACGCGCGCCGTCTTGATCGCGCGGCTGACCGCAATCACGGCGGCTTCCTGCCCCTTGAGGCGCTCCTGCACGAATTCAACCATGCTGGCATAACGCAGTCGCTCGTCTTCACCGAGCTTGCTCACCGGGACGCCTGTCATCTGAGAGAGCGCCAGGGTGATGTCTTCAGCATCGAGGCGTTCGCCGTCGGCGCTGGACGATTTGTAAGCGAGATTGGTCTGCTGGCTCATGGCGACCATCGCCGCAGCGCGGTGCATGAGCTGTTCGGCGCTGCGTGGAAGCGGATTGGTGCCCAGGTAGCGTTTCGCCAGCCGCACCGCCAAGCCGACCGCATCGTCCGCGACTTTCAGATTGTAGTCGGCTTCCAAATGCGGACGGATCACATTGAGGATTTCGATCGCCTCGGCAGGAGTCGGCTCCGGCACTTTCAGGACGTGAATGCGCTCGGCGATACCGCTCATGTTGGCGATGCGCTGTTGATATTCCGTCTCGGTGGTGGTGCCCATAATCACCGGATCATCGCTCAGAAAAGCTTTCTGGATCAGCGAAGTGGCTTTGGCGAATTCAGCGCGGATGGGTCCGCCGAAGAATCGGTGAATGTGTGGAATGAACAGGATACCGCCCGCCGCGCTGCTGATGCCAGCGCGCACCGCTTTTTGGTCGCTGTCGAGCAAGGCAGCCTCGTCGATCTGCACCAGGCTCTTGAGATTCTTGGGACCCTTACCCTCGCTCATCAGCAGTGCCAGGCTGTATGCCAGCGTGCGCTTGCCAACGCCGTCGGGTCCGATCAGCAGCACATGACGGCTGAACGACTGCGTGAGCAGATTGATGATCTCGCGCAGCAGGTCTTCACGGAAATAGACCGCGCGCAGCTTGCCGCTTTTGGCGCCGGCGACAAAATCCTGGGTGGTGCCGCCTGCCCGGATCACCTGCGAGGTATCGCCGAGGACATCCGCGATCGCCTTTGACGTGATACCGACGCCGCGCAGCAGTCCGCCAGTGCTAATCGTCGGCTCACTGAGGACTGCCAGCACATGATCGGTATCGGCGCGGACTTCGTTTTGCGCCTGTCCCTGGGTCAGCGAGTCGTCGATCAGTATGATCGTCTGACGACTAAGCGGGACGCGCCGATTGCCTTTGGCGATGAATTCCAGATTGCCGTCGGGGTCACGTCGGCTTTCAGCGGCAAGCACGACCTGGCGATCGAGCTTTTCCAGATCGACCGCGCGGCTGTCCGCGAAGATCGCCAGCACACGCGCCGCCGCCGTATCCTTGCGTCGCAGCAGCGACAGCAGGATCAGCTCCGGCATCAGCACCGATTTGCGCATCTGATCCTTGAGCGCCACCGCGTCATTCATCACGGTGTCCATATCTTTGGAGAGCAGATCGGGATTGAGTGTTCCCATTGCGATCTTGTCCTAGCGTTCTATGGTTGGGCGGGTGGAGGGCAGCGCAGCCGCTGCCGCCGCATCGAATTCCAGCACATCGCGCGGCAGCCAGATAATTTCCCCGTCGCTGGTGCGCAGTTGCAGCCACGAACCGCGATTGTTACGTCCGATCAGCTCGAAGGTATCGCCGGGATAGGCGACATCGGGGGTGACGTAGGTTTCGCCGGGACCACGACGCATATTCTGACCAAGCGTGCCGGTGACGGTGGCAGTGGGCGGTTCAGGAACAGAGAAATCGAGCCAATAGCCGTCGATCCAGCGCGGCACCAGGGTGAAAAACGTATTGCCGGGTTTGAAGGTGAGCAGCTCACCATTTTCATCGTGATACGTCAGCGGGTCTTGTCGGGTGGCGCGGCGCCATTCTCCGGTGAAATACTGACCATCACGCAGGAAGTAAATCCGTCCGTCCCCGATAAAATTGACCGAAAAGGCAAAATCGCCGGGACCCCAGTAATTGGGCGCGACGGTCGCCTGCACGGTATGGTCTTCCTCGACGATGACCACGTTGGCGGCAGTGATGCGGCGTCCGCCGTCGGCGTCAAAGTGGGCTTCGCCATCCTGAGCGCGCTCCCACCTGCCAGAATCGGCATCGAATGCCCACTCCACCTCGGTATCGGCGTAGTGGATACGGATCGCATCGAGCGGCGTCCCGTCGCCGGTCGACTCGGAGCTGAATGCCATACCGCTGATCGCTTCGGGGGTCACGTCGCGTCCGCGATCGACAGCCAGTTCGCGCAGTGCCGCCGTATCCCCAAACAAGGTGTGTTCCAATGCCACCCCTTCACGCTCGTAGCGGCACAGAGCTGGACACGGCTCGACACCGCCGACGATGCGCGCGGACATCAGTCCATCGGTCTTCAGCACCTCCAGCGTCCCCTGTGCCATACCGGAATAGACCGACAGCGCGCGGTAGATGCGCACAAACTCGAAATCGACCAGGCGCAGGCTGCGAATCGGTCCGACCTGTTCGGCGTCACGGCTGAGATAGACCGCGCTGAAGCGGGTGACGCCCCCTGCCAGCAGATGCTCCCATACGATGTCGGCGCGCATGAGACCCGACTGCGGACGCACGAACGCCGGATAATTGGAGATTTTCAGGATGATCGGGCGGCGATCCAGCACGAACGGATCAGCGACCGCCTGCCCTGTCAGAGGGTTAATCCCTGGAGGATAGCTGTCGGGACCAAATACATCTTGTGCCGAGGCGGGGAGCGCCAGCGCAAAACACAGCAGGGCGATACATAAGGTCACGGTGCGGCGGGTGATCACGGAGGAGGTCTCCAGTCGGATTCAGGCGTTGCCAGCGGATATTGATGAAGCCATTCTACCCGATCCTCCCCATCTGCGTGTAGGGACGCATCGCATTAGATACGCGCCATGTCCAGGCGCGGCGTGCCAAGCCCTCAAACAGATACTGGCACGCCAGTCCTCTGCAGCATCATGTTGTGAGGCTATTCGGCGCTGCCAGCGGGCAGATCGAGTCGCAGCGTGACCGGCAGCCGACCGACCGACTCCGCCGCACCGAACAAAACCGCACAGGCGGCGGGCACAGCAGGACGCCCCGGTGAGTAGGTCGCCACATATGACGCGACATCGGGAAATGCCTGCCAGTCATAAGGCGACCACAAGGCTACGACGATCGTTTTGTCGGGCGGCAGCGCACGCACCAACGCCGTCTGTTCGGGATTGCGGTCGGCATTTTGCGTCCAGACGATCACGGTGTCGGCGCTGCGAGCGGCTTCAGACGCCCAGTCGATCTGTTCCTGGGTCGGGTTGTCGTTGACGCCGACCCACTGTATGCCGACTCCATCAGGACGATACAGGCTGCATTCGGTTTGAATCTGATAGCGCGTCGCCAGAAAGATCACCGCGACGCGGGCATCGGCGGGCACAGGCACGAGATCACGGCGGTCATACGCCACTGTCACGCCGCGTCGATAGAGCGACTCGACCAGCGCGGCGCCATTTTCAGCGGTGACGGCGGCGGCAGCGGTGGCGGGGTCGATCGGAGTCCAATCGAGCAGCCCAAAGCGATCTTTAGTGGTCAGGATGCGCCGCACCGACTCGTCGATACGCGCCTCATCGATCGTCCCGGCACGCACTTCGTCCACGACTCGCTGCATAGCGGCTTCAGCCACTTGCAACCCGGTGCTGGGACCCGTCGCCAGCAGATCGACGCCCGCCTCGATCGCCATCACCACCGCATCGTAGTAGTTGACTTCGAGATCGACGGCGTTCATATCGAGCGCGTCGGTCATGATCAATCCGTCATAACCCATCTGGTCACGCAGCAGATCGGATACCAGCACCGGGGAGAGCGACGCCGGACGCCGTGTCGTGTCGAACGCCGGAAACCAGATGTGCGACACCATCACGGCCGCCACATCCGCAGCGATAGCGGCGCGGAACGGGGCCAGCTCGACCGACTCCAGGCGTACACGGTCGAGATCGACCGTGGGCAAAGAAGCATGACTGTCCTCGCGCGTCTCGCCATGACCGGGAAAATGCTTGGCAGTCGCCAGCACGCCACGCGCTTGCGTCCCACGCACGAACCCGGCGACCGCCTCCCCACTCATGATCGGATCGCTGCCAAACGCACGCCGGGCGATGATCGGGTTGTCGCGGTAGGTCTCCAGGTCAGCGACGGGCGCCAGATTCATGTTGATGCCGACCGCGTTCAGCTCGCCACCCATCACCCGTCCTGCATCCTCGCTCATGCCCGATGCTGTCAGCAGCAGCGGCGTCGGCACAAAGGTGAAGCCGTCGGTCAGCCGATTGACTACCCCGCCTTCCTGATCGATCGATATCAATACGGGCACGCCGCCCGCCTCGGTGATCGTGCGCTGATAGCCGTTGGTAAGTCGTGCGACCGCATCCGGCGCGCCGACATTGGCGCCGAACATGACTAGTCCGCCTGGCTGCCAGGTGCGCAAGTGTGCGGCGCCGACCTCGGTCAGCACACTGCCATGCAGCGTGACCATGAACATCTGCGCCACTTTGTGTTCCAGCGTCAACGCGGCGAGCAGCGATTCGACGCGATCAGATTGCGCGACGACGACCCGTACAGACGCAGCAGCCAGCATCAGCACGCTCAGGCTGAAAGCAATGATGAACAGACGAAAGGCTTTCATTCGGCGGGGTTGTTCAATCGATAGCCGATGCCGCGCACATTGACGATCAGGTCTTCGTAATCACCGCAGTCCTTGAGCTTGCGCCGCAGATTGCTCACATGCGGACGGATGACCTCGCGCGCCTCGGCTTCATCGACGTTATAGCTGCGCACCTCGCGCACCAGTTCATGGCACGACACCACCCGTCCGCGATGGGCAGCCAGATAGAGCAGCAGGTCGAATTCGGTCGGCGTCAAATCGATATGAATATTGTTGACAGAGATTTTGTAGCGCCCCGGATAGATGGTGAGGGCGCCCAGCGTCATCACGCCCTCGGCGTTGAGTTCGATCGCCAGATCGCGCGCGTTGGCGGCGACCACCTGCTGCTGTGCCGCCAGCGAGCCGTTGATCTTGTCGTCGGGTGAGACGCTCAATTCAGCCAGATTGTTGCGGATGACCGAGAGCAGCTCGCGGCGGCGACGCAGGTTGCGCGCGCGCTCGATGCCGCGTGACACACTGAGACGGATGTCCTGCCCGGAGCTGGGCTTCATCAGATAGTCATGCGCACCCAGGCGCAGCGCCTCGACGGCAGTGCTGAGATGCGGAAACGCTGTCATCAGAATGACCACGATATCGGTGTCGATCGCCTTGATCCGCCGCAACAGCTCGACGCCATCCAAACCATCGGGCATACGAATGTCGGTCAGCACCACTTCAGCACGGTGTTCTTGCAGCAGCGCCAGTGCTTCTTCACCGCTGCTGGCTTCCATCACCTGGTAGCCCGCTTTTTGCAGCGTGCGCGACACAGAATAGCGAATCGCTTTTTCATCGTCCACAACCAGGACGACGGCATTATCGGGTGCGATTTCCCCTATTGAGTCAATCATCATCGCTGCCTTCGTTGTCCTTATTGTGCAGTTACTTGATTTTCAGTAAGGATACATGAATATGCTAATTATGCAACAATGCACATAATACAAAAATGACATCTCATTAGCAGATCGACCGCTCTGTCGTGGGGTTCACACCGCTGTCCATGCGATCAATAGCCAAACCACTGCGTGCATAGATGTGTATGATCGTGATCATGGCATGAAGTATCGAGATTGCATAAATAAAATCATGGCATTAGACCGACCACTTCAGCATTTTTTACAAAATTCATTTTTGCATAATTATTCGCGTATGGGTAATGTGCAGATGCAGTCCGTGCCCCATGTCCAGCATGGCGCCATTATCCCCATCCCGCGCCTGCTCGACTGCGGCGAGGACGCGCTCATGGGTGACCGTGATCCCGGAGTCGTCGGACGGCGCCAGATGCGCTGCCGCGCGCACGATCAGCCGTCGCGCCAGCGCGGGCGCCAGTGCGCACAGGGCGCGCCGTTCGATCGTCACGCGCGTCTCCGCGAACTGCGCGATTCCCGTGTCCAGCACCCCGTCCAGCGCTGACTCGATGAAGTCGGACTCGACCGCGGCGTTATCCGCGAGCCGCACCAGCGCCGGGACGATCTGCGTGTTGAAACTGGCGAGCAAGGGCAGCATTACGTGGCGAATCCTATTGCGCGTATAGGTGATATCAGCGTTGCTGGCATCCTCACGTGGAACGAGCACGTGCGCCTGGGCATAGGACTCGATGTCGGCGCGGCGCACGTCCAGCAGCGGACGCAGCAGTCGCACATCGGCATGACCAGGCATCGACGACTCGGCGCGCATCGACGCGAGTCCGATCAAACCGGCGCCGCGTACCAGATGGGCGAGTACGGTCTCCGCCTGATCATCAGCATGATGCCCCACCGCGACAACACTCGCCTGGTGCTGGCGGGCTGCATCCGCCAGAAAATCGTAGCGTGCCGCCCGTGCCGCCGCCTCGACGCCGAGTCCCTCACGGTAGCGCGCCGCATCGAGCGCCCCGCGCACACACAGCACCCCCCAGGCATGAGCAATCTGCTCCACATAGGCGGCGTCTGCCGCGCCCACGTCAGCGCGTAAGCCGTGATCGAGCGTGGCGGCGATCACCGTCAGGTGCAGCGAGTCGCGCAGCGCGATCGCCGCGTGCAGCAAAACGAGTGAATCGACGCCGCCACTGACGCCGATCACCAGCGTCGTCCCCGCCCGGAGCGCCAGCGCACGACGCATTGCCATCCGTACTGTACCTGCCGCCATCGCCTGCATCCTTTCAACCCTAGCGCCACAACCAAACCCAAACCATATCATAACCGCCGCCCTGACACGCGTTGAAAAAAATCGAAATCTGAGATGAACGGGATATATTTCCGAGTATTGGGGGGAAATATAGAATGCGACAGCGCGTCAGTGCTATAATTTCGGTTATGGGTTTCGTGGTCATTGTTGGTGTGAGAGACACTGCAATTTCTCGAAATCATGCCCTTTCACCCACCATCTTTGGCAATTCATGCAGGGCAATATGATTATGAGAAGCCGAACAGCGAACGAGGTGCATAGTCAACGTCGAACAAGTACTGGCTGAAGTGAAGAGATATGTACAGATTGGCGACTCTGTGCAGGCTGTTCGCATTTTAGAGCAAGCTATCAGAGACCCTGTATCAAAAGAAGATTGGCGTATCTGGTGGGCACTGGCAAATGTCTCATCAGTGCGTGAAGTCAAGCAGCGTGCGGCTTCGCGGGTTGTACGGCTCAATTCGGCTTATCAACCTGCCCGTCAGATGCTGTCCGAGCTGCTCAGCCAAGCAAATAATATTTCGCCGAAAGCCAATCGCAGTCAGACCCAGCGAACGCGCTCGTCGCAAGCGCGCTCCTTAGCCCCATCCCGAACCGCTTCACACAGGCGCTCGTCGACGAGCTGGATGGGAGGGAGTATCGCGTTGATTCTGGCGGTGACATTTCTGGCAGCGGCAGGGTTACTGATTATCCGCTCGACTCAGCCAGGGGATACCGCGCGTGTCGTGCCCACATTCGCATCAACGCTGGCAGCACCTGTTCCAACCCTGACTGGACGCCCGATATCGACGGTCGCACCGCCGGTCACGGTGACTGCTGTTCCTGTGATGGTCGCTGCTGCCCCGACACGATCGATCTTCGAGCGCTTGACTATCCCTGTGTCGGATAACGCTGCGCGACGCTTTTTTCAATCACCAATCCGCGTGTTCATCAATGTTTCGGATGAGATATGGGCGCCTGCTCTTGACCTGGCATTGATCGAATTGAACAGCGCTTTTCAACAGATCGATCCCCGGTTCAGCATGGAGCAGGTAGAACGGGCTGCCGAAACAGACATCCTGATCCAAGTGATGTCCCGTGCCGAATATCGTGCCTGGGATGCTTGTCCGTTCGGCACCGATTCACTGGCGTGCGGCTGGATCGTCGTATTAGAAACCCCAACCGACGACTCGGTACCATTTAGTATTCAAGGTCAGGTGCGCATTGTCAATGACAGTCCTAACTCAGTCGGCACGCTGCTGCACGAGCTGCTGCACGCACTAGGAATCGGGGAACACAGCGGCGATCCGGCAGACATCATGTATCCCCGTATCGAGGATAAAGTGCGCTTAGCGCCCGGAGATATCACGAGGCTGCGCGCACTCTATGGGACGTGAAAAGCAATGCTATGGACGATATCTCTTCAGAATTCCTACAATCTCATCGAGCGTCGCATTATGTTTGTCCTTATAATAATTTGTCACGGTGTAGTCGCGCAATTCGCGTGGGAGTGTGGATAGTTCGACTTCCTCGTACTGCATTGGAATAATGAGCTTTTTTTCGTCAAACGCTAACTGATACTCCTTCTGTACCCACTCCGATGCTAAGGCTGCTGGCGTCATCACCAATAGCAGGGCATCGCAGGCGACTACCGCCCTTTCTAATTCTTTGGGAAACTTACCTGTACGCGGTAAGTCAGCTTGATCCTGCCAAACGCACCAATTCGACAAACGCCTGTTCAAACTTTCACGCAGTCCGTTGACGAACCCTTTGTCATCGCTTTTGTAGCTGATAAAGAGAGTGTATTTGCGTCGGCGCCGCCGTATGAGTGCAATTACAACGATGACGAGGAATGCTGCCACGATAATCGCGGCTGGCATCAACAACGTCCCAATTTCCAACGACAATGGCGGCGCACGATCGATTATCAGGTTTCGACTGGCACCCGCTGTCAGGTCCGACAACAAGGCAGAGCCATCGAGGTCGGGATAGGCGCTCAATAAACTGGCTGCCGATCCCGCCGCGATCAAAGTGCTGAAGCCGCTGCTCATACGCTGGCTTTGCGCGTTCAACCGCGCATACGCAAAGATATTCGGCTTGTCATCTGTATTATCACGGCCAGGTGGCAGGAAGAAGGGGTGATCGAGGTGAAGAGCGCCGACGGTCAGCGACTCGGACATGACGTTCGGTACGGGGATCGTGCCTCCCGTCGGATTTGAACCATCGACGAAAATGCCATTATCGATGTAGAGCGTAAAACCGGACTGAGGCGAAAAGACATCCACCGACAACGAACTAGCTGTTAGCAGAAGCGTCTCGTCTGTACTCAATCCCGACCATCGGCTGAGATAGATCGGTGAGCGATCTCTATCGGGTTGTGCAAAGCTCGGTTGCACTTGTCGGAGAGTGTCACTAACCAACCGGTACAGAACTGGACGAAATTGATTGTCATCGTCACTGACCAGAAAGACCGCAAGCTCGCGTGCCGAGTCGATGACCTTGACGCGCAGCATATCGTAATCGTCGCCGCGATTATTGGCGAAGAAATGATCGAAAGGACGCATGGCAATAAAGCCAAGCGACGGCGTGTCCACGTGATAGAAACTGCTGCCATAGCTGCCCGCCGATTGCAGCCATAGGCGCGCTCTATCGCTTCTCGACACCACGAGCTGCTCGAACGCGGTCGTATCGACTCTCTCAAAATAGGGACTAATTACCAGATTGACAACAATATCCGACTGTTGGGCGAGGCTGCGCGCAGTGTCGACAAAATTGATCCAAGCCTCGTCCAGCGCATCTTGAGGATCTGGACTTATAGAGGACGCTGGACTCATAGGATCGTCCCACAAAAGCGGCGCGACTGAGCGAAAGTCGATGACGGCATGGGGCGCGGCGGCGTGCAGCGCCCAGATTTGCTCGGTCAGCATGGGCGATGCCGCGCTATCAGGGTGATAGCGTGGTAAGAATAACCGACCTTCGATCGGCTCTAGCTGACCATCGGGCTTCCCCGCTGCCAAAACCCCGATACGCAGCCCTTCCCCACAATGACCAGCGTCGTGCAGCGCGGCTAAACCGGGCGTTTGCTCGACCACAATTTGCGAAATGTTCGCAGCTTGAAAACGGCATTCGGTACGGCTGGCACATCCCATAGTCAGCATCAGCACGGCAGCGAGCAGCGCCCTCACGGAGTCAACCAGCTTTCATCACAGCCAACTGATCCGGGCTGAAACTCCTCGTTGAAAAGCGTGTCGTAGTCGGTGGCGCTTCTCGCATTGATCAGCCACAACCAACGCACCAGATCATCACTCATACCGCGGTCGGTGATGAACAGGCGCAGCGGATCAAGTTCTTCTTCTCCAGACCGGGTGCCCCCCCAACGGTTCAGGTGAGACTCATAACTATCCGCACCAGTTGACGAACCAGACAGCTCGCTCACGGTTCTTTGGTTGACCCGAATATTAGTCTTAAGAAATGCAGTTACGGTGACATGATAAGTGCTACCGTCCGCCCGGAATGTGAGCGTGAGCAGGTCACGGGTATCGTTCACCAGATACAGACTTAAGCGTCGGAAATTAAACTCGTATGTCGGGTTTTCGCTCATATCCCGGATCAAATCGCTGCCGGGCAGTGCAAGCGTCCAATCGGGAACGTTCTCCAATATGTAGGCGGTTATCGCATCTCTCAATCCGCCAATGTCGCCATCTGACCCCAGTCTGCTGAAATTAGGATGACTTTGGAAGCGCTGATCGAGTCTTTGGAACGGCACTGAAAAGCTCAACTGTCCGGATTGACCGTGAAGATCGGAAATCTCGCGGGGTGCGGCTCCCAAGAGGGGCAGCGGGGTGGACAAAAAGGGATAAAGGAGTCCAAGCTGAGGCGCTTCCAGATCGAGTGTGGTTGTACCCACCTGGTCGCGTGAATAGGTGACCTCCCATGCTCCTTCATCGATCACCCCGGAATCAGCGACGGCGTTCAGGCACGGGCGACTGGACAGCGGATCGCGTTCGAATTCGCCCACTGATAGCAGATCGAAAGACGCTCCACGCTGCAACTTGACTGCTCCCCAATCACCGCGTTCCAGCATGACTCTGCATACACTCGCACCAGTATTACTAATATTGAGGGTATCAAAAATGCGCGTCTGACGCATCTGTGTCATGTTTGTCGAAGGCGCATTGGAGGTGAAGCCGTCACTCGTAGTGATTTGATAACGCGCGATGCGCACGGACTGCCCGTTCATCTCATAGCGTTCAGTGCAAGTCGAGACAGTAGCGGGAAGCCCAGTTTGAGCATTGGCCGGGACCACGCTCAATATGCACAGGGCGATTTCTATCAATAGGATAGTGACCAATTGAACGGAAAAATGTTTTTTTGGCATTAGTGGTTTCCGCGTTATAGTCGATGATATGGTTGCAATTATGATAGCGTTTCGTAATTCCGTCAAACAACTTTAACTGATTGCAATATCGTAAAAGGGGATGATGATGCACCTGATGAGGATCGGCTTATGGTGGGTTGCTTTGCTGCTACTGGCGCTGTTCGTTGTACCAGAGCGAGTCAATGCGATATTGACCGAAGCGTGCAGGATCGACGGAGTGACCGAGCCATTCTTTGCAGAGCGGGATCGGGCGTATTTCGCCGATCGTCTGCTTCCAAAAGATATCGACAACGTTTTTCCGCTTGAGCGTGTCCAAGACCAGCGCTATCGTGAGATCTTCTTACGTCCCTCGGTGGATGGGCGTTATTCGGTCATGATCGAGCCGCTGGACGGGCAGCCGCTCGATTTTTGGGTGATCGGCAAGACTCCAGAACCATTGGCGATACGCCGCTGGATCATCATGTTGAGCGAGCGCACAACGCCGGGCATCATCCCCGACGTCGTGCTGGTCCCATTTAGCGAGAGCAGCCCTGGCGCTGGTGATGGCTTTGGCGATGCCTTTGGGACAGCATTCGCTGATGAGGACATGCTGCCAGACTGTCAGCCGCCGATGTGGGGTGCGCCAACAGCAGAACCGATCGATCTGCTCACTCTGATCGATGACCCTAAAGGACTCAATGCCGCCGTATATTATGGAGATGCCGACGATGCAGCAGGAGCGGGCGTGCGCATCGGTGTGCTGGATACCACCTACGTCGGTTTTGGTGAAGCCTTTGCCGCCAGCCCTGTTTTCAATTACACCGTTGGAAATTTCGCCGATGCACTGGCTGAACTTCCTGTCGCTGGCGATGATGCAGGGTTAGGACAGGTGGTACAGCTTACCCCCGATGGACAACCTTTGGACAGTACGGGCAGCGATGATGGATCGACCGAGGCAGATCACGGTACACACATACTGCAAATCGTGCAAGCTATCGCCCCGGACGCACAGCTTTTCGCCGCGCGCGCGACTGACGAGACGATTGGTGAGGCGGTCGCAGCGCTGATCGCTGCCGAGGTACGGCTAATCGTGCACGCTGGCAATGCGATCACGGCGGAACCAGCGCCGTATTACGCGGCGGTCGAGGCGGCGCAGGCGGCGGGTATCCTGTGGATAAACTCGGCTGGCAATATCGGTGCGGGTTACTTGCGTGATGGGTATGTGACGAATACAGGCGAGCAAGGACTACACTCATTCGAGCGCAACAACCAGCTCTTTTCAGCGCGGTTTACGGTACGCATCCCTGTCGATATGACCAACTCTGTTGACGCGCGCTTGATTTGGTCGCAGGAAAATACGGCAGATGGTTCACCCTACGATCTTCAGCTCGAGATCTACGAATTTACTACGACATCGGATGGCTCAAAAATTGGCATGTCGGATGCCTATCAGCGTCCAATTCCCCTTCCAACGCCGTCAGATGGCAGCACGCTCCTTGTAGGCACTCCTGTCCCTTCTTTCGAGGCGATCACTCTGACAAACTTGCCAGACTTATTGGACGATACCGTGACGCTCCCCGTGATCGAGGGAGTCGACTCAGAAGCCGGATTAATCTGGTATCGCACCGAAACGAGTATCGATGGCTATCCCGACAACGAAATCTACATCAGCGTTGACACACGCGGGGGATCCGACTTATTTGCCAACGATGAACCTTTCGAGCTGTATATCAAAGGGGCGCTGCCACGCGGTTTCGATCCCGATATCTGGCCGGTACTCACACAGAACGGTGCCGCGATCATTAATCGACTCTATCCCTTCGATCCGGTTGTGCTGGTGCCAGCGGATATGGCAACCGTCCTGACGGTTGGCGCGTTCACACCCTCTAACCCGGCATATACCGACTCGGCACAGCGGTTGTCGGCTGTGCATGGCGCCGATGGCACCGAAGCGCTGTTGTGGAATTCATCACGCTCGAACAGCTTGCAATTCATCAATCGAGATGCTAATGGCGATGAATTCAACCCGTATTGGGGGCGCTGGCGTGCCAAGCCGGAGATCAGCACCTATGGCGAAATTAGCGCCGACCTCGACGAGGATGGCATTACCGACTTCGAGTTTTACGGCACCTCGGCTGCGACGGCGATCGCGGGGGGGGCAGCAGCACTGATCGCGGCGAAGTTCCCGGACGCCGATGCTGAAGTATTGCGCGGGTATCTGCGTGCCAGCAGCTCCGTCTGTCTGGCAGACAGCGCGGTCGGTCAGCGGCTGACACGCCTACGGCTTTTGCCGCCAGATCAACTCAACGGCGCGGTGCCCCCATCGTGTGGCAGCGACTCGACGTGGATCGAGGATCGCGTCGGGCTGGAAGTATTCCGCTCGCGCGACGCTATCACCGCCAATTTACCCAATGTCTCTGTGGCGCTGGCGTCTGCGGCAGACTTGCCGATCCGGGTAACGGGTGAGGACTATGTCGTGATCGGTCAGGCGTTCGCGCCGACGGCGATCGGATATGCGGTCGAGCTGGCACCTACAGCAAGTGAGGCGTGGCGCTTTATCGGCGCGCCCAATGAAGCGCCGTCGAACGAGTTGGCGACGCTGTGCGCGCGCGCTGATGCTCTCGGCATTCTAGAGCGCACGATCGAGCCAAGTGCAGGGCGTGAACTGGCGCGGGTCTCGGTCGATGAGACACTGATCGACGGTGCCTATGATGTACGCGTGACGCTGTGCGACTCAACGAACGCACTGCTGCTCGATGGACAGGACACCGAGCGGAATGCCTTCCTGGTTGCCAACTCCGCCGCCCTCACCGTAATCAGCCCGCAGCCGGATGATGTCATCGGGGATGAAGATGGTGAAGTCGAATTGATCGTGCGCGGCGATGTCTTCGCCGATTCGCAGTTGTTCGCCGGATATGTTATCCAGCTTGTGCGCGGCGATGCCGACAGCGGGGTGATCATCGCGCCGGAGGCGATTCGCAATCCAAATGCCTCTCCGCTCGGCGTAGGTATCGATCTCTGTGCAGAGGTAGGTGGTTTCCCCGACGCTGAGGATTTTGTGGTCGGGACAGATGTCGAAATGGCGAAGATCGCGTTGAGCCAGCCGCAAGATAGCTATCGCTTGATCGTCCGCCAGTGCATCACCACACCACGAGGACGCATCACGTTTCCTGATCCGATCGAAGTGGCGTTCGAAATCGCAACGCCGATTGTATTGAGCGTGAATGAAATGGTAAATCAGCTTGTGGACGGTCGGGTGCAGATACGCGGCAGCGCGTCGCGCCCAGAAGCCAGTTTCAATCATTACATTGTCGAGATCATCCTCGACGACCCGGAATCGCTTACCTGGACTGTGTTGGTGGGTCCAGAGTTGGGCGGTCCGGACATTCCCGTCGTGGAGCGCTGTTCCATTGCTGTAGGTTCTGGTGCGCCTGGCACCAGACCCATCATCGATAATGTACTCGCGGAACTTGCGAGTGTGCGCATTGCAGGCGATTATCGGGTCCGCGTAACCCTGTGCGGACAAGAACCAGCTGATGCATCGGAAGTTGAGGCAACCCTGCGTATCGAGGCGAGTGGCGAGCAACTGCCCCCTTACCTTCGCACGAGCCCCGTAAACACTGATCTGACGTTCACGCTGAATGAAGATGCCGTCTTGCGAATGGGACCGGAAGAAAGTGCGAGCGCCATTACCGACGTCGTGACGAGTGGAGTAGAGTTCACTCTGCTCGAATCCGATAGCACCACGGAATCGCTGCTGATCGCATCGCTTGATGGCACTATGAGCGGATGGATTCGAAGGGGAAATGTGGCACAGGCACGCCTGGGAACTCTTGTCCTGAATACGATGCCCTCAGGGGACAACTCCCCTGAGCCCACGTCTCCAGTCGATCCGAGCCGGATCTTTTACGTATCTGATAAGCTGGGATCGTGGCAGGTATATCGCGCGGTCGTGGGCAGCAATCAGGGCACGCAGCTCACTACACTTGGAAACAACGAATTTCCAAGCCTTTCGCCGCGCGGGAATAAGGTCGCATTTGCCTCCGATCGGGATGGCAACCGTGAGATTTACATCATGAACGTCGACGGTACAGAACAGCGAAACGTGAGCAATAACCTCGCTGAGGATTATCGTCCTGTATGGTCACCTGATGGAGCGCGGCTGCTCTTCGAATCGAACCGCGACGGACTGCGCAACCTGTATGTACTGGTGGTCGATACGCAGGCGGTCACCGTGATCACCGTTGGCTCGACCGTTCCCTGCTGCGTGGGCTGGTCGTCTGATGGTGCACAGATCGTTTATTCCGGTCAATCGGACGGGAATTATGACATATTTGTCGCGCAGGCCGATGGCAGCGGGACAATCCGCCTGACCGATTTTGGCGAATCGGCTCTGAACCCAGTGTGGCAGCCTGGCGGGAATCGCATCGTGTTCGAGTCGACTAATGACGGAACATCGGAGATTTATACCGTTCAGGCGAATGGTGGCGACATTCAGCAGTTGACAAGTGGAGACACGGAAAGCATCAATCCAAGCTGGACGCGCGATGGACGCCAGATTATCTTTTCGTCGAATCGCAGCGGCGTCTATGCTATTTATATTATGAACGTCGATGGAAGTGGGGAGCGGCTGCTCTTCAACGATGCGGGAGCTGAGATCGCTTCGGAAACAGGTTGATCTGCCTGACATCCAGTTGAGGGAGAGTCTAAGTCGAGACTTCCCCTCAACTGTGGTTTATTGCCGATTGGCAGCGTCATTATCTGTCCAACATCCGGTCGAGTTAGAACGCGGTTAGCCTGCCCTTAACCGCCGATCCCTACGCTGGATCATGTCGGCGTGCTATAATGCCGTGCTGTTTCATGCCGGTAGGAGACATCGTGTGTTAGGTCCTTTGGATTACTTCTTCGGCTTGTTCTCCCTCGACATCGGCATCGACCTCGGCACCGCCAACACGCTGGTGAGCGTGCGCGGCAAGGGGATTGTCATCAATGAGCCGTCTTTCGTCGCCATCGAGAAAAAGACCCGCCGTCCGATCGAGGTGGGTGCCCGCGCGAAAGAGATGTGGAGCAAGAATCCGAGAGATATACTGATCGTGCGCCCGGTACGCGACGGCGTGATCGCCGAAGATGCGATCACCGAAGCGATGCTGAATCACCTGATTCACAAGGCGCACGAGCAAAGCTGGGTGCCGATCCCGCGTCCGCGCGTAGTCGTCGGGATTCCGAGCGGCGTCACCGAGGTTGAAAAGCGCGCCGTCTACAAAGCCGCTGTCAACGCCGGAGCGCGCGAGGTCTTTCTGATCGAGGAACCCGTCGCAGCCGCAATCGGCGCGGGCTTGCCCGTGCAGGAGACGCGCGGCAGTATGATTGTGGATATAGGCGGCGGCACGACCGAGGTCGCTATCTTCTCGCTGGGCGGGATCGTGATCAGCCGCTCGATCCGGGTCGCGGGCGACGAGATGGACGAAGACATTGTCCAGTATATGCGCACCAAACACAATCTGCTGATCGGCGAGCCGACCGCCGAACGCATCAAGATCGAGATCGGATCCGCTTATCCTCTGCCCCAGGAAAAACTGACGACCGTCAAAGGTCGGCATCTGGTGACCGGACTGCCCGCCTCGGTCGAGGTCAGCTCGATCGAAATACGAGAGGCGATCAGCGGCTCGGTCAATATCATCATCGACACCATCAAAGATGCGCTCGACGACACCCCACCGGAATTGGTGGGCGACCTGATGGAGAGTGGCATTTGTCTCGCGGGCGGCACGGGTCAATTGCGCGCGCTGGCAAACCGCGTGACCGAAGAGGTCAATATCCGCTCGTGGGTCGCGGACGACGCCATGACCTGTGTGGCGCGCGGCGCTGGGCGAGTGCTGGAAGATTACAACAATCTGCGCCGCCTGCTGGTCGGGCTGGAGCGCGGCAGCACGCGGCACGGGTAGACGAGCATGTCGCTGCTGCGCACCAGCACCCGACGCGGATCGCGCGGACGCCTCGGCGCAATTGTGCTGGCGCTGCTGGTGATCGCTGGACTGCTCGCAGCCAGCATCACCGGCGCGCTGGCGCCGATCGAAGACCTGGCTGCCGTGCCGCTGCAAACCGTATCCGGGTTTTTCAACCGCTTTGCCCTCTCCGTCAATGACACCATCACCCGCTTCAACGATGTGCAGAGCTTGCAGGCGCGCGTCGCCGATCTGGAGACGGCGCTGGCGCTGTATCAATCCGAGCTGGTCGATTTGCGCGAAAAAGCGAGTGACTACGATCGCCTGTCCAACCTGCTCGGTTACATCCAGGGCACCAGCGGACGCGAATTCGTCGCCGCCGATGTGATCGGCGCCGACCAGAGCGCGCTGCTGCGCACGATCGTGATCAGCCGAGGCGCACGGGATGGCGTTGTCGTCGGGATGCCCGTGATCACCGATCAGGGATTGGTCGGGCGAATACTGCGCGTCAGTGCCGGGGCGTCGCGCGTGCTGCTGATCAACGACCCCACCAGCGCGATCAGCGCCCGCCTGCAAACGACCCGCGATGAAGGCGTGGTCGTCGGACAGCCGTCCGGGGCGCTGGTGATGGAATTCATCCCACTGGACGCGCAGGTGCGCGATGGCGATCTGGTGCTGACCTCTGGCTTGGGTGGCAATTTTCCGCCCGACGAGGTGATCGGACAGGTGACCAATGTCCGGCTCGCCACCTCCGGCTTGTATCAGTCGGCACAGGTGCGCAGCCTGGTCTCGCTCGATACGCTGGAATTCGTGCTGGTGATCACCGATTTTCAGCCGATCGACCTGGGCGCGCTCGATGCCGAAGACGAGGCGCCGTAGCGCGCCATGTCCACGAGTCTCAGCATCCCGATCCTGCTGCTCGCCGCCATCCTCCAGACAACCCTTGTCCCGGTGCTGCTGCGCGTCTTCAACGCTGAACCCGATCTTATTTTCCTGATCGTACTGTCGTGGTCGATTCATGCCCGCACCGAGGTAGCGCTGCTGTGGGCGTTTGTGGGCGGGATCGCCGCCGATCTGCTGTCGGCAGCGCCGACTGGGGCATCGGTCGTCGGGCTGATTCTCGCCGTGAGCATGGTTACGGCGCTGCGCGGACAGCTGACCAGCGTCGGCACGTTCTCCCTGATCGGGCTGACGATCGCAGGCACAATCGTTCACAAGCTGACTTATCTGGTGATCGTCGGCGCCAGCGGCATCCGAGCGCCGATGGTGAGCGGGCTGCTGCTGATCGTGCTGCCGACCGTCGTGTACAATCTGATCGCGCTGCTGCCGGTGTATCATTTCAGCCGTTTTGTACAGCGCCGCGCCGAACGCAGTTCACTCGGCGCGGCTCCCCGCATTTGACCGATTAGTTTTCGAGAGACTCCGATGCGCACCTCATCGCGCGATGAACGCGAACGTTCCGGTTCGCCATTTACAAACTGGCGCTTCACCTTCTTTCAGGGAATCCTGTTCGCCGTGTTCGCGCTGTTCACGGCGCGCATGGTCGAATTCATGCTGCTGGACAGCGCGTCATGGCAGGCAGCCGCCGATGAAAACCGACTGAACGCGCTGCCGGTCGCCGCCCCGCGCGGTACGATCCGCGATCGTCTGGATATGCCGCTGGCGGTCAACGCGCCTGCATTCAATGTGCGGATCACCCCGGCGGCGCTGCCGCTCGATGAAGAGGCGGCGGTGAGCATTTTCAACCGTCTGTCGGCGCTCACCGGGGTGCCACCCACCGCAGTGATCGCCCGGCAGAGTGGACAACCCGTGCGCAGCATCGAAGAGCTGGTCGATGAAGGAGCCGGTATCGCGCCCTTTCGCCCGGTCGTGATCGCCTACGACGTGCCGCAGCGAGTCGCGCAGCAGATTTTGGAAGAACAGTTCACCCTCCCCGGCGTCGATGTGGACGTTGCCTCGGTGCGTCAGTACCCGACAGGCGAGCTGACCGCGCAGATCGTCGGCTACATGGGGCGCATCCCGGCGGAACGCGAACTGGAACTGATCGAGCAGGGCTACGATCCCGCGTTCGACCGTATCGGCTACGCCGGACTCGAAGCCTATCTGGAGGACACGCTGGCAGGCGTGCCAGGGCGAATCGTGCGCGAGGTCGATGTCGCGGGCGAACAGGTCGGCGATCCGATCGTCTCGATCGCGCCGCAGCCCGGCTTGAGCGTGCGCCTGACGCTCGACACCGAATTGCAGCAGGCGGCGCAAGACGCACTGACCAAGCGAATCGACCTGCTCAACGCCGACGCCGGGCGTATCGTCAGTCAGACGGGCGTGGTGGTCGCCATGAACCCTAAGACGGGCGAGGTGCTGGCGATGGTGAGCTATCCAAGCTACGACAACAGCCGATTCGCGCGCGCGATCGACGTGGATTACTATCTCGATATCGCCGCCGACCCGCTGCGTCCGCTGGTCAACCACGTCACGCAGTCGCTCTATCCGCCGGGATCGATCTGGAAGATGATCACGGCGGCGGGGGTGCTGCAAGAGAATGTGATCGATCCGCGCTCGTTCCTGAACGATCCCGGCGATCTGCTGCTGCCCAACCGTTACGCGCCCAACGACACCGCCGCCGCACAGCGCTTTGTGTGCTGGAACCGCAACGGACACGGCAATCTCGACCTGATCGGCGCGATCGCGCAAAGCTGCGATGTTTATTTCTATCAGGTCGGCGGCGGCAACCCGGAAGTGTCCACGTCGGTACTGCGCGAAGGCGGCTTAGGCATCACCGACCTGTTCCGCTACGCGACCGCCTTCGGCATCGGCTCCAAGCTGGGGATCGAGCTGCCATTCGAGAACGCCAGCCGTATGCCCGACTCCGACTGGAAACGGCGCAATTACGGCGAAAACTGGTCAACCGGCGATACCTACAACGCCGCCTTTGGGCAAGGCTATGTCAACGTCACCCCGCTGCAATTGCTTAACTCGGTGGCAGCGATCGCCAATGGCGGCACGCTGGTGCAGCCGCGTATGCTGCGCGACACACTCGACTCCGAAGGCGGACTGGTGAGCGACTTTGAGCCAGGCGTGATGCGCCACATCAATATCGACGCGGTGCCCACGACCGAGCCGATCCGGCTGCTGTATGTCGAGGATATGATCATGCGCGGCGAGGACAGCCTCGCGTGTCGGTGCGAGGAAAACAGCGACTTCTTCAATCCTTCTCGCTGTGATCCTGCCAACTACCGCGCCCAGGTGGACATCGACCCCGAACAATTCGTCGAGTCGTGGCGGGACTACAGCGTGTATACGCCCGACGATTACAGCTTCACCGACAACTTTTGCAGCGCGCTGCGTTTCGACGCCAACTACCGTCCGCCGTTCATGAGCAGCGAAAATATGGCGATCCTGCAGCAGTCGATGCGTTTTACGGTCACCAACGGCACGGGCGCGCCCGCTAATTTACCTTTTGTCACGGTCGCGGGCAAAACAGGTACGGCGGAATACTGCGACGAGGTGGCGCGCCCGTTAGGATTGTGCCGTCCGGGTAACTGGCCGTCCCATGCCTGGTTCACCGCTTATGCGCCCTATGAAGATCCCGAGATCGTGGCGATCGCCTTCGTCTACAATGGCGGAGAAGGATCGCGCAATGCCCTGCCGATCGTAGTCGAGACGATCGAGAGTTATTTCCGGCTCAAGAACGAGCGTGGGACAATCGAGATCGCCCCGCCTACGCCGTGACAACACAATCCAGGATCAGAAAGCAGCGATGATGCCACTTCCAAAAATTGAACGCACCACGATCGCGCGCTGGCTGCCCGCTCTGATCGCCGGAGCGATCGCCTGGGTCGCCTTCATCGTGTTGGGCGACACGCCGCTCATCCGCGCGACGGGGATGGCGCTGGCGGTCGTGGGCATGGCGGGCGCGCTGCGTTCGATGGGTGGAGCGCTGGCGCTGGTCGGGGCGCTGGCGCTGGCGTTCAGCCCGGCATTCTGGATTCAGACCGGCGGAACGCAGTCGTTGGCGCCGCTGGACGTGGTCGGATTGGTGATCGCGGCGGGGATGTTCGGCGTCGCGCTGCTGCTGATCCCTTCGATTCGCCAGCGACCGGGGATCGCGCTCGCCGCCGCGCTGACCGTGTTTTCGGTGGTTTTCCTGATCGCCATCGGCACACCGCGCAGCCTGCGCGTGACCACCGTCCTGGCAGCCTGGCTGATCGGGCTGCTGATCGACGGAGCGCTCGCTGCCAACCCGCGTCCCGACGCGATCGACCCGACCACGCTCGGTTGGCGGCATACGGTTGGCGTACTGCTGATCCTGGTGATCGGCATTGCCAATGATCCGCTGTTCGCGCTGTTCGTCCCGGCTGTCGCGCTCGGACTGTTCCTGATGCGCGCGCGGCTGCCGATCGCACTGTGGATAGGGCTGGCGGGGGTGAGCGCGTTTGGCGTCTGGGGAATCGTCGGGACGTATGTGTCGGCTATCTGGTGGGATTTTCCGGCGGAACAGACACCGGGGATCATCACGCATGTGCCCTATCTGATCGCCTACGCCTGGCACGAGCCGGAACGCTGGATCAAGCTGATCGATCTGATCGCGTGGCAGTTCACGCCGATCGGGTTGGCGTTGGGGGTGATCGGGCTGGCGCGCCTGAGCCGCTGGCATCCGCCCGTCGGGGTGGTGACGATGACGGCGTATGGCTGCTATCTGCTGTTCGGTTTGTGCTACTTTGGGGAAGACGCGCCGGTGCTGCTGCTGCCGCTGCTGATGATCCAGGTGGTGTGGATGACTTACGCCGCCTACACATTCGCGGCATGGCTGCGGGGCATGTTGAAAAGCGCGGCGCGTCCGGCGCTGATCGGCGCTGCGGCGGCGTTCGCGCTGCTGCCGATCGTCATGCTGCTGCGGATTGTGGGGGTGGTGTGAGAACATCTGCGTCATCGATACCCTGACACGCACCGCGTTTCCGCTGACCCAGGATGCCGACTACGATCAGCAGGTTATCAGGAAAATGCAGGTCCCGGAGATGTTCGCTTTGCTTGGATGAACGAACAAACGGTATGTGGGTCCGCCTGGCGATCTAGACACTGGCACGAACAATCTATGGATGACCAGAGGGTGCTGGTTGAATGGTGATTCTTACCGAACCGTGCTGGCGAGTCGAGATCAGCAACGTATTCTCACATGGCACCAGTATTATCTGGAATGTCTATCAGGTTATTGGCAGCTTGAGCTGGCAGACCTATCGCTTCACACGTCCGTTCAGGGCAACCGATACGAACTTCCCAACCGATGGACCGATTCTCCAATTTCTGAATGATCTTGAACCTGTT
>DAOTUN010000026.1:0-37645 GCA_034437395.1 Anaerolineae bacterium | reverse complement strand
GGTTGAGTGGCAGTCGAGAGACGTGAGATTACAGAACAGGGCTTTAGCCCGCGAGAAAGCCACGCCATTTTAATGGCAGTGGATGAAAGCGTTCCTGGCTTTAGCCGAACGGAAGCCTTGTCCGTTTTGTCGAAGAGGGCTACACTGTCGATAGGTGACAAGGCGGGTTCATCATCGAATATCAATGGGATGAACACCGAGTACCCCCGAAGGGCGCGTGAAGTGTGATGAAGACATTTCGCTATCGCCTCTATCCCACCCCTTCGCAAGAGCAGCAGCTATTTTTTGTGCCGAACGTCTGTCGCCACTGGTACAACATGTGCCTGTCCGAGCGCATGTGGAATCAGTTATGAACTCGTACTGCGCTGCGACCTGATTGCGCTGGAGAATTTGCGCGTGCGCAAATTGCGGTCTCAGCCTGGATCGAGACCACAATGCAGCCATCAATATCCTAAATAAAGCAGTAGGCGGATGGGACACATCCGTGACGGTTCACGTAGCGCCGCTGTCTGTGGGGCACCCCATCGATAAGCGCAAGCGTTCGTCAGAAGCTACGCGGATTCATCCATTGTAGAGTGTCACACAACAGATTCTTAAAGGATAGTGGCATGAGCCTCGACCACAATATTCGTGTGCTGATCGCCAAGCCCGGACTCGACGGGCACGATCGAGGGGCGAAAGTGATCGCCCGTGCCCTGCGTGATGCGGGGATGGAGGTCATCTACACCGGGCTGCGTCAAACCCCGGAAATGATCGCCGAAGCTGCCTTGCAGGAAGATGTCGATGTTGTCGGCTTGAGCATCCTCAGCGGCGCGCATCTGGCGCTCGTCCCGCGCATCCGCGAGGTGATGAACGCCAACGAACTGAGCGACATTCCGCTGATCGTCGGCGGCATCATCCCCGACGAGGACAAAGCCGCGCTGCAGGCGATGGGCGTCGCTGGTATCTTTGGACCCGGCACGCACACCGATGCGATCGCCGCACACATTCGGGCGCTGGTGGAGTCGAAGCAGGACGGCGCATGACGGGGCTGGTCGCGGAAGTCCTCTCCGGCAGCCGTCGCGCGGTCGCCCGTCTGCTCACCCTGATCGAGAATGATCGTCCGGGCGCCGCCGACGCGCTGGCGGCACTCTACCCGCACACGGGACGCGCCTGGATCATCGGGGTCACCGGCGCGCCAGGGACAGGCAAAAGCACGCTGGTGAGCGCGCTGGCGGCGGCATACCGTGCGCGTGGGCAGCAGGTGGGCATCATCGCCGTTGACCCGACCAGTCCGTTCACGGGCGGCGCCATCCTGGGCGACCGCATCCGTATGCGCGATCTCAGCGGCGACTCTGGCGTCTTCATCCGCAGCATGGCGACGCGCGGCAGCCTGGGCGGGCTGGCGCGGTCGGCGCGAGACGCGGCGCGCGTGCTGGACGCCGCCGGGTTCGACGTGGTGATGATCGAGACCGTTGGCGCTGGACAGAACGAGGTCGATATTGTGCGCGCCGCCTATACCACGCTGGTGGTCGAGGCGCCGGGCATGGGCGATGAAGTCCAGGCGATCAAGGCGGGTATCCTGGAGATCGCCGATCTGCTCATCCTCAACAAAGCCGATCGTCCCGGCGCCGCGCAGACGTTGCGGGCGTTGCGCACCATGCTCGAATTGGGTCACCCGACGCGATCGGCGGGCGCGGTCGGACATCACGGTGCGGGCGCGCTGCGATCCGGGTCGGACAGCGCCCCGATCGACGGTGAGATGTGGCTGCCACCGATCGTGCAGACCGTCGCCAGCGAGGGCACCGGGATCGACGAGGTGATGACGGTGATCGCGCAGCATCGTGTGTTTTTGAGCGCGGCGGGGCGGCGCGCACGGCTCGAAGGCGGGCAGATCGCCCTCGAAGTGCGCGACCGACTGCGTGAAGCGCTGCTGACCCGGCTGCTGCGACAGGTGTCGTCCGAGTCGATCGACAGCATGGTCGAGCGTATTCAGGCACGCCAGATCGATCCGGGGCGCGCGGTCGAATCGCTGTTGGCGACGGTCGATCTGTAATCGTTCCCCCGATGCTATAATCATGCCATCCAGCCCATCGAGTCGAGGAGCGCCGCCGCGATGCGTATCACCAACGTCAAGATTCCTGGCACCAAATACAGCCCTGATCCGGGCGGAACCGAGTTGATGAAGCGAGGACAATATTACGGGCGTATTCTGCTGATCGCGGGCAGTGCCGCTGCCGAGCTTGGGGCGGAGATCGCGGAACATCTCGATTTACGCCTGAGTAAATACGATCGCACCATCTTCCCCAACGAGAACATCTTCATCCGCCTGAACGAGAGTATGCGCGGGCAGGATGTCTATGTCATCCAGAGCATGGCGACGCCGCTGCACGAGAGCATTTTTGAGCTGATGATCCTGATCGACACCATCAAGCGCGACTCGGCGGCGCGCGTGACCGTCGTCGTGCCGTATCTCGCCTACGGACGCTCGGACAAGAAAGATCAGCCGCGCGTCGGCATCGCCGCCCGTATGATCGCGGACATGCTGCAAACGGCGGGCGCCGACCGTTACATGACCGTCGATCTGCACAGCGGACAAATTCAGGGCTTCTTCAGCATCCCCGGCGACGCGCTGACCGCCTTTCATCTCCTGAGCGATTACGTGCAGGACAAGGCGATCGACAATCTGGTGGTCGTCTCGACCGATCTCGGCTTTGCCAAGAAAGCGCGCAACTGGGCGGAAAAGCTGTCGGCGCCGCTGACCATCATCGAAAAGCGACGCACCGGCAACGACTCCACCAGCGAGGCGTTGAGCGTGATCGGCGAGGTGCGCGATCAGAATGTGCTGCTGGTCGATGACGAGGTGCTGACCGGGGGCAGCATCGTCAACGCCTTCAATCTGCTCAAAGGCGAGGGTGCCCGCGATGTCTATCTGGCGTTCACCCATGCGGTGCTGGCGAAGGACGCCGCAGAAAAATTGTCAGAGCTGGACGTGAAAGAGATCATCACCACCAATACCCTGCCTATTTCGGCGGAAAAACGCGCTTACCTGCCCAACATGATCGTGCTGTCGGTGGCGCCCCTGCTGGGCGAGGTGATCCTGCGCGCCAACCAGGGGCGCAGCGTCGGGGAATTATTCCACGAGTAGTGTTTGGCGTGTCAAGCCGGTCACCAGACGGACGTATGGTGATGCGCGGACGCATGTTATACGTCCCTACGATGACGCGCGGTCACGCATTCAACTCCAGCACCCGGCGCACATCTTCGAGAAACCGGGTATAGGTGAAGCGTTGTGCTGCCTCGACCGCGTGAATCGACTCGGCACGCCAGCGGGCAGGGTCATCGCGGTACAGGCGCACGCCGTCAGTGAATTGCTGGACATCGTGCGGCGGGATCGCCATCCCCGTGCCAAAGGCGTGCAAAAATTGCGGAATTGCACTGACTGCGCCCACCAGCGGCACCACACCATACGCCATCGCTTCACTGACCACCTTGGGCCAGCCCTCGCTGCTGTCGGTCGGAAACAGCATCAGATGCGCGCGCGCGTAGAATGGCGTCATGGCAGTCCGCGCTACCCAGCCATGAAAGTGTGCGCGATCTGCCACCCCCAGCGAACGTGCCAGCGCTTCCAGCTCGGCGCGTTCGGCGCTGTCCCCGATCAGGTCGAATTCCGCCGGAATGCCCTCGGCGGTCAGGGCTGCCAGCACCCGCAGTCCACGCTCCACGCCTTTGGCGCGCTCCAGCCGCCCGACAAAAATCAGCCGGATCGGGTCTTCGATCGTCTTTTGACGCGAAATGACACTGCCTTCCTGCCATTCCTGGTCGGTCAGACAGGGATTGATGAAATTGTGGACGAATGCCGGATCGCCATTCCATTCGCCGTTCACCGTCACCTGGGCGCGGTGCCAGCCCGTTTTGAGCCACCAGCGCTGAAAGCGATACGACAGGCTGTCGGGCGCGTCGGGGTGCCAGTTGCCCGCATATTTGATCCAGCGCTTTTGCGGATAACGGAACAGCGCCATGAGCATGATGGCGATCAGCGGAATATTGGCTGGACAGCGCACATGCACCACGTCGGCATCCGGGAGATGCTGTAGGATCGTGCGGATATACAGCGGCACCAGCCGCACGATCGCCAGCTTGTCCGCGCTGCTGTCGCCGCCCGCTGGAGGCAGCGGGATGAAGCGAATCGCGTCGGTGCCGTAAGGCAGTGCCAGATCGGGCGCCGCTTCCGGGTGCAGACAGCCGATATGCGTCGTCTGGTCGAACAACGTGGTCAGATAGGTGATCTCGCGCGCGGTCGGGCCGTGCCCGACCAGCTGCCCATCGCGGGTGTAGTGCGCCATATTGGAGATGATCAGAAATTTCACGGCTTTTCCCGTCCGATTGCGGCGCGATACACAGCGAACCACGCCTGTAATTTCGCCTCGATTCTAAAGTGCGCCCCCGCGATCTGTGCGCCGTGCTGTCCGCGCAGGCGCCGTTCGTCGGGAGAAAGCGCCAGCAGCGACTCGATCGCCTGGGCGAATGCGCTGGTGTCCAGCGGAGGCACGAATCCGGGTACGCCCGCGTCTGCCGCCGTATCGGAAATGCTGCCGACCTGAAAGGCGACGAATGGCAGCCCCGCCGCCATATATTCGATCAACACCAGCGGACCCGATTCCGACCGCGACGGCATCAGTGCAAAATCGGCACCCTGTGCCAGCAGTGCTGCGTCCGTCCGTTCTCCGATGAAGCGCACCCTGTCGTCCAGGCGCAGCTCGGCGGCGCGCGCGCGACACGCCTGAGCATAAGCCGGATCGGTATCTTTGCCGATAATGCAGATCACGAAGGGCACCGTCGTGTCCACCTCGACCAGGCTGGTCAGCAGCAGCTCGATCCCTTTTTCGCGGCGCAGCCCACCGACGACGATCCCGACGCGAGTGTCTGGCTCGATCGCCTGTTCTCGACGCAGCAGATCGTTGACCGGGTGAGACAGACGGGCAAAGTCCAGCGCGTTCCCGATCGAGCGGGTGCGGTCAGCGGGGACGCCCGCCGACTGTGCCCATGTCACCAGACGAGGATACACGCCGACGTACTGATCGACCAGCCGCCATCCCCACAGACGAAACCAGCGCGGCACGGCGGCGTTCATTTCGATCCCGTAGTGATCATGCAGCACAATCGGGCGGTCGATCAGGCGCAGCGTCTTGATCAGCGCGGCGAACGAAAACGAGGTGCGCCCATGCACATGCAGCACATCCACTCCGGCAGCCGCGACCTGTGCCGCGAAACGGCGCATCGCGCCCCACTCGATCCGCCGCTGGCGATTCAATACCAACAGCGCAATGTCCGGGCGCAGCTCGGCGGCGAGCGTCAGCCCGTTGCGCGTGACGCACACCGAGACACGCTCTCCGGCGGCGGCACTGGCGTTGGCGATGTCCACCAACATCCGTTCCGCCCCGCCGGGCACCAGACTGTCGATGATGTGCATGATGTGCATAATCGCTCATTCGACTCGATGATGTGAATACCGGGTGAAGTATAATTTGCGCCATGCACGCCGACAACTCACGAACGGACTCGTCATGAACAGCCCCACGCCCGATCCGCCGCGCTTGCGCCCGCTCACTCACGCCGACCTTCCGGCGATCGCGGCGGTGCATATGCGCGCCTTTCCCAAGCGCGCTATGAGCGCGCTCGGCGTCGATGTCGTGACGCGCTATTATGCGTGGCTGCTGCACGAGACGCATACAGATGCACATCGCGTCGGCGCCTGGCAGGGGGATCGGCTGGTCGGCTTCAACTTTGCCGGGCGCTTCAACGGCGCCATGACCGGATTTTTGCAGCGCAACCGCAATTTTCTGATCGGCAGGGTGGCGCGCCGCCCCTGGCTGATCCTCACCAACGAGCTGTTCCGTTCGCGGCTGCGGATGGCGGTCGAAATCCTGCAGCGCCGCGCCCAGACGACGCCTGCCGCGCCAGAGGCAATCGCCAAACGTCAGGCTTATCTGCATGGGTTCGGCATCCTGGCGATCGCGGTCGATCCCGATATGCAGGGGGCGGGCGTGGGCAGGCTGCTGATGCGCGACGCCGACGACGAGGCGCTGCGTCGGGGTGTCGAGATGATGAATCTCTCGGTCGCCCCCGATAATCTCCAGGCGATCGCTTTTTACGAGCGCATCGGCTGGCACAGGCAGATGCGCGATGACGGGGCATGGGACGGCGACATGATCAAACAATTGTGAGCGCGGTAGACTCCGGGTCAGCGGCTGTCATGCGCGCCAGCGTCCGCGAAAGCGCCACAACCCCACCAGAAATCCCGCGCCATAGCTGAGATGCAGCGTGGCGAATAAAATGACCAGCGCTGGAAAGGTGCGCCAGCCCGACTCGCGCCCGATCCGCGCGCTGACCAGCCCATTCGCCAGTAGGTACAGCGCCAGCACCGCCAGCCAGACCGAGCGCAGCAGATCGCTGAAGGGCGCGATCAAGGCTCCGCCGATCACCCCCGCCGTGAACAGTGGTGGTATGAACTGGCGCGACTGCATCTGGCGCGGGTGTTTTTGCAGCACGCGAATCTTGTACAGCCCGTATTGATAATACTGTTTTGCCAGCGCGCGCAGGCTGTTCCGGTTGTTGTAGAGCGAGCGGATGTGTGGACTGAGCAAAATCCGTCCGCCGGCGGCACGCAGGCGATAATTGAATTCGTCGTCCTGATTGCGCACCAGTTCCTCGTCGAAACCGCCGATGCGCTCGAACAGCGCACGGTTCCACGCCCCCATGTAGACCGTATCGACTTCTTCTTCGCGCTCCGAATAGTGAAAGCGCGCCCCGCCGACGCCAAACGACGAGCTGGTCGCCAGCGCGATCGCCTCGCCCCACAGCCCGGTGCCGACCGCGTGCATCCTGCCGCCCACGTTGTCAGCGCCGCTTGACTCCAGCAGATCGACACAGGCGCGCACGTAATCCGGCTCGATGATCGTGTGCCCGTCCACGCGCACGATCACGGATCCGCGTGATGCAGCCAGAGCGCGGTTGAAGCCGGTCGGGACGATCATGCCGGGGTTGTCGATGATCTGCACCCGCACCGCGCTCGTCGATGCCAGCCGGGTGACGATGGCGCGGGTATCGTCGCTGGACATGCCGTCGGCGATCAGCACTTCCAGCCGATCGGCTGGGTACGCCTGTGCCAGCACCGCGCCCAGGCTGCGCGCGATGAAGCCGGACTCGTTGCGGATCGGCATGATGACGCTGACCAGCGGCGTCATGGCTGGGTCGCCGCTGTGGATTGTGCCAGCGTGTTGATCACGAAACGGCGTTTGCCGCTGGCGGCGGTCGGGATGGCATCCACCAGCTCGATGGCGATGGCGATGTCGGCGCCCATTTCGCGCAATTGGCTCAGGATCGTCTCCCCGATCGCTGCGGTGTAATCCGCCGTCGGGACGATCAGCAGGCGCACCGCGTCGGGCTGCTCCTGGCGCACCTGGAATACCTCGATCTGCGGGAAGTATTCCAGAATTCCGGTGAAGAAATGCACGATCAGCCGATTGCCGGACGGCGTGGTGATCACATCGGTATCGCGCCCCTGCACCGACTCCATGATCTCGAAGCCGCGTCCACAGGCACAGCGCCGCCACCCACCGGAAATGCCGATGTCGCCGACCTGATAGCGGATCAACGGCATCGGACCCGCGTGCAGCCGCGTCACGACGAGATTACCGACCTGTCCGATCGGCACGGGCGCGCCAGCGTCATCCAGATACTCGACGATCGTGTCGAGCGAGTGAATGTGATAATGCATCCCCTGTCCGCATTGTGCCGCCACCTGCACACCTTCGCCAATCCCGTAGGTGTCGGTCACGCGCGTCTGAAAGGCGCGCTCGATCGCCTGTCGATAATGCGCGTACAGGTTGTCGCCCCAGGTCGCCGCGCCGATCAGCGGGCGACTCCAGCCGCGCTGCGCTGCCCGCCGTGCCAGGTAGTACAGGCTGCCCGGATAGCCCATCAGAAAATCGATTTTATGTTTTTCCATGCGATCGAGGATGCTGTCGAGATGTGCGTCGGTCAGGTCGTATGCCGAGACATAGTGACAGCGCAGCATCACATCTTTGAGCCAGCGTCCCCGTGAGCGCTTCAGCGATATGCCCGTCTGCAGATGGGGCAGACCGGGAGTCCAGCCCATCCAGTCGAGCGCCAGCATGAAGGACGCGCGATACCAACCGGCTGTATCGGCGTCTTCGCGCACACACAGCGGGGCGCCGGTCGATCCCGATGAACACGAGTCGTAAGTGGATTGTCCGGTCGGGCGCGTGAATTGCTCGATGGGGTGGGCGCGCAGGATTGTTTTGGTGAGCAGAGGCAGCCGCTGCAGATCGGCGGCGGTGCGGACGTCGTCCGGGCGGACACGGGCATCGTCGAATGCCTGTTTGTAATAGGGCACCTGGTCGTAGACCGTGCGGACGATCTGTCGCAGCGCGCCGTCGCGGTGAGCGATCAGGCGCGCTGCATCCCACCACTGCGCCTGACGCAGCAGGGCGAGCCGCGCCATCATGCGCTGCCCGAACAGGCGATCGCCCAGGGGCAGCAGCGCTGTTTGCACCAGACCTGTATAGAGTCGATCGTGAAGCTGCATCGAGGGAGGTATCCTGTCTGGCTTGGAATCGAAGGTCGCATTGACCCAATAGTACAAGTCGCATGTCCGATCTGACAACGGACAACTCGCATCGTCATTGAGCGTTTTTCTCAATTCTGCTATGATAAAATCGCTCGATACGACAACAAGGCATCAAAATCCATGAGCCAGGCGACGCGCCCGCTGAACTTCAAAGAACAAGCGCTGCTCATTCAACAGCAGCACGCCACCCAACATCTGTGGTTGGAGCGGATTTTCGACAATCCTCTGTGGATAGTCGCACTTGGTGGCGTGCATTTCCTGATGGCATTCGCGGTGCGCGAGGGTTTTACGCTGTTGGGCACGGCGCATGGTATTTTCACGTTGATCCTCGGCTTGTATTTCGCCAGCAACAAACGCTACCCGATCAGCTATGCAGTCTATGTGGTCGCCTACATCGCGGGCTGCGAGGTGATGTGGCGGCAAAACGACTTTCCATTGTTCTGGGAATCGGGCAAATATTTCACGATGGTCATCCTGGGCGCGGCATGGCTGCGCAACCGACGTGATCTGAAAATGCCGTCGATCGCCGCGGGCTACATCGCGCTGCTCTTGCCGGGTGTCTTCTTCACCATCTCGCAGGAAGCGGATATCAAGGCGCTGCTGTCGCCCAATGCCACTGGACCGCTGGCGCTCTTCCTGACGCTGCTGTTCTTTCACGGGCAGCGTTTCACCAGTACCGAGCTGCGGCGCGCCTTCATTCTCTTTGCCATTCCAGTAGTGGCGATCGCCGGCATCGTCAATTATCGCGTCGCTAATCTGGACATTCGCTGGACAGGGGACTCGAACAATCAGGCAGGCGACTTTGGCGCCAACCAGATCTCGACGGCACTGGGATTAGCGTGGTTGCTGCTGCTGACCTCGTTGGTAGTGCTGATGGACAAATTACCGCGTCGTACCCTGCTGCTGGGCGCAATTTGCGGTGGCGCCGTCGTCTGGATGATTATTCAGAATTTCTTCACCTTTTCGCGCGGGGGGTTGCTCGGTTCGCTGGTCGCGGCAGGAATTATGGGTGTGGGGCTGCTGTTCGTGCCCAACAAGCGCGCCCTGGTTGCCATCGCCATCCTGGTCGGGATCGTCTTTTTAATCGCGGTCTTTCCGATCCTCGATCGCACCACGCAAGGGAACCTGTCGCGGCGCTACCTCATCGAAACGAATGGCACCATCGAGCTGTCGAATCGAGAACGCATCATCGAAGAAGAGCTTAACCTGTTCTTCGAATTCCCGGTGCTGGGCGTCGGCATCGGGCGCGGGATGGATGAGCGTAATGAACGCTATTTTTTTGAAGTCGCCTCGCATACCGAATACAGCCGGCTGCTGGCAGAACACGGACTTTTCGGACTTGGAATCAATTTCCTCTTCGTCCTGATGATGATCCAGGCGATCCGCCATCAGACCAATATCATTGGACGGGTGATAGCGGCAGGGCTGATGTTCTGGGCATTTTTCTACATGTTCCATTCTGCGACTCGCACCGTCGCGCCTGCACTGGTCATCGGCATCGCGTCGGCGGAATTGGCGATCGATTACAGCATCAGGAAGATCGTCAAAGAAGCGCCGCGTCTGGTGCCGCGCATCGTCCCGGAAGCAGTGCTGCCGTCGCCCGCCGCCGGAGATTGACGGCAATGGCGAGTCGCAGCGCGCTGCTGCTTGGCTTTTTCGCCTCACGACACGCCGGGTCATACCGGGGTGTGTGTGAAGACCTGGCGGATCGACTGACGGATGCAGGCTGGCAGATCGTCACCGCGTCGGGGTTTCGCAATCGTCCGCTGCGGATGCTGGACATGCTGGTCACCCTGTGGCGCGCCCGCTCTCGCTATGCCGTCGCCTATATCGAGGTGTTCAGCGGACTGGGATTCTATCAGGCGGAGATCAGCGCGGTGCTGCTGCGTCGTCTCAATAAACCTTATGTACTGGCGCTGCACGGCGGCAATCTCCCCGAATTCGCGCGCGCGCAGCCCGACCGCGTGCGTCGGCTGCTGGCGTCGGCAGCGGCGGTGACCGCGCCGTCCGACTATCTGCGCGCGGCGCTGCGTGCGCTGCGCGACGATATTCTGCTCGTTCCCAACGCGCTAGACCTGGACGCCTACACCTTTCGTCCGCGTATAGTGCCAACGCCGACGCTGATCTGGCTGCGCGCCATGCACGCCATCTACAATCCAACCCTGGCGATCCGCGTCGTCGCTCGTCTGCGCCACGACTTTCCCGATCTGCATCTGTGGATGGTGGGACCCGACAAGGGCGACGGCACGCTGGAAGCGGTGCAGGCTGCGATCACGGCACACGGAGTCGAGGCTCAGGTGACGATCGTCGGCGGGGTGCCCAAAAGCGCGGTGCCGACGTGGATGAACAAGGGCGACCTGTTCATCAGCACGACCGATTTCGACAATACCCCGGTCAGCGTAATCGAGGCGATGGCGAGCGGGGCATGTGTCGTCTCTACCAACGTCGGCGGGGTGCCTGCCCTGGTGCGGGATGGGGTGCAGGGTCTATTGGTGCCGCCCGACGACGCCGACGCCATGTCCGCCGCTGTCACCCGCATCCTGACCGAGCCAGGACTCGCGGAGTCGTTGAGTCGCGCGGCGCATCAACACGCCAGCAGCTTCGATTGGGCGCTGGTGCTGCGCCAGTGGGACGATCTGCTGCTGCGCGTGCAGGATGCATCCGCGTAACGATGCGTCCATGTAACCGGGTTTGGCACGCCAAACCCCGACGGGCTGCAGGGTGCAGGGACGCATAACGATTCGTCGTGTAAACATGCGGGTGGCAGATTTGGCGCAGGATCATTCGCGCCGCGGGAAGAGCCGGCGCCGCGTCAGGAACAGCATACAGGCGATCTTGTCGTCCCAATGCTTGCGCACCGCCAGGTCGAAGCTGTAATCGAGGCGAGCGCGCTCGATCAGCATGGCAAAGCCCTCCGCCTCGACGAAGAACCATTTGAAGATATGCAGCGCCAGCGCCACCGCCGACGAGTCTGCAAAGATGCGCGTGCGAATGGCCTCGGGCAGCGGCATATCGAGCGCCTCGTGCGCCAGCAGCAGCCCAATATAGATCATCCGCTCGATCTCCATCGCTTGTGCCCGCTTAAGCAGGCTGTCCCAATTGACCGCTGCCGCCTGTACCAGCTCGGAAATATCGCAAATCCACTTGAGCTTACTCCAGCGGTGCTGCGATCCATGCGCGCACAGCACCAGCAGGTAATCTTCCAGCGAGGGCGCGTATACCGTGCGATTGCCAAACTGGATCGGCTGGCGTCCTGCCCAGAGCGTGGCAAAATCGAGATCGAAGGTCGAGAAGCGCAGACCGAAGCGTATTTGCAGGTCGATCGTCACTCGTCCATCGCGGCGTACCAGGTCATAGCCCTGGTACGAACGATCATGATCTTCTTTTTGAGTCGGGCGGTGTTCAGGATCGGAGAGCGCGACATAATTTTGCGCCATGAGCTGTGTCTTGGCAGCCAGCAGTTGTTCGGGCGGCACCAGCAGATCGAGATCGGTGAATTGGCGCAGCCCGACACCGCCATAGGCGATCGTCGCCAGCGTCGGTCCCTTGTAGCTCAACAAACTGATCCCGGCATCGGTCAGTAACTTGTTGAGGCGGGTCAGCTCGTTGGTCATCTCCAGATTGCGCATGGCGGTGTTCATGACCGATTTCTGGATGACGGCGTGCGTCTCGGCGGTCAATGCGTCAGGATGCAGTCGGGTGAGCGCGCGATGACACAGACTCAGCACGCCATGCCCGTTGGCGGTCTCGATGAAGGCTGTCCAGTTGAGCGCTGATCGGTCGATCAGACTCAGCGCCTCGGCATCGACAGCCGTATCCTGTCGGGTGCGTGCCAGCAGCAGCAGGAGATGCTGTTCGGCGGTAGCGATGGCAGCAGCGAAACGCTTAGACGGCATAACGACCTCAAGGTTGAAAAAAGGCTGCAACGCTCGATATTGTAGCACAACCCCTCGTGCAGATCGGCTGATGCCATCGAGCCCATGCCCCATTTCAGCGCGGCGACTATGTTTGATTCCCATCATAGCGCATATAATGTTCCTGGAGACGAAAGCGCATGCACAGTCCTGAAAACAGACCTGGAGGAAATTATGGTCGTTCGTCAGCTCAAATCCAACATCAAGCAGGTGTCTAAAACGGTCAACAATTCCCCACTCAAATGGCGCTATATCGATAATTTGCCTGCTGTCCGCGCCTTTCGCGCGCAAAAACCGGCTTTGCATGGTGAAGCGCTGCGCGTGCTGGAAGAGATGAATACCAATGGCATTGCCATCACAACGGCTGATAAACTCTTAGAACAACCTGGCTTGTTCGCGGAATTGTCCGCCACCGTGCAGCAGTACGAGCAGGAACGCGCCGCTGCAATCACGGAAGCGCGCCAGAACGCCGAAGAAGCCGGCCAAAAAAAGTCGTTCATCTATGAGTTGCTCGACCGCAAGCCGGCACTCGATCCAACCTCGATCTGGGTGCGCTTTGCCTTGCAAAAGCCGCTGTTGGAGATCGCCAACAGCTATTTTGGGATGCTCACGCATCTGCGCTTCTTCAATGTATGGCACACCTTCACGACGACCAGCGCGCCCAAGCGGTCGCAATTGTGGCACCGCGATCCCGAAGATCATCTGATCCTCAAAGTGTTTGTCTATCTCACCGATGTCGATGCAGGCGCCGGTCCCCTGACGTATGTGCCGACCACCCATCCCAAAGGCAAGCGCAGTGGCGTGAGTGCTGAATCCTTCAAAGAACAAGGACACGGCGCCCTGCGCAGCGAAGATGAACAGATGTCCAAGGTGCTGCCCGCCGATCAGTGGGTTACCGGTGTGGGTGAGGCAGGCACGATCATTTTTGGGGACACGCGCGGCTATCACAAAGGGGGATTGGCGCGCACGCACGATCGCATCATGTACAACTGCATGTATGTGTCACCCGCCTCCAAAGCAGCCGAGCTGTTCACACGCCAGCCGAACACCAGCCTGGTTGAACTGGATGGCACGCGCATCTTTGCGCTGAACATGCCCTAGTCCGATTCAGCGCGATAGCAGGGGCTTGGCGGTGCCAAACCCCTACTGGACACTCTCATAGAGCGGGTTGTATACTCACTCAGACTCTCGCACGCATCATGATGCCAATACAGCATCCGGGTGGTTGTCCCTATTCGCTGAATTAATCGAGAAACGATGTCCAGCTTCCCTGTCAAAGCGCAACCGTCCGAACAAATCACCCGTATCGAGCCGACACACGGCTGGGTCTCGCTCAAGCTCAACGAGGTGTGGAATTATCGCGAGCTGCTCTACTTCCTCACCTGGCGCGACATCAAAGTGCGCTACAAGCAGACGGTGATCGGCGCTGCCTGGGCGATCATCCAGCCGTTGATGACGATGATCGTCTTCAGCCTGTTTTTCGGCGGGCTGGCTGGGATCCCCTCCGACGGCATTCCGTACCCGATCTTCAGCTATGCCGCGCTCGTCCCCTGGACATTCTTTGCCAATGGGATGCAGCTCTCCTCGCAAAGTCTGGTCGGCAGCAGCAACCTGATCAAGAAAGTCTATTTTCCGCGCCTGACCATCCCGATCGCCTCGGTCGTGTCCGGCGTCGTCGATTTTATGCTGGCGTTCGTCATCCTGATCATCCTGATGCTGATTTACGGCATCGTGCCGACGATCAACGTCATCTTTTTGCCGTTCTTCCTGCTGCTGGCGTTCATCACCGCGCTCGGCGTCGGCTTGTGGCTGTCGGCGATGAACGTTCAGTTCCGCGATGTGCGCTACACCGTGCCGTTCCTGACGCAGTTCTGGTTGTTCATCACCCCGATCGCTTATCCGAGCAGCCTGATCACCAATGACCTGCTGCGCACGCTGTATGCGATCAACCCGATGGCGGGTGTCGTCGAGGGCTTCCGCTGGGCACTGCTCGGCACCGACACCGCGCCCGGACCGATGATCCTGGTCTCGACGCTGGCGGCAGTGATCCTGTTCGTGTCAGGCTTGTTCTACTTCCGCCGCATGGAAAAATCGTTCGCTGACGTGGTGTAGAGGCATTTCCTGACGATGAGTGACATCGCCGTTCATATCGAAGACATCGGCAAAGAATACCATATCGGCGCGATGGGCAAAGCGCATACAACTGCCCGCGACGCGCTGGTCGATACCGTCATGGCGCCGCTGCGCCGTGTGCGCAGCGTGCTGCAAGGACGCGCCGCCGTCCACGACGAGGAATCGTTCTGGGCGCTGAAAAGCGTCAGCTTCGATGTGTCGCACGGCGAGGTCGTCGGCATCATCGGGCGCAATGGCGCGGGCAAGAGCACGCTGCTCAAGATTCTGGCGCGCATCACCGAGCCGACGCGCGGCTATGCCACTGTGCATGGACGGGTCGGCGCGCTGCTGGAGGTGGGCACGGGCTTTCACCCGGAATTGAGCGGACGCGAAAATGTCTACCTGAATGGCGCGATCCTGGGCATGAGCCGTCAGGAGATCGCCCGCAAGTTCGACGAGATCGTCGCCTTCGCCAATATCGAGAAATTTATCGATACCCCGGTCAAGCATTATTCGAGCGGCATGGGCTTACGTCTGGGATTCGCGGTCGCCGCCCATCTCGAACCGGAAATCCTGATCGTGGACGAGGTACTCGCCGTCGGGGATACCGAATTTCAGCGTAAATGCCTGGGCAAGATGCAGGATGTCTCGCAGAGCGGACGCACCGTGCTGTTCGTCAGCCACAACATGGGATCGGTGCGCGCCTTGTGCAGCCGTTGTGTGGTGCTGAAGAGCGGAACGGTCGAATTCGACGGCTCGACCGACGAGGGCATCGGCTATTATCTGGCACAGGCGCAGGTCAACATCGAGGGGGAAGAGATTCCCGCCGATGTGCGTCGTGAAGGGAGCGGCATCGTCCGCTTTGAGGCGATGCGCCTTCTGAACCAGTACGACGAGCCGATCAGCGTTCTGACGACGGGCGAGGCGGTCACATTCGAGCTGGATTATCGTCACGTCAGACTCGACACGTCGCCGGGCAACATGTTCTTCTTCATCCATTTCAACACCTTGTTGGGCGAGCGCCTGTTCAACCTTTCGACCCGCTACGCCTACAGCGGTGTCTTTCCGCCGCCCAGCGGCACCATCCGCTGTACGCTGCCCCGGCTGCCGTTGGTGCCCGGATCATACATTGTCGAGATCACCTGCAAGATCGACAAGGAAATTTACGATCACATCAGCGGGATCAAGACGGTGCAGGTGAGCGAAGGCGATTATTACGGCACCGGCAAAGTCCCGCCTGCCAGCGGGGGCAGCATGTTGATCGACCAGGATTGGGCGATCGCGGATGAGCGCGTGCCGCTGCTCGATGCGCGCTGATTCACGCTTCGCCGCCTTGTATCCTTGCGCCGACTCTCCACGACGAGGAAGTATGCTGTGCCCAAACGCTTGATCGCAGTGCTCACCGGATCGCGCGGCGAATGGGGCTATATTCGCCCGATTCTGCGCCTGATCGACGCCGCGCCCGACCTGGACTATGTGATCATCGCCACCAATATGCACCTGCTGCCCGAATTTGGGATGAGCGTCCACGAGATCGAGCGCGACGGCTTCACGGTGGCGGAACGCGCCTACATGACCTTCGACGGCTACACCGCCGCCACCATGACCAAATCGCTGGCGGTGCTGCTGCTGGAACTGCCGACCATCCTCGGACGCCTCAAGCCCGATGTGCTGCTGCTGGCAGGTGACCGGGGCGAACAGCTCATGGGCGCGATCGCCGGGCTGCACATGGGCATCGCTGTCGCGCATATCCAGGCGGGCGAATTGTCCGGCAACGTCGATGGCGTCATCCGTCACAGCATCACCAAGCTGGCGCACATTCATTTCGCCGCCAACGCGGAATTTGCCGATCGCGTGCGCAAGCTCGGTGAACACGACTTTCGCATCCACATGACCGGGGCGCCGCTGGTGGACGAGCTGGTCGCGGAGGACGTGACGCCGGAGGATGATCTGCGCGAGCGCTATCGTCTGCCCGTCGGTGAACCGTTCATCCTGGCGGCACAGCACCCGGTCACCGAGGAAGAACACGCGGCGGGCGATCAGATCGTGGAGACGCTGGCGGCGCTGACCGAGGTGGGCTGGAGCACGATTTTCATTTACCCCAATGCCGACGCGGGCAGCGAGCTGATCCGCACGCAGTTGGGTGCGCAAAAACGCCCCAACGTGCGCATGTTCCGCAATGTCTCGCGCCAGGATTATCTGGCGCTGATGAAACACGCCGCGCTGATGGTCGGTAATTCGTCCAGCGGCATTATGGAGGCGCCGACCTTCGGCACGCCGGCGGTCAATATCGGCATCCGCCAGAAAGGGCGCCCGCAAGCCAGCAACGTGATCAACGTCGGCTACAGCCGGGGCGCGATCGCCGACGCCATGCGCCGCGCCGCCTCGGACGAATTTCGCGCGGTCGCTGCCGCCGCCGTCAACCCGTATGGCGACGGACACGCCTCGGCGCGCATCGTCGAGGTGCTGCGTCAGATCGAGATCGATGATCGTCTGCTCAACAAGGTGATGGCTTACTGATGACCACGCTCACATTGTGGAATCTGATCGTCGCGCCCGGCACCACGCTGAAACAGGCGATGCAGCGCATGACCGACAACCGTAAGGGCGTGCTGTTCGTGTGCGACGCCGACTCGCGGCTGGTCGGCGTGATCGCTGACGGCGACATCCGCCGCGCTCTGCTCGACGACGCCCTGATGAGCGCGCCGATCAAAGATATGATGAACCTCGATCCGATTGCCGCATCTGACCGCGACCAGGCGGCAGGGCTGGCGACTCGCTACAACACCATCGTGCCGATAGTCGATGCAGCGGGGAGACTCGTCGCAGCCGCCATCGATGCCGGGACGGACGTAGAATTTCTGGAAAGCGAGGCGCCCGCACCCACGCCCGCCCCGGTCACACACGGCGCGATCGCGCTGATCCCGGCGCGCGGCGGCTCGAAGCGGGTGCCGCGCAAGAATATCGCGCTGGTCGGCGGCAAACCGCTGATCGCCTGGGCGATCCAGGCGGCGCACGGCGCGAATCAGATCGCCCGCACGATCGTCTCGACCGATGACGCCGAGATCGCGTCGGTGTCAGGCACCTATGGCGCCGAGGTGCCCTGGATGCGTCCTGCCGAGCTCGCGGGCGACAAGACCCCCAGTATCGATGTAATCCTGCACGCCGCCCGCTGGCTGGTCGAAACGGTCCAGCCCACGCCGCGTTATCTGGTGCTGCTGGAGCCGACTGCGCCGCTGCGCACAGCGGCGCAGATCGACGAGGCGGTGATTGCGCTGGTACAGAGCGACGCCGACAGTGTGGTCTCGGTCAGCGAGGTGCCGCACCTGTTCAATCCCGATGAACTGACCGTGATCGACCGCGACGACGGTGGATTGCGTCCGTACATCGCCGATCGCACCATGAACAATCGTCGTCTGCGCGGGCAGCAAACCCCGGTCTACCTGCAAAACGGACTCGTATACGCACTTCGGATCGAGTCGCTGCTGCGCACCGGGACGCTGTACGGCGACAAGAGCGTACCCGTCGTCAATGGCTGGGAATATTTCCTGGACATCGACACCGAGGACGATCTGCGGCTGGCAAATACTCGTCTGCGTACCTGATCATGCCATCGCCTATGGAGCCGTCGCCATGACCCAACCGCCCTCGATCCACGAAGAAAGCCAGGCATTCGACGATCGGATGCGCCAGCGTATCGCCAACGGGCATATTCCCGATCTGCGCCGCGCGCTGCCGACCCTGTGGTTCTACAACAATCCCTGGCGTCACCCCTATTTTGTCGATAAGGTGATCGGGGAATACTACCGTTTCGTCAAGGCGAACCTGCCTTTCGCCGGGGCGCGTGTGCTGGAGATCGGGTCGGGTCCGGGACATATCACCCTTGAGCTGGCGCGTGACGGCTATCACGTCACCGGGCTGGAATTGTCGCCGTATTCGGTCGAGGTCGCGCGCGGGTTTGCCGCCGACAATCCCTATACCGACGGCTTTGGCAGCGTCGAGTATGTATGCGCCGACTTTCTGACCTGGGAGTCCGATCAGACATACGACGCGATCTACTTTTTGCTGTCGCTGCACCATTTCGACGACCTCGATACCATCCTGACGCGCTGCAAACAACGTCTCAACCCTGGCGGCGTCTTCATCGCTGTCGAGCCCGCTCGCGACTGGCTCACCCAGGCGGAAATGTCGGTCGCCGCGCTGATCCGGCTGCTGCTCGCCAACTATGGGGGCTGGCACGAAAATCTGTCCGCGCCGACGACGCAAGCCGATCTATCGGCGCTGGTGCGCGATCTGCTCGACGAATACCGCGAGGCGCGCGACAAGAGCGAAAGCTTGCAATCACCGCACGACAATGCCAGCCACGCCAGCGCCATGCTCGAATCGCTGCGCACGCATTTTCATGAGACGGCATACCAGGAAAGTTTCACCTTTCTGCCACGCATGATTGGCGGCATTCGTGGGCAGGACGAGGCGCAGATCATGCGCACCGCCGATCTGCTGGTGCTGTTCGACGAATTTTTTGTCGCGCAGGGGATTTTGCAGCCGGGGGTGTATTGCTTCGCCGGGCGCCTGCCCGTGTGACGCCATGAGCGGACGCATGGTTACATATCCCTGCATCGATGCGCGTACCCCCGTGTAACATCGCCGCTGTGTACAATAGGGGCATGAAAAAGCGACATTCAGAGAGTCACGGTTTTCTCTACGGACGCATTGTTATGCGTCCCTACAGGCGTGCTGAACCCGTGATTCACTGACATCAGGAGGACTTTCGCTCATGCCCGTTATCGATCTCTCGACCGATGCCCGTTTCCATTACGAGGATGAAGGCAGCGGCGTGCCGCTGATCGCCCTGCATGGACGATTCGGCACCGCCCGCGCCGACCTGCCGACGCTGATCGCCCATCTGTCGCCGCGCTATCGCGTGCTGGGTCCGTCACTGCGTGGCTATGGACTGTCCACACCCAAACCCCGCGATTACCCAATCGACTTTTACCACCGCGACGCGCGCGACGTGATCGCCTTCATGGACGCGCTGGCGATCGATCGTGCGCACCTGATCGGCTACAGCGACGGCGGCGAGACCGCGCTGGTGGCGGCAGGGCTGGCGCCGGAACGCTTTCACTCGGTGGCTGTGTGGGGCGCGGTCGGCTATTTTGGCGAGGCGATGCGTCCCTGGGTGCAGCGCAATTACCCCGCTGACTGGATGGACGCCGAGACCAAGGCGCTCAACGGCATCGACGACCCCAATCCGATCGTGCTGGAGTGGGTGAACGCGCTCAAGACCATGATCGATAGCGGCGGCGATGTCAGTCTGAGCCTGGCGCCACAGATCACCTGTCCGGTGCTGCTGATGCTCGGCGTCACCGATCGGCTCAATCCGGCGGAATACGGACAGCGCTTCGTCGATGCGGCGCCGCGCGGGACACTGCGTATGTTCGAGACGGGGCACGCCTGTCACGACGAGGCAGCAGAGGAGTTTCGTCAGGTTTTGGATGCGTTTTTGGCAGGGGCTGTATAAAGACCAAACGCCCCGGGGGGGGGGCGTTTGGTATCGGGGAAGCCTTGTCTGACTTGATGTGGGGGAGATCGCCTCAGACACCCAAACTATAGCATGAGTTATTTTTTTTGAAAACCTACGCTCACCCTACGCCCACCCTACGCAAACTTGCTTACAATATTACGAAACATTACCGACGGACAACGAAAACCGACGCAAAAAATCCTTTGCTCGGACGCACAACGATGCGTCCAGTCGTTTGTCTCACTTTCAGCAACTCCATGACAGCGTGCATTGGAGAAATGACAGAACTGTGCCACAATCTGCACAGACTGCGACTGAGTTTTGACTGTCATTTTACTTTCATGGGAGGCACCGACCGATGCGTCAGTTTCGCGTACTCTGCAATCCTTTCTGGATCGTCCTGATCGCCCTGATTACCGTGATCGCCGCACCCGCCGCCGCCCAATACGACCCCAACGTCGAGCTTCCACGTCCCACCAACAGCACTCAGGTGATCGCCGACCAGCCTGGCTATCTGATCGTCAATACCGACAATCTCAATCTGCGTTCGGGCGACAGCGCCCGCACCGTCCCGGTCGCCATTCTGGACGGCGGCACCGAGCTGGTCGTCGTCGGCTTCAACGGACGCAGCGGTGATCGCGCCTGGTGGTTGGTCGAGGTCGGCGGCTTGCGCGGGTGGGTCAAAGATCAGTTCGTGATTGTGCGCGGTGACCTGCGCGGCACGCCGATCGCGGACTCCGACGGGACGATCCTGTCTCCGGCGCTGTACATCGGTGTGACCGCGCCGATCTTTGACATCCTCAGCGTCGAGGGCACTATCATCTGTAATGTCCCCGGCAACCGCTTTTACGCGGTCGTGGCACAGAGCCGCGCCGACGATCCGACCTGGTACAAGATTCGCGCCCTGTGCGCGGGGCAGACCGTCGAGGGCTGGGTGTTCGCCCAGCGCGGCATCCTGCGCAACTCCGCCAATGTGAGCGTCCCCGTCGAAACTGAATAACTAAACGATCACCAGGAGGAAAAGAGGAGGAGAGAGAAACCCTGTTTCCTCTTTTCCTCCCTGATTTCTGTTCAGATTTCCTCTCTGTTTTTTGTTCTTCCCTTCGCGGCTTGGCATTCTTTTCCTGCTTTTCTCTCTCAGTCACGCAAGGGTCACATTCCATGTCCAAGCTGATCGATCTGACGATCGAGGGGATCGCCGCTGGCGGGCGCGGACTCGGCTTCTACAACGGCAAGTCGATCTTTGTCCCCTACACCATTCCCGGCGAACGCGCCCGCGTGCTGATCACGCACAGCGGCGATCGTCACGCCGATGCGGAAGGGGTCGATCTGCTGGAGGCGTCCGCCGATCGCGTCTATCCGCTCTGTCCGCATTTTGGTCCGGGTCGCTGTCGCGGCTGCCAGTGGCAGCACATCACGGCGGACGTACACGCGCTGCTCAAGACCGACATCCTGGCGGATCAACTGGCACGTCTGGGCGGGCTGACGGACAGCGAGATCGAGCATGTGCTGCGTCCTGCTATCGCCGCGCCAGCGATGTGGGGCTACAACCGACATCTGACGCTCTCGGTCACCGCCGACGGACGCCTGGGCTTGCCCTCCACCGATAATGGCCAGATCATCCCGATCGATGTGTGTCCGATCACCCATCCCGACGTGCTGGCGCTGCGCGATCAGCTCGATCTCGACCTCACAGGCATCAGGCGTGTGCGTCTGGAGCTGGGCAGTGACGACGCCGCCATGATCCTGCTGTCGATCGTCACCGAGGAGGATGCGCCCGAACTCGAAGCTGACTTTCCCGCCAGCGTCAATCTGCTCCTGCCCGACAACGAGCCGATGAACCTGATCGGCGATTCGCACACGCGCTATCAGGTCAGCGGACGCTGGTTTCGCGTGACAGCGGGCGGCTTCTTTCGTCCGAACGTGGACGCACTGTCCGGTCTGGTAGATGTCGTCGTACGCCTGCTGGATGCACGCGCGCACGAGGCGGTGCTGGACTTGTATGCCGGGGCGGGCTTGTTTGGTGCGTTTGTGGCGGACACCGCCGCGCTGGTGACGTTAGTCGAGAGCTATCCGCCGACCGCCACCGACGCCGACGACAACACCGCCGCCTATGCGCATGTCGAGGTGATCGAGGGCAGTGTCGAGGCGGTGCTGCCGGAGCTGGAAGAACATTATGACGCGGCGATCGTCGATCCGCCGTCGTCGGGCATGAGCGAGCAAGCAGTGGTTGCGTTGGTAGAAGCAAGTCCAGGGCGCATTATTTACATCAGCGGCGACCCGGCGTCGCTGGCGCGCGATGTCAAACGGCTGCGCAGCGCGGGCTACGCGCTCACCGATGCGCAGCCGATCGATCTGGCACCGCAGACCTATTATCTGGAGACGGTGGCGCGTTTCGAGAAAATGTAAGCCTCGCCGCCAACTATCGGACGCATGGTGATGCGTCCCTACGCCCACCTCGTCGAAGGGGTCTGGCGTGCCAAACCCATCACCGCTATACATCGGACGCATGGTGATGCGTCCCGACGCCTAGCTTGTCGTTCAGGTCGGCAGCGAGCCCCTCGACGTGCGGCGGCTCCACCAGGGTGATGTGCGTGCCGGACAATGCCTGAAAGGTGACGCCGTTTCCTGCGAGCCGCCGCCAGCGCCGCCGGAAAATCATCGCATCGATGCGCTGCACCATGTAAACGGTGAAATTGCCCGTATAAGGTTGCATACGATACTCCTTCCCAATCAGCGTATAGAGTTCAGACAGGCGCTTGTATTCGTCCGGGGCGAATGCCATCACTGTCTGTCTGTAGCCGCCAGGCTGTCCACGTCGCGCCTCGACGACACTGCGATAGACCGTGCGTCTGCGCTGCACTCGCCGCCAACGACCGCGCATGTAGTCGAGCCAGCGATCAGGCGAACGCAGCAGCAGGGCACGGCTGTGGCTGGCGATCCGTTTCACCTGAAAGCGCAACCATGTGAAGACACGATCGGCGATCGAATCGGAAATATAGCGCGCCGGGGTGTCAAACAACGCCAACAGCCCGATACGCTCCCCATCCCGCCGAAGCTGCTGCGCCATTTCATAAGCGACCCATCCTCCAAAGGAATGCCCCGCCAGAAAGTAAGCGCCCTGCGGCTGGACAGCGCGCACCGCCGCCACATACTCGGCTGCCAGTGTTACCAGGGTCGGAATCCGTTTCAGATCGTCGATGCGCCGTCCTTGTATGCCGTAGACCGTCAATTCGGCGTGCAGATGGCGGGCGAGCGGCGCATAGTTCAGTATTTCACCGCCCACGCCATGCAGTAAAAATAAGGGCGGACGGCTCGCATCGGTCCCCTGGCGCAGCAGCACGACCAGCGGCTCCGGCACATTCGCGCGCTGGTCGTCAATCGTGCGCGCCAACTGAGCGATCGTCGGTGCGTGGAAGAGCGCGATCACGCGCAGTGACACCCGCATCTTTCGCTTGATGATTGCGGCGATCTGGGCGGCGTTCAGCGAGTTCCCGCCGATGGCGAAAAAATCATCGTCGATGCTGATCCCGGTGCGATTCAGGGTTTGCTCCCAGATGGCGACGAGCCGCTGTTCCAGCGGGGTCGTGGGCGCGCGCAAGCTGCGTTGGCTGGGTGTGAACGCGGGCAGCGCGGCGCGATCGAGCTTGCCATTGGCGGTCAGTGGCAGCGCGTCGAGGGGGATGAACCCATCCGGGATCATGTAACTGGGCAGGGTAGCGCGCAAATGCGTCCGAATCGCATCCACTTCGAGGATGCTGACGACATAGCCGACCAGCAGCCGTTCGCCGGACGCCACCTCCCTGAGGAGGACGGCAGCCTGACGCACGCCGTCGATCTGTAAAATCGCCTGTTCGACGGCGGTGGGTTCGATGCGAAAGCCGCGCACTTTCACCTGGGCATTGCGCCGTCCCAGATAGTGGATGCTGCCGTCCGATCGCCAGACGGCATAATCCCCGGTGCGATACAGCCGACCGTACAGCGGATGATCGATGAAGCGTTCGGCGGTCAGTTCCGGTCGATTGCGATAGCCGCGTGCCACCCCGTCCCCGCCCGCCGCCAATTCTCCGACCACGCCGATCGGCACCAGGTTGAGCGCATCATCCAGCAGATAGACCTGCGTGTTGGCGATCGGACGACCGATCGGGATGGCGCTGATTTCCTGTCCGGTGACGTGGTGAAAGGTGGTAAAGGTGGTGTTTTCGGTCGGACCATAGCCGTTGGTCAGGCGTAGTCCACGCGCGTGGGCGCGTAAGGCGTGGGCAGCGGACAGCGCCTCCCCACCCACGATCACATGCGCGACCGAATCGAGCATTGCCGGGGCGTGATCGATCAGATGGTGAAACAGCGAGGTCGTCAGAAACAGGATCGAGATACGATGATGTGCGATCAGCGCCGCGAGGTCGTCGTGATCGACATAGCGTCCCGGATAGATCACCAGGCGCGCGCCGTTGAGCAGGCTCCCCCAGATTTCAAACGCCGACGCATCGAACGAGACCGACGACAGCCCCAGCAGTGTTTCCGACGCGCCCAGCGCCACATAATTGGTGTTGCTCACCAGCCGCGCGATATTGCGATGCGTGATCTCGGTGCCTTTTGGGATACCGGTCGAGCCAGAGGTGTAAATGATCTGAACGAGACTTTCCGCCGTCGCCGCGCTGACGACACCGCCAGTCTGCGGCGGGATCGCCTCCAGGTCGATCAGATGTGCCCCGGTCGCCGCCAGCTCAGGAAGCCAGGCGCGCGTCGTGAGGATGATGCCGACATCCGACTCCGCTATCAGCATCATCCGATGCGCGGGCGGATGGTACACATCCAGCGCGACATAAGCGCCGCCCGCTTTGACCACGCCGAGAGCCGCGATCACCATCCGGGTCGAGCGCGGGAGAAATATACCGACGACGGTCTCCGGCTGCACGCCCAGACGTTGCAGCGCGGCGGCGACCCCATTCGCCGCTGCATCGAGATCGGCGTAGGTCAGCGACGTTTCTCCCTCGATCAGGGCGATCGCCTCCGGCGTCCCGACCGCCCAGGTCTCGAATCGGTGTGCCAGCGTCGCGTCGCGCGGATACGGGCGCTGCGTGGCGTTCCAGTCGATCACAATCCGCTGGCGCTCGTCGTCGGTCATGATCGACAGCAGAGACAGCGGTCGATCGGGGCTGGTGAGCGCGGCATCCAGCAGCACGCCCCAATGCGCGGCGAGCCGCTCGATCGTGGAGGCGGCAAATAAATCACGGTTGTAAATGAAGACCGCCTGCCAGCCATCGGCGGCGGCGATCACTTCCAACAGCAGTTCAAACTTGGCGGTTGTGTGTGCCAGCCGAACCGATGTGACCTCCAGATCGGCGAAGCGAGCCGGCTTGTGAGGCGGGTTGCGCAGGACGAATGCCGCCTGAATGAACGGGCTGGAGTCAGCGTGCTGCGTCGGCTGACCATGTTGCAACACCTGTTCAAAGGGCAGGGCGTCATGCTCGGTCGCATCCAGGATGACGGTGTGGGTGTGCTGGACGAGATCAAGGAAATTTCCGCCTGTATGCAGATGCAGCGCCAGGACGTTGGCAAACAAACCGACGACATCCTCTGTCTCTGCCTGAGTGCGTCCTGACAGCGGCGTGCCCACCACCACACTCGCCGCCCCGACGGTGCGTGCCAGCAGCAGCGCAAACGAAGCCAGCAGCACCGCAAACGGCGTGGTATTGCCGGCGCGCGCAAATGCAGTCAGGCGTCGCGTCACGGCATCGTCGATGTGGCTCACCCATTCGGCACCCGCGTGGGTCGGCACGCGCGGACGGGCGGCGTCGATCGGCAGTTCGAGCCGGGATGGGACGGCGGCTAAATGCGTCCGCCAAAAATCGATGTGACGCTGAAGCGCGGCGTCGATCAGAGTCTCGCGCTGCCACACGACAAAATCGGCAAAGGCGATCGGCAGGGTCGGCAGATCGGCAGTGCCCCCGCGCGCGAATGCCGTGTACGCCGCACCTAAATCGCGCCACAGCCTATCCTGCGACCATTCATCGGTGACGAGATGATGGATCGTCAGCAGCAGCAGATGATGATCCGCCGCCAGCCGAATCAGCACCACTCGCAGCAGCGGACTGATTGTCAGGTCGAAGGGGACGATCGCGGCTGCCTGGGAGTGCCGCTGTGCCTCTTCTTCGTTCACGGCATCGAGGATGCGCAGATCGAGCCGCCGCGCCGCCTGCACCACCTGCACCGGGAGATCGTCGTGCAGCATGAAAGTGGTGCGCAAAGACTGATGGCGCATCAGCAGTGAATCACAGCTTTTTTGCAGCGCATCCAGGTCCAGCGCGCCGCGCAACCGCCGTGCCGATGCGATATTGAGGACGGCACTGTCTGCCTCGAACTGATGCAGCACCCAGGTATACTGCTGCGTGAACGAGAGTGGCAGCCGATCGCCTGTTTCCCAGGGGCGCGCGGCTATAGCTGGCGTGGACGCGCTGGCGATCCCGGCACGCAGCAGGGTGATGATCTCCGGTTTGCGCGCTCTGATCTGGTCGATCAGCGGCGCGGTCAGCACGCCCTTAGGGGCGGACACGTCCAGCTCGACACCGAGCAGCCTGACCTCGACTTGCAGCGCTGCGAGCTGCGCCAGCAGTGCCGTCGCGGTGAGTGGTTCGGTGTCGATGGGGGTAAAGTCGAGGGGCGTCACAGCCGAATATGCTCCCGATCATCCTGAATTGTCGATGCTGCCGAGTCGATTTTCTGCGCCAACGCCGCCACCGTCGGCGTCTGAAAGAGTATCCTCAGATAGAGCGTCACCCCAAATGCGCGCCTGATGCGCATCAGCAGCCGCGTTCCGAGCAGTGAATGACCGCCGAGGTGAAAAAAGTGGCTGTTCGCGCCGATGTCCTGCACGCCGAGCAGCTCCTGAAACATCGTCGCGAGCTGATGTTCGGTATCGGTGCGCGGCGCGATGAACGGCTCGCTGTCGGCACTGTAATCCGGCTGGGGCAGCGCGCGGCGATCGACCTTTTCATGCGCGGTGAGCGGCATGGCGTCGAGCTGGACGAAAGCCGCCGGGATCATATAATGCGGCAGCCGACTTTCCAAAAAGGCGCGCAGCACCGGGATGCTCGCATCGCCCACCGTGTACGCGACCAGTCGGGGTTCGTCGTCGCGTCCGTCGATGACGACGATAGCTGCCTCCACGCCAGGATGGGACAGCAACACCTGCTCGATCTCGGTCAGCTCGATGCGAAAGCCGCGCAGCTTGACCTGAAAATCGGATCGCCCCAGAAACTCGAATGTGTCAGGGACTCCGGAGTCGCCCTCCAGCCGCCGCGCCACATCGCCCGTATGGTACAACCGTCCCAGCGTCGGATGCACGATGAAGCGCTCGACGGTCAATTCGGGCAGATTGAGATAGCCGCGCGCCAGTGAATGTCCACCGATGTACAAGCCGCCGATCACCCCGATGGGCACGGGCTGCAGCCGTGCATCGAGGACATGCAGCTGGGTGTTGGCGATCGGGGCGCCGATAGTCGTCCAGCGCGCTGGCAGATCGGCACGTTCGTAGCTGACCACGATGCTGGCTTCGCTGGGTCCGTAGGCGTTCATCAGCGGGATGTCCGGCAGCGCCTCGTGAAAGCGTGCGCGCATGTTCGGCGTCAGCGCCTCACCGCCGACCGAGAAAAAACGCACCGAGCGCAGTTGATCGGGCTGCGCTTCCTGGAGCAGCAGCGACAGCAGCGACGGCGTGGCGATCACCATCGTGACACTTTGCCGCTGCACCAGATCGAGCCGATACGGGACATCCGCTTCCAAGCCTGGCGGCAGGATGACCAGTCGCGCCCCAAACAAGAGCGCGTTGAAGACCTCGTACCAGAACACGTCGAAGCTGACCGCCGCCGCTGCCAGCAGCGTATCGTCCACGCTAAAGCGGTACTGCACCGGTCGTCCGTAAAAATGATTGTGCATGGCGCGGTGTTCGAGCAGCACCCCTTTTGGGCGCCCGGTCGAGCCAGAGGTGTAGAACACGCACATCAGATCGTCCGGCGTCGCCGTCGGCGCTGGCGTCGTGATCGGAACCGCCTGCAACTGCGATCGCAAAGCCTCCATGACCAGCGCGGACGCCTGGCGCGCGTCCGGCAGACGGTCGAGCGCGTCCGCCGTCGTGATCTACCAGGGCAGTCGCGCAGTCGTCGAGTATCCAGGCGATGCGCTCTGGCGGAAATGTCGGGTCGATGGGCACAAACGCCGCGCCCGACTTCAGCACCGCCAGCATCGCCACGATCAGATCGATCGAGCGCCCCATGCACAGTGCTACATATGGTTCTGCGCCCACATCCAGAGTACGCAGATGATGCGCCAGCCGATTGGCGGCGGCATCCAGCTGCGCATAGGTGCAGTGGGCATCATCGAAGATGAGCGCGATCCGATCGGGCGTCAGCGCGACCTGGCGCTCGAACGAGATGTGCAGCGGCTCGATCGGCGCCAGATCGCGCGCTGTATCGTTGGCGTCGAATACGATCTGTCGGATTTCGCCCTCCGTGAGCATCTGCAACAATGACGCCGTCTGCTGGGGATGAGCCAGCGCGTCTGACAGCAGGGTGGCAAAATGCCCTGCCAGCCGCGCTATGTGCGCCGCGTCGAAGCGCGCCCCCTGCCAGCGAAACAGACAGGTCATGCCGTCGCCATCACGCACAATCTCCAGCTCCAGATCCATGCGCGTGTGCGCCTTGCCAAAGTAGATCGGTGCCGCGACCGCCCCGCCCAACGAGAAAGGCTGTGCTGCTTCCTCCTTGTAGGTGATCGTCGCCTGGATCAAGGGATGCGTGTTCACCTCGCGCTCAATCTGCAGGCGCTCGACGATCTGCGCCAATGGCACGGGCTGACGATCGAGCGCGGCGATGATCGTCTCGTGCGCGTGCCGTATCAGCGCGGAAAAGCGCGATTCCGCCGTGACGGTGATCGGCAGTGGCAGCAGCTCGGTGAAAAAACCGATCATCGCGGTGGTGTCGGGGTGGGTGCGATTGGCTGCGGTCGTGCCGACGATGGTCTGTGATTGCTCGGTATAGCGGAACAGCAGCACGGCGTACACAGCCAGCAGCACGCTGAAAGGCGTGACCGCGTGATCGGCGGCGAGGCGGCGCACCCGCGCGCTGGTCTCGGCATCCAGCTGTCGGATCAGCAGTGTTTCATTGGCATAATGCGCGGCGTGATGAGCGGCATGATCAGCGGAACGCGCCTCGATCGCAGCGCTGACCAGCAGCGGCAGGGCTAACCGATTTGGAAATCCCGCGAGAGCGGCGGTCCAGGCATCCGCCTGAGCCGACAGCAGCGCCTCAGGGTAGGTCGCGCGCTGCCACACGGCATAGTCGCTGTAGCCCAGCGTGGGCGCGGCGGGTGCGATCGCGGACAGAGCGTCAGCGCGCAGCGCCTCGTACAGGACGCCCAGGCGCTCGTACAACAGCGCGATCGTCACCCCATCGCAGATCAGATTGTGAGTGATCAGCACCAGCACGGCACTGTCCGGTGCGCACTCCAACAGCACCGCGCGCAGCAGCAGATCGCCTGCCAGATCGAAAGGCTGTGCCAGCAGGTCGCGCACGGCGGCATCGACCGCATCCCAGGTCAGCGAGCGACGATGCAGAGGCAGCGCCGCATCGGTGCCGATCCACTGAAAGGGTACGCCGTCGTCGTCCGCGAATCGTGTCCGCAGCGTCGGATTTTCGTGCAGCAGCGCATCGAGAGCGTGCTGTAAGGCTGCCGGGTCGAGCGCGCCGTCGATGCGCAGCGCGCGCGCATCCTGGTACACCAGCGGGTCAATCTGACAGCCGAGCCAGATCGCCTCCTGCGTGAACGACAGCGGATAATGTCCATCGACGCTGTGCGCCGATCCCAGCGACACATCGGCATCCGACGTACTCGTCCGCATCTGGCGAATCTGCACCGCCATGTCCGCGACGGTCGGCGCGTCGAAGAAATGCGTCAGTGTGAGCGGCATCGCCAGCGTCCGCCGCAGTTGGGCAATGACGCGCAGCGCACGCAGCGAGTCGCCACCGCGATCGAGGAAACGATCGTGTCTGCCCACGCGCTCGACACCGAGTACCTGCCTCCAGATGTCCGCGATCTGCATTTCCAGCGCATCCTGAGGCGGCGCTGTGCCTGCCTGTGCAGCCGACTCGATCAGCGTCAATCCGAGCTTTTCGGCGGCGCCCACGCGCTGCGGCTTGCCAGTCGCGCCCTTTGGCAGTGCATCCCCAAACACGATTACCCCTGGCACCTTGAAGTAAGCGAGCCGTGCGGCGACGAACGCGCGCAGCGTGTCGTCGCTGGCGGTCGCGCCGTCGCGCAGCACCACCAACGCACCCACCGCTTCACCGAGGGTATCGTGCGGTACGGCGAACGTCAGCGCTTCACGCACGGCGGGATGCTCCAGCAGGGCGGCATCGACTTCCAGCGGCGCGATCTTCTCACCGCCGCGATTGATCATTTCTTTCAGCCGCCCGGTGATGAACAGGGCGCCGTCAGCGTCGATCAGTCCTTCGTCGCCGGTGCGGAACCAGCCAGCGTGGAACGAGTCGGCATTGGCGCGCGGATTGTCGTGATAACCCGCGATCACGTTTTCGCCCTTGATGACGATCTCGCCGCGCGTGCCCACCGCACAAAAATGTCCGTCGGCATCGATCACGGCGATTTCGACGCCGACGCCGACTCCCACCGACCCGATCTTGCGCGTGCCGGGCGGAAGCGGGTTGCTGGCGATCTGGTGAGCGGCTTCGGTCATGCCATAGGCTTCGATGACGGGAACGGCGAGCGCCGTCTCCAGAGCGCGCAGCACCGTCGGAGGCAGCGCAGCCGATGACGAGCGTGCAAAGCGCAGCCTGTGCCCGGATGCCAGATCGGGCTGGCGCTCGATTTGAGCGAGTATCGCCTGATGGATCGTTGGCACAGCCGTGTACCAGGTCGGTCGCAGATCGGTCAGCGCCGGGAAAAATTCTTCGGGTGTATAACCACTGGTGCAGATCACCCCTCCGCCGACCGCCAGCGAGGATAGCAGTGCCGCGACGATTCCATGTATGTGAAAGAGCGGCATCACGTTCAGGCAGCGATCCGCTCCGGTCAGGTCCAGCGCCGCGACGATGTGATCGACCGATGCCAGCAGGTTGGCATGGGTGAGCGCGACCAGCTTGGGGCGTCCGGTCGTGCCGGAGGTGTGCAGCACCAGCGCGCTGTCGTTCGGCGCGGCAAAGATCGGCGCCTTCATCAAGTCTGGGATCGACAGCGTGAACAGTCCCGACTGCGCGGGCGTGGGGGTCAGCTCGATCACCGGAATGCCCAGGCGTTGGGCGACGGCTCGCGCGTCCGAGGGCTGATCGTGCTGCACGATCAGCGCTTTGGCGCCCAGATCGGACAGATAAAATTCGTATTCCGGCGTCCGATAATACGGGTTGAGCGGCGCGGCGGCCGCCCCGGACATGACCGCCAGCAGCGCGACCGCCATCTCTGCGCCGTTGGGCAGCACCAGCCCCACACGATCGTTGCGGGCGATCCCGGCGGCAGCGAGCGCGCTCAGGGTCGTGTGGATGTGCGCGCGCAGCACCTCGTAGGAGAGAGGAGTCCGCCCTGGTGACAGAATGCAGTCATTGTGCGGGGTGGAAGCGGTGAGTCGATCGAAGATTGTCTGTGGTGTCGATATCATTCTACGAAGGCGCGATCAGCGCGTTTCCATCAGGGAAAGGATGTTGCCCGCCGGGTCTTTGAACCAGGCGATTGCCTGACCGTCGGCACGCGAAATGCCCTGGTCGTCGGTTTGCAGCTCGCCGTCGTGGTAAATTTCAAACTTCACCCCTTTTTGGTTCAGGGCTGCGACCGCTGACTCGACCTGGGGCACCGAAAAATTGAGGACGGTGAACGTCGCCGGGAGGTGATCCTCTTTGCCGTAGACCAGCACCGCGCTGCCGCCCGCGAGCTGTACATTGAGGAAACCGTCTTCCTCGTTCACGTCCAGTCCGAGCGTCTCAGCATAGAAGGTCTTTGCGGCGTGAAGGTCGTTCACGGAAAAGCTGGAAAATGCCTGCGAGTCTTTGAACATCGGTTCATTCCTATGCAAGTGGATGAAATCCTGCCGCCATTATAACAGCGCACCCCGATTGCTGTGGTCGTCGGTGGGTAAAATGCGGCGGGGATCGTACAATCAGCCGGACTCGCTCATTCGATAGCGACAGCCACCGAGGTGCACCATGCAGAATCCAATTGCTGGGATCAATCTCAAAGTCGCTGTGATGGACACCGACTACTACGCACTCCAGTCGATCAACAGCTATCTGGCGTGGGATCGGCGCACGCGCGTGACGCTGCTGGTCGAGTCGCTGGAGGCATTGTTCGACCAGATCGCGCGGCTGCCTCATGCCGAGCTGCCCGATGTGATCGTGCTGGACAGCGACGCCTCCGACGCCGACACGCTCGAAGCGTCGATCCGTCGTCTGCGGACGCATATTCCCGACGTGCTGATCTTCTGCCTGGCGCGTTTCGCGACTGTCAAACAGGTGGAAGCCGCCGCCGAAGCCGGGGCACGCGCGTATCTGCTGAAAGCCGAGCTGACACAGCAAATCGCCTGGGCGATCGTGTATGCCCTGGATCGGGATTTGCTGATCACCCCGGCGATCGAGCGCGCCTGTGCCCGCTCGATGCAGCGGCGGGTGCGCGAGGCAGTCGTGCTGCCGCGCCGACGCGCCTACCCAGAGCTGACCGATCGCATTCGTCAGGCGATCGAGCTGTGCGTGGTCAAAGGGATGCCCGCCCACCTCGCCGCCGACGAGATGGGGATCAGCCTGCACACCATCCGCAGCTACATCAAAGAGGGCTATCGTATCCTCGAAAGTTACGACGAGACGGTCTATCCCAAAGAGATGTCGCCACAGGAAAAGGCATTCATGCGTATCACACGCCTCGAAGACGAAGACGTGACACCGTGACGAACCAAAACGCATCCCTGCTGTGACGAGCAGGTTTGCCACGCCAAACCGCTACTCGGATTTGGCGGGGAAATTGCGGTTCGACGCCACAATCTCGAACGTTTCCGTCTCCTCGACCCACACGCCGCACATGCTGCCTTCCTGGGCTTCGTCGAGCGTGACGGGGGTGCCATCCATGTGCAGCGCCGGGTGATACCACTTGAAGACCTCGCGCGAGTCCCCCTCGATGTAGTGCCCGATCAGCGCGCGGCGAAAACGGGTCGTCGAGATATTGGGCTTGCTGCCATGCACCAGCGACCCGTTGAAAAACAGCACGCTGCCCGCGTCCATGATGATCGGCTGGGCGGTCTGTCCGGGGCGGAGCGGCACGGTGACATCGGTAAAGCTGGCGCTGGTGTCCGCCTGGACGGTGCAGAGGATCGGGTCGTTGTGGGTGCCGGGGACGACTTCCAGACAGCCATTTTCCTCGTCGCAGCGATCGAGCGCCATCCACGCAGCGATACAGGTGCCTGGCTGCACGCGCAGATAATAATTGTCCTGATGCAGCGCCTGCCCGCGCGACTGCGGTGGCTTGAAATACAGCATTGTCTGCACCGCGTAGGGTTCGCGCCCCGACAGCGCCGTCAGACAGGCGTTGATGCGCGCGTCGATCATCCATTGCAGGCTCAGATCGTCCCAGCGGTGCATGTGGATCATGCGCGGATAGCGCTTAAGCGGATCGGCGCTGGTGGGATTGACTCCTTCAAAATCGCCGGGATAGGTGCCTGATTCGCGCAGACGCATGTAATGCGCACGGTAAAAAGCGACTTCTTCATCCGTAAATAAATGATCGACAAGCACATAGCCGTGTTCGTCGTAGTGGCGTTTTTGTTCTGGTGTGATCGACATAATCCGACTCCTGTTTAGCATTTACTGCTACTATATGAATTATGCCGCCTGTAAAAAATAGCGTGACGTGCCGTGTATATACCAAATCCTGCTGAAGACGATGTGCGCAGCTATCCAGCCAATCATCTGGTCGCGGATCGGGACGACAACAGCGACAGCTATCGCATCGTGCGCACGCGCGGTCGTTTCGATTGGCTGCTGATGCTCACGGTCAGCGGTCAGGGGCGCTGTCGCCTGAATGGGCGCGATTATCTGTGTGAACCCGGCAGTGTGGCGCTGCTGCTGCCCGGCACAGCGCAGGACTACGGCACCATGCCTGGCAAGACCTGGAATTTCTATTGGGCGCATTTCATCCCCCGCCCCGCCTGGTTTGGCTGGCTGAGTCTGCCTCAGGTGATGCCGGGGTTGATCGTACAGCGGCTCGACGATGACGCGCTGCAGCCGCACCTGCACCGTGTGTTCGAGCGCATGATCCGCGAAAACAAGCAGCACAGCGTTTACAGCGATGATCTCTCGCAAAATGCCCTGGAAGAAGCGCTGCTGCTGATCGCACGCGCGGTAGCGGTCGGTCAGGGTATCGGGCTTGATCCCCGCGTCGAACAGGTCGTCGCCTATATGGAGGCGCATCTGGCAGAGCCGATTTCGCTCGACCGACTGGCGCAGTCGGTCGCACTCTCACCCTCCCGCCTGGCACATCTCTACAAGCGTGAGACGGGTGCATCACCGATGCAAACACTGGTCAGGCTGCGCCTGCGCCATGCCGCGCGGCTGCTGGCGTTCAGCGCGCACCCGATCGGGGCGATCGCGGCGATGGTGGGCTACGACTCGCCATTTCATTTTTCGCGCCAGTTCAAGCTGGTCTACGGCGTCAGTCCAAAGCAGTATCGCCACACCCAGGACGAGCGATCGTAGTGTTTGGCGTGGCAAGCCTTTATGATGATGACCCTACGGTTTCCCCCCCTCCAGCAGCGCCGCCGTCTTATCGGACAGCTTGCCCAGCTCGCGCAGCCACCTGGCGGCGTCGGCTTTGCGTTTGTCCTCGTTCGCCTCGAACTGATCGTGCGCCTGTTTCATCAGGTTGGCGGCGCTGACAAAATCGCGGCGGTGATAATGCGTGAGCGCCAGCGCGTACAGCGTCTCAGCGCGTTTCGGGTTGACGTTGTAGGCGGCTTTCAGGTGCGACAGTGCATCGTCCCAGCTTTGCTCCCGAAATGCCATCATCCCTAATCCATAATGCGCCAGCAGCTCGTATTTGAATAATGCGAGGGCGGCTTCAAAGTCCTGGCGCGCCTCGTCGAAATTGGCGTCGTCGTAGTGCATCAGACCACGCGCGGAATGATATTCCGGCTGGTTTGGAAATGCCTCGATCGCCTTGTTCATCGAATCGACGGCATTGTCATAGTCGCGTTTTTTGTAGAAGTCGAGCGCGCGCTTGTAATGTTCGTCGGCTTCCACACGGGTGAAGCCGAGTCGTCGGTTGAGCGCCATGTGTCAATCCTCGCTAAACCTACCCAAAGTGATAGCGGCACAATCGTGCCTGTAGTATAAACTATCGCAATGTCGGAAATACATTTCACGGAATAAAAAGATGGATTTTGATCTCAGCCCCGAACAGAAAATGTGGCAGCGTGCCGTGCATGATTTTTGCGACGCCGAGGTCAGGCCCCACGCCGCCCATGTCGATGAGACCTCCTCGCTCAACTATGACGCAGTGCGCAAAATGCGCGATCTCGGTCTGCTCGGCTTGGAAATACCGGAAGCACACGGCGGCGTCGAGATCGATGCGATCAGCGCGGCGATCGCGCTGGAAGAATTAGGCTGGGCGTGCGGCTCGACCGCGCTGTCGATCACCGCACATAACGGACTCGGCTGTGCGCCGATCAAAAAGTGGGGCACGCCGGAACAGCAGGCGCGCTGGTTTCCGCTGCTGGGTGATGGCGCACATCTCGGCGCCCTGGCGCTGACCGAGCCGGGCGCAGGTTCCGACCTGCTGGGCGGCGCGCAGACCAGCGCCCTCCTCGACGGCGACGCCTGGGTCGTCAACGGCTCGAAAGCCTGGATCACCAATGCTGGCAAAGCGCCGGTGATCGTCACGCTGGTGCGCACCGGGACGAGCGGCGGATCGCGTGACTTCAGTATGCTGTTGATTGACACCCGCTCGGAAGGCTTGACGATTCATCCGCCGGAAAAGAAGATGGGTCTCAAAGGGTCGCCCACGCACATGCTCAGTTTCGACGGGGTGCGCGTGCCGCGTGACTGTATGCTGGGCGCGGAAGGGGAAGGCTTTTACCAGACGATGCAGATTCTCGACAGCGGGCGCATCGGCATCGGCGCGTTGAGCATCGGACTGGCACAGGCGGCATTTGAAGAAGGTGTCAGGTATGCCCGTCAACGGCGGGCGTTTGGCAAGCCGATCAGCGAGCATCAGGCGATCCAGTGGATGATCGCCGACGCCGCGCTGGAGATCGAGGCTGCCCGTCTGCTGGTGCATAAAGCCGCCTGGCTGAAAGATCAGGGGCGCGATTTTGGCAAGGCGGCGGCGATGGCAAAACTGATGGCGAGCGAGGTAGCGGAAAAGGTGGCGCGCAACGCGATCCAGATTCACGGCAGCTATGGCTACAGCCGCGAATTTCCGGTCGAGCGCATCTATCGCGATCAGCGGCTGATGACCATCGGCGAAGGCACCAGCGAGATTCAGCGCATGGTGATCGCGCGGCGCGTCCTGAAGGAAGCGGAACAGTTCGAGTCCTCTGTTTCGTAGCGATCGCCCGTGCAGATGCAGAGCTTGTCCTGGTTATCGAGGAGTCTGTGTGTCCATCATCGACCGCATCACATCGACAGCGCTCACCTCGCGCGAACAGGAATCCGCCAGCCGCGTGCAGGGACGGGTGCTGTATCTCTTACTGGGCGCCGCATTTGTCACGCTGATTTATCCGATGTCCGAGGCGGGTTTCGTCCCCGCGATGATCTATCTGGTGTTGTTTTGCGTATTTTTCGGACTAGGTGTGGCATTCATTGCTGCCGGGCGGCACTCGGTGTGGCTCGGACTGGTGGGTGGCGCACTCCAGACGCTGCTCGGCGTGTATTACCTCACCCAGGCATACGCGGGGACGTTGAATCCGGTCATCACCCTGGCGTTGTTCGGCGGGTTCATCGTCTTCGATGTCATCCTGATTGTGGCGCTGCTGGAATTCGTCTTCATCGAGACGCGGCGCATGAGCAATGCAGTCATCTACGCGGCGATCACGGCGTACATCCTGATCGGCTACATGTTCGCGCCGATCTATATGTGCATCGAGACGCTGACGCGCCTGAACAGCAGTGAGGGGGCATTCCTGATCAGCTATGCGCCGGAGGTGGCGCTCACCTGGCAAAAATTCGTCTATTACAGCTTCGTCACGCTGGCGACGCTCGGCTACGGCGATATTCTGCCGCTGACCTCGTGGGCACAGGCGTTCGCTGCCTTTGAAGCGGTGGTCGGGGTGCTGTTCATCGCTATTCTGGTCGGGCGGCTGGTGGGGTTGAGTGGCAGTCGAGAGACGTGAGATTACAGAACAGGGCTTTAGCCCGCGAGAAAGCCACGCCATTTTAATGGCAGTGGATGAAAGCGTTCCTGGCTTTAGCCGAACGGAAG
>DAOTUN010000025.1:0-33487 GCA_034437395.1 Anaerolineae bacterium | reverse complement strand
GCGACCAGCAGTTCCAGCCCCTTGCGCGCCAGCTTGTCGCGCCCGTTGGCGATCACATTCTGACTCTCCGCCGCAAATCCGATCACGACGCGCGGTGAACCGGTCTCCGCGCGCCGCGCCTTGACCTCCAGCAGAATATCGGGATTCTGCGTCAGCACGATCGTCAATCCGCCGCCCGACTTCTTGATCTTGTGGTCGGCGGTGACCTCCGGGCGGAAGTCCGCCACTGCCGCCGCCATGATCAGCAGGTCGGCGCCGTCGCACGCCGACAGCACCGCGTCGCGCAGCGCCCGCGCCGACTCGATCGCCACGACCTGCGCACCATACGGCGCAGGCAGATCGCGCGCCGCCGTGATCAGCGTCACGTCCGCGCCCGCATCGGCGGCAGCCTGTGCCAGGGCGTGACCCTGTTTGCCGCTCGATCGGTTGGTGAGGTAGCGCACTGGATCGAGCGCCTCGCGCGTGCCGCCAGCGGTCACCACCACCCGCCGACCCGCCAGCGCGCCGCCGCGACCGAGCGCTGCCCGGATCGCGCCAAGCAGCGTCGCCGTCTCCGGCAGCCGTCCCTGACCGACCAGCCCCGATGCGAACCGTCCGACCTCCGGCTCGACGATCAGCGCGCCGCGCGATCGCAGCATCCCGACATTTGCCGCGACCGCCGGATGCGCGTACATGGTGCCGTCCATCGCTGGGGCGATCAGCAGCGGACAGCGGGCAGCCAGCGCCACGATCGCCAGCAGATCGCTCGCAAAACCATGCGCCAGCCGTGCCAGTGTGTCGGCGGTAGCAGGGACGATCGCCAGCAGGTCGGCGCCCTCCGCCAAGCCGACATGGGCGATGTGCGTCGGCAGGTCAGCCCCCGGCGTCGGCGTCCACAGATCATCATAGACGGCGCGTCCGGTGACCGCCTGAAAGGTCAGCGGCGTGACGAATTTCGCCGCTGCCTCGGTCAGGATCACATCGACGATCGCCCCGGCTTGCGTCAGCTTGCTGGCGAGATCGACCGCCTTATAGCAGGCGATGCTGCCCGTGACACCCAGCACGATCCGCTTGTTCTCGAATAGCGCGATCTTGTCCATAGGTTCTCGCTTTCACATAATCAGGGTTTGGCGTGCCAAACCCCTACAGTCGCATCGCCCGCGACTGGCGGCTGAATTCGCGCGCGCCCAGCACGAATGCCACCAGCGGCAGCCACACCAGACCATAGGCAGTCAGCAGCGCCGCGATCAGCGCCAGCATGTCGGTCGCCCCGATCAGGCGCGGCAGCGCGTACCCGATCACCACGCCGATCGCCCCGCCCACCAGCGGAATCACCAGGCGGCGCGGGTCGATCGCCAGCGAGCGACCGTCCAGCAGTGACGCGCCGCGCGCCCGTTTTTGAAACCAGACCACGCCCGCGCAAAATGCCGCGAACAGCGCCACCGTCGTCAGCGCGACCCCGTCGCTGCGCCCTGACGCCACCTGTGCCGCGCCGATCGGGACGAGCGCGATCACCACCAATGCCCAGCCTCCGCGCCGCAGTCGCAGCGAGTCGGCGTCGAATGCCGCCGCCCCACCCCGTCGCGCCAGCAGCATCACCCCGACCGCGATCGCCGCCAGCGCGCCGTAGGCGATGCCGATGGTGAGCAGTGTCGTCTCGCCGCCGCTCACGAATACAGGCGGCGAATAATGCCCCCAGTATCCGCCGATGACCCCGATCAGGCACGCGATCACCCCGATCAGCGCGCGCGAAGCGGCACCGCCGGACGCGCGCGCGTCGGTCAGCCGCAGCCACCATGCCAGCGCCAGCAGCCCCATCAGCGTGTGTCCGCCCATCGCGCGGGTGAACAGCGTGCGTGGAAAATCCGCAAAGGCGGTCTGTGGGTTGAGCAGCGCGGCGTTCAGCAGACCGTACACCCCCGCCAGCGCCATCAATCCGAACAGGTCGCGCAGCCGCCAGCGCGCCGCCAGATCGAGCAGCAGCGACGCCAGTGCCAGGTACGCCGCCAGCAGCAGCGCCCACTCGAACCCAGGACGCGAGTCCGGCGCCGCCCACAACAGCGCCTCGGATGACAGCATCAGCAGCGCTGCCAGCAGCGCGCGCAGCAGCCATGCGCCCGTCATCCAGCGCGTGATCGTCGTCATGGGCGGCGCTCCGGCTTGAGCGCGACGATCTGGCTGATCGACTCCGGTTCGCCGCCGTGCAGCACCCGCCAATCGCCAAAATAGCCCGTCAGTTCGCCGGGACTGAGCAGATAATCCGGGTTGAAGTCGGGATGCGACTCGACATGGCGCGTGTTGTAGGTCTCGTACACGATTCGTCCACCCGTCCTGACCGCCGCGCGGATGGCGGACATGATGCGTCGATTGAGAAAGCGAAATACGCAGACCAGATCGTAGCGATCGCGCTCGATCATGATCTCGTCCAGGTCTGCCTGGATGAAGTTGACCTCGCGCAGCCGCCGCTGACCCGCTTCCTCCTGCGCGCGCAGGAGCGCCGTCCGGCTCACGTCGAGCAGATCGACCGTGTAACCCTGTTCCGCCAGCCACAAGCCATTTTGTCCGAGTCCACATGCCAGATCGAGCGCGATCGGCGGGCGCTGGCGTCCGTCGGACACGACCGGGGGGACATAGTGCAGCAGCAGCGGATCGGGCGCGGGCAGACGATCCCCCAGACGTGCCCGGTAGACCTCATCCCAATGGACGCGATCGTGCGCGCTCATGCCTGTTTGCCGCCGAACAGCGGCGTGTACGCCAGCGCCTCCGGCACTGCGTCGCGCGCGGCGATCTCGTCCGGCATCAGCCTGGCATTCGGGAAACGCTGCAAGCGCCGATGCAGCGCGTAGGCGTCGCGCAGCGTGACAAAATCGGGCGTGTGCCAGCCGGAGGGCAGTCCAGCCTGTGCCGCCAGCCGCGCAAACCTGGCGCCGACCCCGCGCGTCAGATCGAGCGCGGCATCCGCTCCGCCGGACAACAGCGCGCGTGCGCCCGCCGCATCAGCGGCGCTCATGCCGACGCGCCCGCTCAGAGCGCCCAGCATCCTGTCCGCCATCGCCTCCGCTTTGCTCAGATCGATCCGGTCTGCCAGCGCGCGCGTCGAGTCCGGCAGCGCCTCGACGACGATCCCGCCCACACGGACGCGCGCATCAGCCTCCGTCGGCGCGGACTGCTCCCAGGTCGGATCGCCCGCGTTCAGCGTCACGCAGCGATCGAACTGGTGTGTGAGCGCGGACAGCACCTCCGGCGCGCGCTCGAACACGATGCGAACCCAGGGCGCCCCCGTGCCGGGCAGGGTCGGCGTGATGAACCCCTTTACCGTCAGCGGATAGACGGCACCCGGTATGCCCGTGAATGGATCATACAGGATGTAACCCGACTCGATCACCGCGCGGCGAACGGTCTCGATCAGCGCGTCGCGTGTATCGGTCGGGATGTAGATGCTGCACCAGGAAGTCATAGCGCCACTTTCGCACGGAAAACATCATCCCATTATAGCGTGCGATCTGCTACACTTTCGCGCATGAAAATATACACGCGCACAGGCGACGACGGCACCACCAGTCTGTTTTCAGGCGGACGAGTGCCCAAACATCATCTGCGGGTCGAGAGCTATGGCACCGTCGATGAACTCAATTCCACTCTGGGTCTGGCGCGCACCATGGCGCTCTCCCCGCAGGGCGATGCCGATCTCGCCCGTATCCAGCATCAGTTGTTCAACCTGGGTGCCGACCTCGCCACCCCACTCGACGCGCCCACGTCCTACGTCGTTCGTATGGACGCCGAGTCGGTGACCTGGCTCGAAAGTCGTATTGACGCCATGACCGACTCCCTGCCCCCACTCAAGAGCTTCATCCTCCCCGGCGGATCGCCCGCCTCTGCCACCATCCATATCGCCCGCACGGTCTGCCGCCGCGCTGAACGCCTGGTCGTGATGCTGGCGGAAAACGAACCGATCGGCGATCACGTCCTCCCCTATATCAATCGTCTGAGCGACACTCTGTTCACACTGGCGCGCGCAGAAAATGCCGCTGCTGGCGTCGCGGATGTGATCTGGGCGCCGCGTGGGTGATCGCCCCCACGACTATTTTCGATTATACGATATTTCGGATATACTACAGACACATTTCACACGGATCGACTGTCTGTAGGGATTTGCCCCATGGTGCTCAACCTCACTATCCTGATCGTCGCGATGCTGCTGCTCAATGCGCTGCTGCTGGCGCTGCACCAGCTCAGTCCACGCTATGGGATCATGCCTGTCGTCTCGGTCGCGGCGGCGCTGGTCGCGATCATGCGCTTTGCATCGGCGGTCGGTGTCTACATCCAGGTCACGCCTGACCTGCGTTTCACCGTCGCCTCCAATCTGCTGATCCCGACGATCATCCTGATCGTGCTGGTGATCTACATCAGCGAGGGCGCCATCCCAGCGCGCCTGACGATCGCGGTGGTAATCGGGATCGAGATTCTGTCTTTCCTGCTCTACTACCTGCTGGCATTTCATCTGCGTGCGCCCGGCGGCGGCAGCTTCGCGGGGTTACCAGTCGATGACCCGCTGCTCAATCTCTCACTGATGACGGCGGTCGCGTCGGCGGTGGCGTTCCTGATCGATCTGTTCGCCATCAGCGTATTGTTTCAAGCGCTGGTGAACTACGTACCGCGCCTGCCGCTGGCGCTCAAAGCCGGGCTGACGCTGATCGTCACGCTGGCGCTGAACAGTGCGGTATTCTGGGCGCTGACAGCCGTCGATTTTCAGGAATTCACATTTTATTTTCAGGGCAGTCTGGTCGGCACTACGCTGTCTGCCGTGCTGCTGACGCCGCTGCTGGCGCTCTATCTGTATTACGCCGCGCCGCGTCTGCCGCACTATCGCGGCTTGCAGCGCCGTCCGACCTTCGCGCTGCTGTTCGGCACCTTCGGACAGATCGAGCGCCGTCTGGAGAATGCACAGCACGAGATCGAGAGCATTGCCGGGCGCTACAATGCGCACATCGACCTCGAACGCGGACGCGCTGAACGGCTGTGGGAATTCGTCAACGAGGTCATCCACGATATGCGCAGCCCGATCAGCGGCATGAACCTGCGCATCAACCTGATCCGCCGCTCCGACGATCCGGCGCACCGCGAACGCCAGATCGCCTCGATGCAGGCGAACTTGGCACAGCTCACCGCGCTGGTCGCCAGCGCCGCCGAGATCGCCCGGCTGGAACGCGAACCCGCGACCGCGCTGGAAGTCCGCGATCTGCACAATCTGGCGTTCGAGGTCTTTGAGCCGCTGCGCATCATCGGGGAGACGAAAGGGCTAAATATGGCATACGCACATCAAGGCGATGTCACACTCACGGTGCGGGTGGCACCCACCACGTTCGCGCGCGCTCTCAGTAATCTGCTGGAAAATGCGGTGCGCTACACCCCGACGGGCGAGGTGCGCATGGTTACGCACGCCGACGGCGATCGCGCGCTGCTGGACGTGATCGACACCGGCATCGGCGTCAGTGACGCCGACCTGCCGCGCATCTTCGATCGCTACTTTCGCACCCGGCACGCGCAAACCGAGGCTGAAAGCGGGTCGGGCTTAGGATTGGCGATCGTCAAGCGTATCGTCGAGGATCAACACGGCGGGACGATCGCCGCGCACAGGAATCCGACCGGCGGCATGACCTTTTCGATCAGTCTACCGCTGGTGCGCGCGGTCGATCAGGCAGAAACAAAATAGGGGCGCAATGTGATTGCGCCCCTAAAGAGTTCGATCTGATGCTGTCGGTCTGACCGGGTACGGTCGCCGTTTCGCCTGACGCTCGGATTAGCCGAGGCGGTTGTAATACTCGACGATCAGCGACTCGTTGATCGGCAGCGGTAGCTCGGTGCGATCGGGCAGGCGGCTGAGCGACGAACTAAAGGCGGTGCGATCGATCGAGATATAGTCGAGATTGTTGGCGATGCTCTCCATCGCGTCCAGCACATGCGGATTCTTGCGCATCGGCTCAGCGACGCTGATCACCATGCCAGGGCTGACCTGGAAAGAAGGCAGGTCAACGCGACCGCCATCGACCATGATATGCCCGTGCGTGACGAACTGACGCGCCGCGAAGATGGTCGGCGCGAAGCCGGAACGATACACCAGATTGTCCAGGCGGCGCTCCAGCAGGATCAGCAGGTTGCTGCCCGTGTTGCCGGGCATACGCAGCGCACGCTTGAAATAGCGGCGCATCTGCGTCTCGCGGATGTTGTAGATGAACGAGAGCTTTTGCTTCTCGAACAACTGCACACCGTAGTCGCTGCGGCGCCCGGAACGATACGACTTTTCTTTACCGTGATCGCCAGGCGGATAGGGGCGCTTCTCAAGAATCTTCTGATACTTGGCGCGCGAGATCAGCACTTCGCCAAAGCGACGCTGGATTTTTGCTTTAGGACCGCGGTTGGATGACATAGTTCCTCAAACAAAGCGCGCCCAAAGGCGCGGCTGAATTAACTGCCGAAAGTGTTGAAATTGTAGCGGAGCGGAGGACAAAAGCCAGGGTGAGTTTAGCGGTCGTCATCCTGCATCGCCACGTCCGTCGTCATCGTGCATCGCCACCCCCAGCGCATAGATCGCCCGTCTGTCCCAGCCGGACTGCGCCGCCAGCGCTTTTGCCGCCACCTTGAGCGGATCACCGTCCGCCAGCCGCATCCGCAATGCCGCGCGCATGGCAGCCTCGTCCCAGACGACGACTGCGCGTTCCGGTGCGCCGCCGATGACGATCGCCGCCTCACCCACCCAGGTGCCATCGGGAATCGCCACTGTCACCGGCGATCCGCGCACGGTAAAGCCGTCCGCCGCGCCCGGTCGATGGGTGACGCAGATCGGACGATCGCCAAAGCGAGCGCGCAGCGCCACCACCGACGCGCGGACACGCGCCGCGTCCAGCGTCATGACCAGCGTAGCGCGTTCCTCGATGTAATCCGTCAGCGCATCATCGATTCGGTCGATCGGCAGCCGTCCGATATAGACAAAGGAGTCCGGCGGCAGCGCCGACAGCACCAGCGCGGCGATCACCAGATCGGCGCCGGGGATCGGCTCGATTTTGACGCCGCGCGCCCATGCCGCCTGCACGATCGCGTCGGCATCGGCACGCAAATGGCTCGCCGTCACCAGCGCGACATCGCCCGCGTCCAGCGCCGTCAGTGCGGCATCTGTATCTGCCGGGTCCAGCAGCGGCGCCAGCGCGATCCCGTGATGCGCGGCGAGCGCCAGCAGATGCGGACGCTCGCCAGATGCCACGACGACCGCAGCTACAGCGCCCAGTAATCGCAGCGCGCGCAGGCTGAGGTCGTCAGGATCGCCGTAAGGCAGCGCGATCAGATGCAGCACCGTCATGGTCGTAGGGACGCGCGCAGGTGCCGCCTACCCCGTAGGGACGCATCACTATGCGCCCGCGCGGCATGAATCATCACTAATCGGGCATCGACAAGGCGTCGTAGCCGGGCCCGGTGGTGTAAAAATCGTAATTGGGCTTGATGTCGAGTGTGAGATCGACCACCTCACCCCCGATCGCGGAGATCTCGATTTTGGTATCGAACGGAATACGCTTCTGGTCTTTCGCCATCGGGTACTTATTGGACACTTCTTCCTCGATGAAGATCGCCTCGAACGGGCATTCCGGGACGCACGCGCCGCAGTCGATGCACGTATCCGGGTCGATGAAATACCAGGGCCATTCGGCGGCGGGCTTGCCGGGGATGATGCACTCGACAGGGCATACGTCCACGCAGGCGCCATCGCGGAGGCATAAGCTGGTGATGATGTGAGTCATGGTCAACACTCCAGGATCAGGATATGGCGATCGGTTTACACGACACTATAGCCGATCTTCAGCGGATGATCTGGGACTTTTGTTGGATTTGAAAGATCAGATTACCCTGAGGCGCGATCGCCTGATCCGTGCGCGACAGATCGATTTAACACCGGTTAAATTTTGGGGGATTCGCGCAGATTGGGCAGGGTGTTGGTCTCGGCTAACGCCTGCAAGCCGGCTTTATCGACGATCACGAAGGCACGACCGTGCTTGCGCAGCAGTCCGGCATTCATCAGTCCACGCAGCGCCCGACCGAGTACCTCGCGCGTGGTGCCCAGGATGCTCGCCATATCCTCCTGCGTCAGCTTGGACGGCAGCTCCGCGATCTGATCGGCATAGGCGGTCTCACGCAGAAACAATTTTGCCAGTCGTGAAGGGATGGTGCGGAAAGTCATATCTTCCAAACGCTCGATGTAGTCACGATTGAGCCGTGCCAACGCCTGGACGGTGTTGGTGAGCAGACGGCGCTCGGTCGCCATCAGGTTGAGCAGCGCCTCATGCCCAATAATCAGCAGCTCGACCTGAGTCACCGCGACCGCATCGAAGGGGTTGGCGCCGCCATCGACCGCCGCCACCTCGTTGAAGGTCGAGGGTGAGCGCAGCAGACTGAGCGTGTGCAGTCGTCCTTCCGGGTTGACGCGGTAAATGCGCACCAGCCCATCGGCGACGATGTAGAATCCGGCGCAGCACTCGCCCTCGGTAAAGATGACCGCGCCCGCCGGGTAACGTTTGCGGTGCGCAGCCCGCTCGACCCGCGCCAGCGCGGGCACGTCGAGACCCGCGAAATACGGAATGGCGCTCCAGTCCACCGCCGATCAGCGTGGCAGCACGAATGCCAGGACGATCAGCAGCGCGAACAACCCGGCAGCCAGCAGCGCCATCGAGCGAATGTCGGCGGCGACATAGTTGTACTGCGCGCGCAGCGTCTCAACGGTGACGGTCTTGGTGGGGTTGTGCAGCAGATAGGCGATCTGCCCCTGATCGAGCGCGTGTTCGCGCTTGCGTGTCTTAGGCGGTGCGTCGAGATTGATGCGGATACCGACATCGCGCACGGCGATGCGCGGCTCCGGCGAGTCGGGCAGGTCGCCGCTCATGCCATCCTCGGCACCGCGATAGGCGGCTCGTGCACGGGCTTCAGCACGGCGTGACGCGGCGCTGCGCATCTTGTAGGGCGTATTTTCGGTCGTCCCGGTACGACGCGCCTCGCGCTTTTCAGCACGCTCGCTCTTATTCGGGTTGGCTGTGCTTTTGGTCATCGAATGGCTTTCCTGGTTCCGTCGATTAACTGACTCGATCGGCAAACACAATGATTCGCTGGCTGTTGACCTGGTAAGGATAGCACGAGATCAGCGTGAGAGTCGCCCCCTGGCGCGTCTGCAACACGCTGGTTTCGTTGGGCGCGACGATTCGGCGCTCGGTGACGCGATAGGTGTAGACCTGAGACGCGGTGCGCACCTGCATGGTATCGCCCGTTTCGAGCTGATCGAGGTGGCGGAACAACTGCCCGTATACGTCGTTGTGCGCGGCAAAGACGACATTGCCCACGTCGTCGGCGGGAGAGACGCCGTTGAGCATCTGTGCGACGCCCTGCTTGAGCGCTTCCACGTCGATCCCCTGCACGATCGTCCCATCCAGGTTCAGACGCGGCACGATCAGCGATAGGGCGGTCTCGCTGGTCTGCGGCGGACGTGCCATGACGGGCTGAATCCATTCCGCCTGGACACGGGCGTGCAGATGCGTCGGCACCTCGTTGAAGTTGAACTGCGGCTCCGCCCCGGCGCGGTAGATGTGACCCGTCGGCAGGACGACCTGTTCCAGCCGCAGCGTCGCGGTGGGGGCGATCGTCGGCATGACGGCACGGCGCTGTTCTTCCGCGAGTGCCTGCGCTGAAGCGGTCTCCTGTTCCAGCGTGGTGATGGCGCGCACCAGGTTGAAGCCGACGACGGTGATCAGCAGTACAGCAGCCACCTCCACCAGCAGCAGCAGCCGATCCATCACCTTACGGCGCGCACGCGGGCTGACATGCACCGCCTGACGCGCTTCATCGCCGCCCTCATCGAAATGCGGCACGGCGTCGCCGTCGTCAAAGGTGATGCGCGCGGGCATGGCGGGAGTCGGTTTAGGCGGCGCTGCTGGCAGCGGGGTCGGATCGGGACGTGTCATAGCGTGCAGCGCCGCCGCGACCGGATCATAGTCCGAGTCGGATGGGTAGAGCGACGCCGCGCTCACGCCCGGCGTGGGCTGTGACGGACGGTCGGGCGCATCGGCGGCGGCGATCACCCGCCCATCGCGCGCCATGCGTGCCACCTGTTTCTGGCGTTCCTCACGGCGGCGGATGGCGAGTATACGCTCCAGTTCCGCGAGGCTCAATTCGTCTACAGGGCGTTTGTCGCGCATACACATAATTCCGTTTTACTGATGTACGGTTTTTAACGGACGGCGGGGTCGAGTGCGACGACCGCGAATACTTCACGCTCGAAAAACCAGCGGAAGGGCGGGACGCGAAAGACGAAATTGCGCATTGAATCGATCAGCGCGCCCTCGCCGCCGGGCTGCGGCGGGCTTTCGAGCCAGACCTTGCCGCGAAAACCAGCGGCGTGCAGCGTGCGCTGCATACTCCACCATGACTGCTCGTTGACGTGGACATGCTCGTTGACCGACACCAGGAAGTTGCGCGGATTAGGGGGATACGCCGCGCCCTGTCCCATCCACGAACGCACCCGCCGCACCACTGGATAAGCATAGCGGTCGTACCAGATATTGGGCGCGGTGTGGATGATGAAGCGTCCGTCGGGGCGCATGACGCGGCGCACCTCGGCGAGCGCAGCGTCCAGTTCCCAGGGATGCAGATGCTCGACCACATCGAACATCAGCACCCGGTCGAACGAAGCAGTCGGAAAGGGCAGCGTCTTGGCGTCCGCCTGAAATACAGCGGTTTTGCCAGGCGCGACTCCGTCCAGCGGCTCGATCACCTGGCGCGACATGCTGACCGCGACCGCCGCGTAGTCGATGCCGTAGGCGTCGGCGCCGAGCTGGGCGGTGTGTCGCAGAATCTCGCCTCGTCCACAGCCGATGTCCAGCACCTGCATCCCCGGCGTGATGCTCGCCAGCGCAAAGGCGGACGTCAGACGGCGCGAGAGCTGCTGTCCCTCACTGTGATTGAATTCATCGTAGCCTTCGCACGCGGTGCGGAAATAGCTCTCGTCGTAGCGATCGGATGAGACCGGGCGCTGCTGTGTGTCGGATTTATTCATCGGGCGCTTCATAATTGTGTGTGCATGATCATGAGCCAGGATTATAACGGATGAGCGCCCCCCGACAATGGACAAGGAACAGAATGGTAGCTACGCAGCCCTCAACCCGTTCCTCTGCTCTCTTACGCCGGCGAGGGCGCCCTGTACAAGCACGCCCGACGATGCGTCCGCGCTCACTTGCTGCCGTTGTTATTTTCGTCCATGGTCACCAGCGCGTCCTCGACCCGATCGATGAAATGCTGCACCAGCGGCGTGGTATTGCGCCCGGAACTGCGCATGACGTTCAGCCCGTTGCGAAACGACTCCAGCGGACCCTTAATCTGTACGATCGGCAGCACCGCCTCGAAGGCTTCCTCCGCCTCGACCGACAGCGTACAGGCGAGCTGACCGGTGATGCGGTCGAAGTGCGCCCAATAGTCGAGCGGGTTGCTCTCGATGCGATGTTCTGCCAGCTTGATCGCGCGCAAAAACAATTTTGTGGCGTGGTCAATGTCGCCTGGGTGGTTTCGTTTGTACAGCAGCATCGCCAGGTTGTTGAGCGGATACGAGCGATTGGGCGTCGAGGTGGTGGCGCTTTCATAGGCACGGATGGCATCATCGACGCGCCCCCATTGGCGGTAGAGCGCGCCCAACATGCCGTAGACCGACTCGTCGTTGATGTCGCGCACATAATTGTCTAAGCGCAGCGCCTTGAGATAGCGCCGTTCCGCCGAAGCGTAAAATTCGTTGCGCGAGTTGATGCGCATCTCCCGATCGCCTCTCAGACGCAGCACATATGCCAATGCCGCTTCAGCGGGCGGATAGCCCACCTTGGTGCTGTCCTCCTGATCCAGATCGGCTAATTCCTGGATGCTGTCTGGCAGGTCGTCTGGCAACAAGCCCGTCTCCGCATCGAGCAGGTGTTTTTTGGTCGCATAACCCTGACTGAGCCGCAAATGGACTTCGGCTCGGTTCAGGTCGCGCTCCATGATATACAGCTCGCCCAGAAAGTAATTGACCGCGCGATTCTTGCCGTCGAGACGATACGCTTCGGTGAATGTATGCTGCGCCGCCCCCCAATTGCTATCGCGCAGCTGCTGCTCGCCGAGCTGTACCAGCGTCAGCGCACGAATGGCGCGATCCCCCTGCTGTCGCACCTCTTTGACCAGCGCGGCGGCATTCTTGACTTCTGCAAATTGGGTGTCCAGTTCGCCCCGCAGCACAACGATTTTTTCGCGCTCCTCCTCGAATTTGTCCTCGAAGGTTTTGGTTAGATTCTTGCGCAGGTCACCCAGCGACGACAGACCGAGTACCGCGCCGACCGTGATCACCAGTGCGGCGAGACCACTGGTAACTTCCAGAAAGCTGAGTAAGGTCGCATTGCTGTCGGTGAGCCGATCGGCACGGGCGATCGCTTCTTCAGCGGCGGCGCGGGCTGCCGACGCCTCCGCCAGCGCGCGGGCGGCGGTGTCATCGGTCGCGGCAGTCGTCGGCGCATCTACCGATGGGGTGACCTCCTGCGCGGACGCTGGCAGCGCGATCATCATACACAGACTGATCCCGACCAGGACGCGCGACAGCGAGGTGAGCTTCAGGATCGGGAGCATGCGTCTTCCCCTTGTGTGAGTACTGGTAAGTCCACCACGAAGATAACTAACTGTTTTCAGGCGCATTGTGATGCGCCCGCCAAACATCACGCTAGAAATAGCCGCTGATCAGGTTGAGCAATTCGCGGATGTTGTTGGGATCACCGGTGACCAGCGTGGTAAAGCTGACGCGGGCGATCTCGCTGAGGGTGGCGGTGTCGGCATCGGCGCCATACGCCACTGGGATGATGATCACGGGATTGAGCGTCTTGCGCGTCTCGACGATCTTGCTCACCACATCGTCGAGGGTGGCACAGCCTATCGCGTCGCAGGTGTCCTGTCCATCGCTGACCAGCAGGATCGCCCGAATCCGATCCGGATCGGATACAGCGGCGGTCATATCGAGGGCGGTACGCAGCGCGGTGTAGAGCGAGGTGCTGCCATCCGGCTGCAAACAGCGTCCATAGAGCGCGTTGCGCGGCGGCTGATAGACACCATCTCCCTGGCAGGAAATGTACAGGTTGAGCGCGCGGGCGTTTTGCTCGACGGGCGCCATCGGCGCCCACAACTGCACGCGGTCGCTGAAGGTGGTCAAGCCGACGCGGTTGCGGGTGTTCATCTGCCTGATGAACTCGGTCAGGGCGGGACGGGCGGTATCGAGCTTGTCGTCGGAGTCCATCGAGCCGGACGTATCGACCAGTATCATGATGTCGGCGGGCTTCTTGATCAGCCCCCACCCTTGTTGAATCGAGTTGATCACGGTCGTCTGCGGAATGTCGAGAATGGCGCGCGGCTGGTTCACGTCGATGCCATTTTCCGCCACCAGCGGAAATTCCGGTGCCACGTCGGGATTGGCGGGACGGTAGCCCTGCGCCATGATGATACGCTGCATCGCCGGTGTCAGCACAAAATCGGTGAAGATACGCGCGCCGACCTTTTGCTCGTCGGTCACCCAGGTGGCGTTGACGATCCCGAACGGATGCTCGTGCCAGAAGGTGCCGTCTTCAGGATAGATGGCGATCAGCTTTTCCGACGGCTTGGTACAGGTCTGGTCGCCCTGAGTCGCGCCGCGATTCAGGCAGATCAGGTCGGTCTCTTCCAGCGCCAGAAAGTCGAGATAGTCTGGTCCGCGTGCGATGTATTCGAGAAAGTCTTCTGTGCGGCGCGCATAGTGACGCACCAGATTTTCCACGCCGCGTACACAATCCTGCACATCACCGCTGGAGACCGCCTGCAGGTTCAGACGGCGATCGGTGAAGCCATTCTGACGCGCGCAGGCATAAAAGACCGAGATGGTCGCAGACAGCCCGGTCGAGCTGAAGGCGGGATCGGCGTGCCCGTAAAAGACGGCGCGGCGTCCGTTGTCGATGCCAAAGTCCGCCCAGCCGTTGGGACTGTTCAGCACCGCCAACAGGTCTTCCCAGCCGATGTCGGTGCCAAAGCGCGCCACCAGCGCGTTGTACAGGCTCTCCCAGATGCCGATCACCACCGGGGTGAGCGCGGTCGGCTGTGCGGTCGCCAGATCGAAGACGGGATCGCCGGTCTCGAAATTGACCAGATCGAGCCAGGTGCTCACCGACGGCTGATAGATAGTCGGGTGGTACACGTCCGACGCGCCCGGATTGTCGATCGCGGCGATGATCCCCCGCGCCACCGAGCCAGACGATCCCGTCGTCGGCTGCTGTCCAGCGACGAAAATCGGACGCTGATCGCCCCAGGACTGACCCGTCGCCGGGTTGGTGCCCTGTGCCGACGCGCGATTGAACGCCTCGATGATGCCCGGCATATATTCCTGCGATTCGGGCGAATACACGATGAAGACATCGACCGCGTTGGCAGGACGCGCCGACACACCGCGTTCGCCGTAGCTCTCGAAGCCCTGACGCATGTAGTCAGGAAGCTGAAGCGCTGGCGCCGTGATGCCTCCGCCTTCCCCGCTGCTGCCACCGCCGCATGCCGTCAAAACGAACACTAACAGAACAGTACTTACGACAAAAAGCCGACGCATCGCCGCTCCTAGTCTTTGTTTGTGAACCGGGTCGCCCATAGCGTTCGATGTGCTGTGCGCCAGGGACGGATAGTCTGAATTGTAACGCATCCGCTGCGGATGCGCCCTCGCAGAAGTGGGGGACATGTTGTTACACTAATCTCAGTGAATCATGGATTCAGCGCCATCATAGAGACGCATAATAATTCATCCGTAGAGAAAATCCTGATTCACGGAGTCTTTCATATCCCCGATGCCTTAAGGAAACACCATGCGCGTGATCGTTTTAGGTGGCACCGGGTTGATCGGGCACAGGCTGAGTTACTGGCTGGTGCGCGAACGCCATGAAGTGATCGTGTTGAGCCGTAATTCCCAGGCGAAAAAGATGCCGCCCAATGTGCAGGGCGCTCGCTGGGACGGCTATTCTCCGTTCGGGTGGGGACACCTGATCGACGAGCAGACCGTGATCGTCAATATGGCAGGACACAATCCCGCCAACTGGCGCTGGACGGACGCGCACAAGAATCGTGTGCTGATGAGCCGACTCGATACCACCCAGGCGGTCGCGGAAGCGGTCGCGGCTGCCAAGCGCAAGCCGTATCTGGTGGTGCAGGCGTCGGCAGTCGGTTATTACGGCGATCATGGCGAATCCGACATCACTGAGGCGACCGCGTCCGGCGAAGGCTTTCGATCCGATGTGTGCGTGGAGTGGGAAGAAGCGGCGGAACGCATCCAGGCGCGCACGGCGATCCTGCGCATCGGCGTCGTCCTCAGCCGCGCCGGAGGATTCCTGCCGCCCCTGCAGACCGCTGCCCGCCTGACCCTCCGCGCGTTGGGCAGCGGGGCGCAGTGGGTGCCCTGGGTGCATGTCGACGATGTGGCGCACGCGATCAGCTTCCTGATCAGCCAGCCTGACAGCGGCGGTGTCTACAACCTGACGGCGCCCTATCCAGTCACCAACTATGAATTCATGGCGACGCTGGCGGAGGTGATGGGCACGGCGCGTCTCCTGCCCGCCCCGGCGTCGATCCTCAGGCTGGCATTGGGTGAACAGGCGGGCGTGGTGCTGGACAGTCAGAAAGTGCTGTCCAACCGCATGATCGAGGCAGGCTACAAGTTCAAATTTCCGACTCTGGAGGTCGCGCTCGACAATCTGGTGCGGCGCAAGTAGGAACGCACGCTCCATTCAGCAACTCAGCAACTCAGCAACTCAGCAACTCAACGACTCAGTGACACCGCGACAGCGCCACCGTCGGCGCGGCGTCGATCATGTCCCGCTCGAAGACGCGCCCAAAATGCGTCACCACCCGCCGTGCAAACCCGGACTCGTCGATCGTCGTCCCGGTCAGGCGCGCCAGACTAGTCACGCCGCGATCGCGGATGCCGCACGGGATGATGCCGCCGAAATAATCCAGGTCGGTATTGAGGTTGACCGCAAAGCCGTGCTGGGTCACCGCCCTGACGTTGACGCGCACGCCGATCGCGGCGATTTTCTCCGCCCCGCGCGCGGTCTCGACCCACACGCCCGTCAGACCGGGGATAGTGTGTGCGTCGATGCGATAGTCGGCGAGTGTGCCGATGATCACCTGTTCCAGCCGCCGCAGATACTCGACGACCCCGACGCGCAGCCCGCCCGTCTCATGCGCCAGATGGAGGATCGGGTAGACGACGAGCTGTCCGGCGCCATGATAGGTGACATCGCCACCCCGGTCGATGCGGATTAACTCGACGCCCCGGCGCGCGCGTTCGTCGGCGTCCCACACGAGATTGTTCTCGTCGGCGCTGCTGCCCAATGTAAAGGTGTGCGGATGACTGAGCAGCAGCAGCCGATCGGGGGCATCCGCCGCCAGCGACTTTTGCAGCGCCCATGAATCGGCATAGGGCACACAGCCCAGTGTCCAGACTTCACAGGGGGCGTTCACAGCGTCAGCGCTTCCATTTCGACAGTCGCGTCGTGCGGTGAACGCGATTCAGGATCGGCGGGCAGCCGCGCCAATGTCAGGCGCAGCAGCGGCGGCGCCATGATCGAGGTGACGATAGCAGTCACCACCAGCACCGTGAACATGCCACCGTTCAGCACGCCCAGATTGACGCCCAGACCCGCCAGGATCAGCAGCATCGCCCCGCGCGCGTTCAGCCCAAAGCCGTAAAACAGAGCCGTCCAGTGGTCGGCACCGGCGAACAGGCGCGCGCCCAGATACACCCCGGCGACCTTGCTGACGGTGGCGACCGCGATCACCAGCAGTGTGACCCATAGCCATTCCGGCTGCGCGACCAGCAGCCGCGCATCGACTTTCAAGCCGATGATGCCAAAGAAGATCGGCGCGGCGATCCCGACCGCGATCTGTTCCAGGGTCGCGCGTGTCTGTGACGACAGCGTCCGTCCGCCGCGCATCATGTTGAAGAGCGCGCCGACTACAAACGCCCCCAGCAGCGCCTCCAGTCCCAGTGCCAGGCTGATCGCCGCCCCGCCGATCATGACGATCACCACCAGCGACAGCTCGCGCTCACGGGCGCGCATCCGCTCGACGATCAGGCGATGCGCGGCGCTGATTGCCCAGCGTCCAATCGTGAACGCCATGATCATGAACAGCGCCGCGCCGCCGATCGCCCGCGCCACACCTGCGCCATTGAAAGCGCCGTCGCTGGTCAGCGCCGCGACGATCGCCAGCAGCGTCCAGCCGATCGGATCATCCACCACTGCCGCCACCAGGATCGTCCCGCCGATGGCGCGGCGCGTCAGTCCCAGGTCGAGCAGGATTTTTGCCAGCACCGGGATGGCTGAAATAGTCATCGCCGTGCCCAGGTAGACCGCGAAAGCCAGACGCGAGTCCGGGCGCGTCAGCAGCGAGTCTGGCAGCAGCAGACCGAGCGCAAATCCGGCGCACAGCGGCACGATCAAGCCGCCGAACGAAATGCCGATGGCAGGACGCAGCCGCCGCCGGATCAGGGCGCCGTCCACCTCCATCCCGGTCACCAGCAGCAGAAACAGCACGGCGATCAGCCCGGCGAATTCAAGCAGATGTCCCTGAGTCGGCGTCGAAGGTATGAACAGCGCGCCGAGCGCGGGAGACAGCCCGCTCAACAGGGTCGGACCGAGCACGATCCCGGCGCACAGCTCGCCGATCACCGGCGGCTGACCGAGCCGTGAGGCGATCTCACCGAGCAGCCGCCCAGTCAGCAGCAGCGCGACGATCTGCACCAGCGTCAGGAGAATATCCCCGGCGGGTGCGGATGTAAAAGCGATCATTCGTCTACCTCACGCACCGATCCAGGAAAGCCAATGTGCGTTCCCAGGCGATCACGTCAGGATCGTTCGGCGTCCCAGTCACGCCATCCTGAAAGAATTCGCGCCCGATTCCCGGTAACACGATCACCTCGTGCGGATGCGGCGACTCGACCAGCTCCGCCCGCAGACGCTCGATCTCCTCGGCTTTGACGATCGGCTCGCGCGCGCCGTAGAATGCCAGGATCGGCGCGCGCGCCCCTTTGAACTTGCCAAAATAACGTCCCGGCAGACCATAAAAGGCGACCGCCGCCTCCAGGTCAGGACGCACCAGCGCCGCTTCATATGCCAGGCTGCCGCCCATGCCAAAGCCGATCACGCCGACTCGACTGTTGGTGCGGTTGTGCCGCTCCAGCACCCGCAGCGCCCGATCGACGACGGCATACGCCTGATCGCCATGCTGCTTGATCAGCGCCATGCCTTCGGCGGGAGTCGTGGCGGTCGCGCCCTGAAACAGATCGGGGATCAGCACGTAATAACCGAGCTGTGCCAACAGATGCGCGATCCAGCGATCGGTCGTGGTGACGCCGCCCCAGTCGTGAACCAGGCAGACGGCAGGAAAGGTGCCACCCATATCAGGATGCGACCAGTAGGCGGGGATCACGGTGCCATCGTCGGCGACCACGCTCACCCGCCCGTTGACGATTGCGTATTCGACCCGCGTCGGTTTGTAGATCGGCATTGTCGCGTGCGCCTTTGTTGGGGGAATGGCGCGGATTATAGCCCAACCCGCGCAGGGACGCATTTTTAGGAACGCATGACCAGGCGTCTGCCCTACGAACTGGCATATAAAAATCTGGGCGATCTGTCGCGTCACTTTCCCCCGTCAGACCCATAACGCGACTCGGCACACGGGCTATCCTGATGCTATCTCGTATAAAGTGTTACCTGGAGAAGCCATACTATGTTGAGCCACCCGAACCATCGTACTCGTACCCTGGCGACCGCTGTCGTCATCGTCGCCATGCTCATTTTCGCCTTGATGGCAGTCAACGTCGAGGCACAGACCGACGCCGTGCCCGCTACCGCCGTCCCGTCGCTGGTGCCGCCGACTCTGGCGCCCGTCGTGACCAGCGTCCCGGCGACCGTCGCACCTTTCGACCCGGATGTGCGCGTCGCCCCGGTGACGCCGATCGACCGCACACCGGAGGTCGCGGTGCTGCCCAATACGCTGGAACGCCTGTCATGGGGCGCGATCGCAGCCGGGACGATCATCGTCCTGATTCTGATGTTCCTGTTCAACCTGATCGGGCTGGCGATCGGCATGACCACGCTCAACCCGAACACCGACTCGCCTGACGGCGGGACGATGGCGACCACCTCGATCGTCTGGGTGCTGGTGAGCAACCTGCTGGCGCTGTTCATCGGCGGCTGGGTCGCGGGCTACTTCGCGGGCATCCCGTCGAATACCGATGGACTGCTGCACGGCATCATGACCTGGGGCGTCAGCGGTATCATCACCGCCCTGCTGGTGGTGACGGGGATCGGTCGTCTGGTCAGCGGTGTGACTCATCTGCTCGGCTCGACGCTGAGTCTGGCGGGCAGCGTCACCGGATCGGTCGCGCAGGGCGCGGCGAATATCGTCGGTGGTGTCGTCGGCGGCGCGGGTAACCTGGTCGGCAGCGCGGTCGGCGGCGCGGGCAATGTCGCCGCCAACGCATTGGGCACGCTGGCACGCGGTGCGCAGGAGACCGCCGCCGTGAGCGCGCAAGGGTTCTCGCATCTGACCGACAGCGCGCTCGAAAACGCGCCGGAGATCAAAGACGCGCTCAATCTGCAGGACCTGACCCGTCAGGACATTGAATATCAGGCGCGCCGTCTGCTGCAAAATGCCGGCGTCAACACTGAGGGTGTGCAGAGCCAGGTCGAGGGCGCGGTCGCGGATGCGCGCGGCATGGCAGAGGGCGCTGTCCAGGATGTCAGGGACGCCGCACAGCAGGTGATGCGCGATCCGGGTCACGCCGGGCAGTATCTCGGACTGGCGATCCAGCGCGTGTTCCGTCGTGGTGAAGAGGCGATCGATCAGGTCGATCGGGATGCGTTGATCGAGACGCTGACCGAAAACAGCGGCATGGATCGCGCCCAGATCGAGGAACAGATCGCCAAGTGGGAAGGTCAGTTCAACCGCACCAAAGAAGCGGCGGTGCAGGCGCGCGACCGCGCGGTGAAGCGCGTCGAGACGCTGCGCGATCAGGCGGAACAGAAGGCGCAGGCGCTCTACGAGCAGGCGCAGCAGAAGGCACAGGAGCTGCAGCACGAGGCGGAAGCACGCTTCAACGAAGCCCGTGCCGAGGCGGAGCGCGTCGCGCGTGAGGCAGGCGAAAAAGCTGCTAAAGGTCTGGCGCTGGCAGCGGGGGCGCTGGCGATCTCGATGGTACTCGGCTTGGTCGCGGCGGGTCTGGGCGGGCTGATCGGCGCGCCGGACTCGATCCCGTCGGCAGAGATCGAAGCGCAAAACACCTACTACGTCCCCAGTGTCGAGCGTATTTCCGCACACATCGAGGTGGCGGGCTTCACCCTGCGCGACTGAGGTCTGCGATACGACACGACACCCCCGACACCCTGCAAGGAGGGTCGGGGGTTTTTTCATTTCACGAGACAGCAGCGCCGGTGAAGTGGTTTAGCCCTTGACGCCCGTCAGCGCGGCGCTCATCGTCCACAACCGTTCCTGCCAGGCGCGGTCGTGACTGATGGGCGCCGACTCGGTCACCTGCTTGTACTGAAAATAGCGCCCGCTCACGGCAGCGACATCGGGTGAAGCAGCGAGAAATACGCTGGTCGCGGCGCCGTCGGCGAGGCTGTCGCCCCCCTGCGATCCAAAGCCCTCGACCAGCAGCTTGGTAGACACGACGCCGGGATGCAGCGTGTTCGAGGTTATGTCGGTGTCTGCCAGCCGATGCGCCAGGTCATAGGCGAACAGCACATTTGCCAGCTTGGACTGCGCATAAGCCTTGTAGCTGTCCCATCCGTGTGTGAGCTGCGGATCGTCAAAGGCGATCGTCCCGCGGTAATGCGAGACCGAGCTGACTGTGAGAATGCGTCCGCCTTCCGCCTTTTGGATCAGCGGCAGCAGCAGATCGGTCAGCAGGAAATGTGCCAGATGGTTGACGGCGAAGGTCAGCTCATAGCCGTCGGCGGACACCTGGCGCGTCGTCGGCTTGACCCCCGCATTGTTGATCAGCACATCCAGACGATCGGTGCGACTCGCCACCGACGCCGCCAGCCCGCGCACCTGTTCCAGCGATGCCAGGTCGCCGATCACCAGATCGAAGGCGCCGTTGGGTAGTTCATCGCGCAAGGCGTCGAGAGCGGCTTGTCCGCGCGCCTCGCCGCGCGCATGAACGAAGATGCGTGCCCCACGCTGTGCCAGTTCGAGCGCGGTTTGTCTGCCAATGCCATCACTCGACCCGGTGACCAATACTGTCTTGCCATTGAGCATATCCATAAAATCTGCTGTCCCTCATTTTGGCTGCGCACAGCGAACGAGACTTGATGCCGGCATTATACCTGCCGTCGATCGCGCGAAACGCCTGCCCTTTAGGTCAGCACGACGATGCGCCGTGCGTAGGGCAGACACACGTTGAACGGATGGCGCCGCTGGTGTAGAGTCACATCAACTCACCCGGCGGCGGGGCGGCACACGCTTCGCCTGATTCGATGTCTGGACAAACCCGATGAAAAATACGCTCATTCGATCGACCGCGCTGGCGCTGTGCGCTGTGATCGCGCTGGTGATCTTCGGCGCCATCCGCACCCCGGCGGCAGCACAGGACGGCAATCTGTTGCAAGACCCCGGCTTTGAGGGTGCCTACAGTGGTCGCGGTCGCGGCGATCTCAATACCGCCGCCCCCTGGAACCTGTTCAACCAGGATGGACCGCGCGGGCCCGAGTGGGCGCTGCGCGCCGATAAAGTCTTCGCCTTTCCGCATCGCGGCGGACCAGAGGTGAAGAGCGGCACCCTGTCGCAGAATATCAACGGCGGCTATGTCACCTTTGCCGTCGCCATCTACCAGACGGTGAACGTGCCGGCAAACACCGCCATCAACGGCAGCATCTGGGCGCGAATCAAAACCTGCAACATCGGCGCTGGAGCCGACAACTGCGGATCGGCGGTCGAGAGCGGCGCCTATGTCAAGGTCGGTATCGACCCGACTGGCGGCACCAATCCCTATGCCAGCACGGTCGCCTGGTCGCCCAATATCGCCCCCCACGACACCTACCTGCAGGCATCAGTGACCGTCCGTACTACCGGACCGACCGCGACGATGTTCGCCTTTTTCACGCAGGCGTCACCGAGCGTACTGAACAATGTCTGGTTCGACGATGCCTATCTGGGCACGGGCGGACCGGGCGGCACCGTCGCCGCTGGCGTCCCGGCTGCCCCGGTGATCCCGCCGACGCCGATCCCGCCGACCGCATTCGTCGCCATCCGTCAGGCAGTGCGTCCCGACGGCTCGCAGTGGCATTTCGTACAGCCCGGCGATACGCTCACGGGCATTTCGTCGGCATACGGCGTGACCATCGACGAGATCATGACGCTGAACGAGCTGCGCAGCTCGCGCTTCATCTTTTTCAATCAGGAGTTGGTCATTCGTCCGGCTGGTGGCAGCGCGCCGACGCGCGTCGGCGGCGCGACCGCCCGTCCGACCCTGCCTATCGCCACGCTGAACGCCACCGACCAGGCGTGGCTGAACCGCAACACCGGATCGGTGGGTCCGACCCCGGTCGGCGTGGGCGGATAACATTTTCGCGGGCTTTATGCGCTATCATCCGCGCAACCTGACACAATGCCATGAAAGGCAGATCAATGCGCCGTTGGCTGTTCGCGTTCGTTTTCTTGTTTCTTGCGCTCCCACTCATCGCCCAGGAACCCGATTCCGACGCCGACGGCGTGCCGGACAGTGCCGATTACTGCTATCAGGTGCCCGGCACCGCCGACCTGTACGGCTGTCCCGCCGACCTGCTGCCCGATATCGACTCGGACAGCGTGCCCGATCCGTTGGATACCTGCCTGGATCAGCCGGGGCTGACCGACAATTTCGGCTGTCCCGCTGGCGTGGTGCCTGACCTCGACCGTGACGGCGTGCCCGACTCCGCCGACAGCTGTCGCGGAGAATATGCCGAGTCGCCCGACGGCTGCCTGCCCGACATCGACGGCGACGCCATCCCCGATTCCATCGACGGCTGCCCCGATCAGGCGGGCGCTGGAGACAATTTTGGCTGTCCTGCTGGCAGCGCGCCACGCGACAGCGACGGCGACTCCATGCCCGACATTTTCGACTCCTGTCCGACGCTGGCGGGGGCGCCAGAGCTGAACGGCTGCATCGACCGCGACGGCGACAATACCGCCGATGATTTTGATCAGTGTCCCGATCAGCCTGGCGAAACCATCCTGTTCGGCTGCATCGCCGTCAAAACAGCGGCGATTCCGGCGGGCTTGCCCGCTATCAGCACGTCCAATGCCGCCAGCGTGCGCGAGGTCGCGCGGCTCACCGTCGGCGTGCCGCGTATCGCGCTGGCGAGCGACGGCGCGCTGGCGGTGCGCGCCTCGGACAACCTGATCGTCTACGACCTCGACGATCCGGCATTGGCGCCGCGCGCCGAAGTGCTCACGGGTTGGGCAGGGTATCCGGTCGCCGCGACCGTCGGTCTGCTGGCGACTTTCGAGCTGCCCGCTGACTTTGACCAACTGCCATATATCCAGGTGCGTGACGCGACAGGGGCGCCGCTCAACCGCATCGAGGCGACGCGCGCCTCCGAAAACGAGACGCTGGGCATCACCAGTCTGATCTACCATCCGATTGTGCCGCTGCTGGCAGTGGCACAGGCGCCCTTGAGCGGATCGCCGCTGGTCGCGGCGCCCATCCGTCTGATCAGCGCCCGTGACGGCGCGGAAATGCTGTCGTTGCCCACGCCCGGTGGCGCGATCAATCTGGCATTCAGCGGCGATGGCACCCGGATCGCCGGAGATTACGCCGAAAATGGCACCATTCATGTCGGTGTGTGGGACACGGGCACAGCGATGCTGCTCGCCTCGATCGACACCGGGATCGCGCCGCATTTCCTGGGGACGCCGCTGGCGCTCAATCGAGACGGTTCGCTGCTGGCGATCGGCGCGCCCGACGGGTCGGTGCGCGTGAACCTGATCGGGGCGGGTGGCTTGGCAGCGGAGCTGGCACGCCTGACGCTGTTCGACAGCGGCGCGCAGGAAGTCGTGTCCTCGGTGGCGTTCAGCCCCGATGGGACGATCGTCGCCGCGGCGGGGGGTGTGCCTTTTAGCGGCGGACTCAGCGGGGCGGAAACATTCCCGATCGTGTTGATCGACGTGGGATCGGCGGCGATCACGGCGCGGATCGGGTCGCACGAGAGCCTGCCGCGCGACCTGATCTTCAGCGCCGACGGACGGCTGCTGCTGTCGGCGGCGGATAGCAGCGTCCGTTTCTGGGGCGCGGGCTAGGACACGATTTACAAGCGGGTTTGGCACCCCCAAATCCCTACGGTTGCGTGTGCGCTGGAGTCACCAATGCCTGCATCGCCGCGCGCCAATCATGGGCGAGCGGCGCCAGGTCAGCGAGCCAGGCGATCCGCTCCGGGTCGTTTTTCTCCAGAAAGATGCGATTGACGTAGATCAGCGAGGCGGTCGGGAATGGGCGTTCGAGCAGCTCGAACGACTCGCCCAGCATGATCGTCCCCTCTTGCAGCACACGCAGTAAAAAACCGCGCCGCCGCGTCGCTTCGATCAGCTTGACAAAGGTGGGCACGCCGATTTTCTTCGCCTGCTTGTAACAGGGCGTGCGCGGCTGCGTCACCTGCATGACGGCGGTGCCACACTGATATATATCACCCACACACACCAGCTCGTCGAGCGCGCCGTCGAGGGTGATATTCTCCCCAAATGTCCCCAGCGGAAACACGCGGTTGAAATAGGACTCCCAAAAACGATAGTGCCCTTCGGCGTGACAACAGATGGCGCGGTCGGGGTCGTAACCCGTGCGTTCGTCGCCAGCCAGACCCAGGGTGGTGACCGCAATCCGCTCGGTCACGGGCTGCTTGTAAATGGCGGTCTGCCAGGGTTCGCCAGCGTCGTCGAAGCGTGTTTCGACCGCTCCGGTCTGGATGTGCAGTGTGCGCCAGGCGACCGCGTGATGCGGATCGGGCGGAGTCGGCGGGATCGGCGAGGGCTGTAGGGTCGATGAGGTGGTCATACTGACTTCCTTGACAAATTAAAGGTGCGGTCTATACTGACCTATATCACTATAGCGCATAGGCGCCCTTGTGCAAACATTTCTTGACGAAATATTACAACAATCGCAGGCTTTACAGGATTGTTTCGCAGGCAATGACGATGACGTCATCCAGGCGGTGCGGCAGGTGCTGCATGGGCGCCCCGTGCTGATGACAGGTATGGGCGCCTCGTTTCACGCTGGCGAGATCATCGCCTACCGTGTGCAGGCGCGCCAGCCCGTGCGGGTGCATCAGGCAGTCGATCTGCTCAATTATCCGGCGGCGGCGCTCGACCCCGATACCGTCGTGGTTTACGTCTCGCAGAGCGGCGACAGCGCCGAGGTCGTGCCGCTGCTCGACCAGCTCGACGGACGGCACACCGTGATCGCCCTGACCAACAATCCCGACAGCGCGCTCGGTCGGCGCGCCGATCTGACGCTGGCGCTGCACGCGGGCAGCGAGACGACCGTCGCCACCAAGACCTATCTGAACACGCTCGTCCTGCTGCACCGGATCGCGGGCGCCTCGCGCGCTGACCTCGACCCGTGTGCCGAGTCGATCGCTGCTCTGCTGGCGCACGCCGACGAGATCACCCTGCACTGGCGCGCCTTATTCGACAACCATGCACAGCTCTACTTTTTAGGACATGGCGCGCACGGCGTGACCGCGCGCCACGTCTCGATGATGCTGGCGGAATGGTGCAAGCGTCCGTCGGTGGGGATGAGCATCGGCGCCTTTCGACATGGTTTCATCGAGACGATCGACCCGGCGGCGGGCGTGGTCATTTTCGCCCCGCACGGGCGCACGCGCGCCTCGGCGCTGGCGCTGGCGGCGGAGATCGCGGGCTACGGCGCGCAGGTGCTGATCGTCGAACACGGACACACGCGCCATCTGCAGGATGACGCTGCGGCGAACGGCGATGATGCTGCGCTACGCGATGAACTGCTCGCGCCGCTGATCGACATCATCCCGGCGCAGCTCGCGGTCGCAGCGGCGGCGAGCGCGGCGGGCAACGCCGGATTTCGCTATATCAGGAAGGTGGTTACCCGCTTATGAATGCACCGGACACGTCGTCGCTGCCGCTGTACGCTCAACTCAAAGCCGTGTTCGTGGAAGCGATCACCAGCGGACAGCTCGAATCGGGGTCGCGTCTGCCTTCGCACCGCGATTTGAGCGCACAGCACAAGGTCAGCTACATGACGGTGCGCCGCGCCATCGATGAACTGGTGCGGGAGGGCTATGTCCATTCGGTGCCCGGCAGAGGCACCTATGTCACGGTCGCGCCCAAGCAGCAGGCGGAATCGGGTCCATTCGTCAGCTTCACCCAGGATATGGCAGGGCGCGGGATGCGGGCATCGAGCCAGGTGCTGTCCGCTGCCATCGTCGGTGCCAACACCAGCCTGGCATACATCATGGACGTGCCGATCGGCGCGCAGTTGTGGATGCTGGTACGGCTGCGGCTGGCGGACGATGCGCCGATGGCGCTGCAAACCGCCTGCCTGCCAAGCGCGCGCTTTCCCAATTTACTCGATCACGACTTTAGCAGCGGCTCGCTGTACGCGATCCTGCGCGAGCGCTATGGCGTGCAATTCGACAGCAGTACCTCGGCGGTCGAGGCGGCGCTGGCAGGAGCAGACGAGGCGGCGCTGCTCGGCGTCACGCCGCCAGTCGCGCTGTTGATCACCGAACAGATCACCAAAGATGAGCAAGGCAGCATTTTTGAATACGTGCGCAGCGCCTATCGCGCCGATCTGTACAAGATGAGCTTGCACCAGGAATCAGGAACACGATGAAAACCATACTCACCCACAGCCGATTACGCAGGGGTTTGGCATGCCAGACCCGTCTGAGAGCAACGCCATGAAAATCACGATCATCGGCGGCGGATCGACCTATACGCCCGAATTTGTCAGCGGTCTGCTGGCGCAGCGCGCCACCCTCGCCGTCAGTGAGCTGTGCCTGATGGACATCGCGCAGGAGCGGCTCGACATCGTGGGCGGCTTTGCCAGGCGGATGGTGGCGGCGAACGGCGATCCCTTTCGTATTACCACCACCACCGATCTGCACGCGGCGATCGCGGGCGCACACTATGTCGTCACGCAGATTCGCGTCGGCGGCATGGAGGCGCGCAGAGCCGACGAATATCTGGGCAAGCGGCACGGGTTGATCGGGCAGGAGACGACGGGCGTCGGCGGCATGGCAAAGGCGCTGCGCACCATCCCGGTCATCCTCGAAGTAGCGCGGGCAATGCGCGACCTCGCCCCTGGCGCCATGCTGCTCAACTTCACCAATCCGGCGGGCTTGGTGGTCGAGGCGCTCAACCGCGCCGTGCCCGATGTGCAGTTCGTCGGTGTGTGCAACGGCCCGTTCAGTATTCAGCAAAATCTACTCGACATCGCCGCCCGTCGGCGTGGACTCGATGTGACCGGGCACTCGGTCGTCATGCACACGCTCGGACTGAATCACCTGTCGTTCAGCACGGCGATGCTGGTCGATGGCGAGGATGTCTGGTCGCTGATCATGGATGCCTATCTGGAAGAACTCGACGCGCACAGCAACGGGCATATCCCGTTCGATGCCGATACCATCGCCGCGCTCAATATGGTGCCGAGTTCCTATCTGCAATACTACTACTACACCGCGCGCAAGGTCGCGCAGCAGGAAAGCTGGCCCCCGTCGCGCGCCGAACAGGTGATGGGTATCGAGGCGGCGACCCTGCGCCAGTTCGCCGACCTCACGCTGCACACCCCGCCGCCCGAATTGATGCAGCGCGGCGGCGCCTACTACTCGACCGTCGCCACCGAGCTGATTGGCGCGCACGCCCACAATCTGGGCGCAGTCCACACCATGAACGTCCGACACAACGGTGCGATCGCGGGTTGGTCGCCCGATTGGGTGCTGGAAATGTCGTGCCGTGTCGATGCGTCCGGCGTGACGCCGCTGGCGCTGCCGGCGCTGCCACCCGTGTGTACCGGGCTGATCACCGAGGTCAAAATGTACGAGCTGCTGACCGTCGAAGCCGCGCTGAACGGCGACCGCGACGCCGCCTATCGTGCGCTGCTCGCCCACCCGCTGCGCCCGGCTGCCGATCAGATCGGCGCCGTCCTCGATGATCTGCTGACGACCAATGCCGCCCACCTGCCTCAGTTCGCCCTGGAAGGACGCGCGCGATGAGCGGCTGTTATCTGGGTGTCGATATTGGCGCCAGCAAGAGCCACGCGCTGATCTGCGACGACGCCGGAACCATCCTGGGATTCGCCCAGGCGGGGGCGGGCAATCATGAACAGGTCGGCTACGACGGCTTGAGCCGCGTCCTCGACCAGATCGTCACCGCCGCGCTGACCAGCGCCAACCTCGCGCCCGGCGCCATCGACGGGGCGGGCTTTGGCGTGTGTGGCTACGACTGGGAGTCGGAGCGAGCCGCCCATGTGCAAGTCCTCGACACCCTGATGAGTGACACGCCCTATGCGCTCGTCAACGACTCGGTGATCGGGCTGATCGCGGGCGCCCAGGATGGCGTCGGGGTGTGCGTGATTGCCGGGACGAGCTGCAATGCCTGTGGGCGCGCCGCCGATGGACGCCAGGGCAAGACCATCGGCATGGGACAGATGCTCGGTGAGGCGGGTGGCGGCGGCGAATTGGTCACGCGGGCGCTGTGGGCGGTCGCGCACGATTATATCCGGATGGGCGCGCCCACCCGCCTGACCGCCGCCTTCGTCCAGGCGTTCAACGCGCCGACGACCGCGCAATTCATTGAAGATTACACCGAGGGGCGCGTGCGTGTCGATGCCGCCTACGCCCCTTTGGTTTTCCAGATCGCCCGAGAGGGCGATCCCGTCGCGCAAGCCCTGATCCGCTGGACGGGCACCGAGCTGGGGGCGCTGGCGAAAGCCGTCATGCGCCAACTGCACCTGGGTGATGCCCCGTTCGATCTGGTGCTGGCGGGCGGCTATTTCAAGGGCAGCCCGGCGATCATCGAGGCGCTGTGCGCGTCGGTCGCGGAATACACCGATCAGGCGCGTGTCGTGCATCTCGACGCGCCGCCCGTGATTGGCGGTGTACTGCTGGGGATGGAGACGGGGGGCTGTCCGACATCGACGATCAACCATGCCCGCGTGGCGTTGCAATCGGCAATGCGCGCGTCGGCGTCTGGTTGAGCTGCCATTCCTGTTGGGTTCTCACGGCGAGACGTTCGTGTTCTCGCTGTTCAATGACCATAAAGGATCAATAATGTTTGGAAAAAGGGTTGGTGTTTTGCTCGTCGTAGCGCTGTTCGTGGCGCTGTCCGTCCTGCCGACGAGCGCACAGGAACCGGTGATCATTCGCTGGTTCGTCGGGTTGGGCACTGGGATTAATCCCGATCAGATTCCGCCGCAGGAACAGATCGTCGCTGATTTCAATGCCTCACGCAGTGACATTCAGATCGAGGTGCAGTTCGTCGAGACGGGTGCCGCCATCGACACCCTCAGCACGCTGATCGCCTCTGGCAGCGCGCCCGACCTGATCGGTCCTGTCGGCGTCGAAGGCTCGAACGCCTTCGCGGATGCCTGGCTCGACCTGCAGCCGCTGGTCGATTCGTCGGGGTTCGACCTGGCGCAGTTCGACTCGCAGACGGTCGATTTTTACCGTATTCCCGGACAGGGACTGGTCGGTCTGCCCTTTGGCGTCTTCCCGTCGTTCATCGGCTACAACAAAGCTATTTTCGATGAGGCGGGTCTGAACTATCCCCCGGTCGAATTCGGCGCCCCTTACGTCATGCCCGATGGCACCGAGGTCGAGTGGAATATGGACACCCTCGCTGAAGTCGCGCGGATGCTCACCGTCGATGCCAATGGCTACGCGGCGAACGAACCGGAATTCGACGCCGCCAGCATCGAGCAATATGGGTTCAGCACCCAGTTCAACAGCGGGCGCGGTATGGGCACGCTGTTCAGCGCGGGCAACATCCTCGCCGAAGACGGCACCGCCCAGATTCCCGACGCCTGGCGCACCGCCTGGGCATTCTATCATGACGGAATCTTTGGCGAGCAGCCCTTCATGCCCAGCGAAATCGTGGTCAGCACCGACGAATGGGGTAACGGCAACTCGTTCCAGACGGGCAAGATCGGCATGTTCAACATGCACCTGTGGTACATCCCCTGCTGTCTGGGCACGATCGTCGAAAACTGGGGCATCGCCGCCGTGCCTTCATACGAGGGCAATACCACCGCCAAGCTGCACGCCGACAACTTCCGCATCATGGGGACGACCGCACACCCCGAAGAGACATTCGAGGTGCTGCTGTATCTGACCACCGAACGCGGCGGCGAGCTGCTGCAAATCTATGGCGGTATGCCGGCGCGTGAGGCAGACCAGGCAGCCTTCTTCGAGACCTTCACGGCGAATTATCCTGATGATATCACCTGGGATGTCGTGACCAGCGCGCTCTCCTACGCCGATGTGCCGTCGCACGAAGGCAACCTGCCCAACTTCCCGGAGAGCAACGCGCGCATCGCCCAGTTCAAAAGTCTGCTGGAAAGCACGTCTGACCTCGACCTCGACGCCGAGATCGAGACTCTGCGTGCCGACCTGCAGGCGATCTTCGACCGCGCCGCCGCCTCTTCCTGATGGAAAGTCCCTCCCCTGCACCAGCCGGGGAGGGACTTTAAGGTAAGCGTGACAAGTTACAGGTGAGAAGTTACAAAGGAACTTGCAGGCAGATAAAATTGGAAAAATCTTGATGACAGCCACGACAACCCGAACGATGCACAGTGACCTGCACAGGCGGCGGATCATATGGGGCTGGTTGTTCCTGTCCCCCTGGATCGTCGGTTTCCTGCTCCTGTATTTAGTGCCGATGATCAGCTCGCTGGTCTTTTCATTTACCAACTTCGATTTGAGTCGTCCCAACGAGATTGAATTCGTCGGCTTGCGCAACTGGCAGGCGCTCTTTGCCGATCCCAATGTCGGCGCGTCGCTGGTGAACACCTTCCTTTATGGTCTGGTCGCGCTGCCGTTGAGCGTGATCATCCCGATAGGGGTGGCGGCGCTGCTGAACGATCAGCGTCTCTGGGGCAAGCAGATCGTGCGCACACTGTTCTATCTGCCCTTCATCGTGCCGACGGTCGCCTCGGCGTTCATCTGGGCGGGCTTTCTCAACGCGGAGTCGGGCTGGCTCAATCGGGCGCTGGCGCTGGTCGGGATCACCGCCCCCAACTGGCTCTATGACCCGCAGGTGATCTACCCCGGTTTGTTCTTCGTCAGCCTGTGGGGGATCGGCAACGCCGTCCTGATCACGCTGGCGGGCATGCAGACCGTCCCGACCGAATTGTACGAAGCCGCGCGCGTCGATGGCGCCTCACCCTGGACGCTCTTCCGTAAGATCACCCTGCCGATGATCTCGCCGGTCATCTTCTACAATCTGGTACTGACGACGATCGCGCTCTTCCGTTTCTTCGACGTGCCGTTCATGCTCAAGGGCAGCGGCGGCAACCCGGCGGGGACGACCTTGTTCTACAATATTTATCTGTACCGCGTCGCCTTTCCACAGCAGAATATGGGCTATGGATCGACGCTGGCATGGCTGCTGTTCGTGATCGCGCTGGTGGTGACGATCGCGCTGTTTTTATGGTCGCGTCGATGGGTCTACTATGCCAGCGGGGAGGTTGAATCTAGTCATTGATTTTATGTACATACGTGTGTTAAAACGTGGATATGTACACACCATCAGAGTTTGCCGAAAAAATTGGCGTCACCGTTCACACACTACAGCGATGGGATCGTGAAGGACGCTTGATTGCCAAGCGCACCCATACGAACCGGCGTTATTACACGGACGAGGACACATATCGGGTTTTAGGGGAATCGCCCCATACATCAAAAACAACAGTTGTTTATTGTCGTGTGTCAAGTGCAGCGCAAAAACCCGATCTTGTGAACCAAAGACGGATGCTTGAGCAATTCTGCGCCGCACGGGGTATCGCGGTAGACGAGTGGGTTGAAGAAATCGGCGGCGGCTTAAACTTCAAACGAAAGCGCTTTTTGGCAGTGGTAGATCGGATCGTGGCGGGTGAAATCGGGATACTCGTGATTGCACACAAAGACCGACTAGCGCGTTTCGGCTTTGCGCTTATCGAGCATCTATGCGAACAAGCGCGGTGTGAAATCGTCGTGCTAAATGCCGAGAGTTTGTCGCCTGAACAAGAGATGGTCGAAGACCTGATGACCATCGTTCGCTGTTTCAGTAGTCGGCTTTATGGCTTGAGGAACTATCGAAAATCCTTGAAGAAAGCGCTGGAAAATGATCCGCAGTCACCGCATCCGCCTCAACCCGACGCCTGAACAGGCGGTTTACTTTGCCAAAGCCGCTGGCACGCGCCGCTTTATCTTCAATTGGGGCTTGGCGGAATGGAAGCGTCAATACGATGCAGGCGAAAAGTCATCAGCGCTGGCGCTCAAAAAGCAGTTCAACACCATTCGTAAGGAACAGTTTCCCTGGTCATACGATGTAACCAAGTGCGTCATCGAGGGCGCGTTCAGGGACCTGGCGAGCGCCTTCAAAAACTTCTTCGAGGGGATCAAAAGCGGACGCAAGGTCGGGTATCCCAGGTTCAAACAGAAGAAGCGCAGTCGTGAGGGGTTCTATCTCGCTAATGACAAGTTCGACGTGTCGGGGCATTGGCTGAAAGTGCCGAAGCTCGGCTTGGTCAACATGGCGGAAAAGCTGCGCTTTGCGGGCAAAATCATGGCAGCACATATCACGCAAACAGCTTCATAGTGGTTTGTGAGTATCGCGGTCGAGATACCAGACACGCCCAAAAACCCGCCGCCGAAACAAGTCGGAATCGACTTGGGGATCAACCATCTGGCAACACTCAGCGATGGTAACGTGCTTGAAAACCAAAAGCCGTTGCGGTCGTTGTTGGGCAAGGTCAAGCGGTTGAACCAAGCGCTCAGTCGTAAGCATCGGGGAAGCAAGAACCGTGAGAAAGCGCGACTGAAGCTGGCGCGGATGCACTATCGGATTGCGTGTATCCGCGAAGACTATCTACACAAAGCCACCACATGGCTTGCCGGGACGTATGGGTTTGTCGGGGTGGAGAGTCTGCACGTCAAGGGAATGATGAAGAATCACAAGCTCGCGCAGGCATTGGGCGATGCAGCGTTTGGGACGTTTAGTCGCTTCCTTGCCACGAAAGTGCGCGCACGGGGCGGCAAAGTGGTAGCGGTCGGGCGATTCTACCCGTCGAGCAAGACCTGTTCAGGCTGCGGGGCAGTAAAAGCAACGATTGCGCTATCCGAGCGCACGTTCATCTGTCCGTCATGCGGCTTCACCCTTGACCGCGACCTGAACGCCGCAATCAATATTCTGAATGAGGCGC
>DAOTUN010000024.1:0-115933 GCA_034437395.1 Anaerolineae bacterium | reverse complement strand
GCGACCATCACGGTGGGCAGCCTGCTCGATGGCACGCTTGTCGTACTCGGTGGCAATGGAACCTGCGACCTGCGTGAAGCGGTCGCCGCCGCGAATACGGATGCTGCGGTCGATGCCTGTGCCGCCGGCACAGGCATTGATACCATCGATTTTTCGGTCGCTGGCACCATCACCCTGACTGCGGGTCAGCTCGTCATCACCGACACTGACGCCACCACTATCGTTGGCGGCGGCAACATCACCATCGACGCGACCGGATCGCGTAATTTCATCCTTGGGGTTGCCACTACCAACGACACGACAGCGCGCTCACTGACGCTGACCAGTATCGTCGTCACCGGTGGGGATGGCATCGGTCTGTCGGGCGGCAATCCAACCTCGAACGGCGGCTGTATCCTGGTGCGCTCCAACAGCACGCTGACCGTCAATGGCAACAGCGACATCAGCTCGTGTACATCGACCGGCTTCGGCGGTGGTATCTATGGTGACGAAAGCGCAACCATCAACCTGAACGGTGCGAGCGAAATCTTCAGCAGCACGGCAGAGCGCGGTGGTGGCGTATACATCATCACGGGTACGCTGGTCGTCAACGAAGACTCCTGCATCCGCAACAACAGCGCCAATGAAACGGGCGGCGGCAGTACAAGCAATCGCGGTTACCTGATTGCCAATACTTCGCAGTTCGGCGGCGGTGGCTTGTACCTGGAACAGAACTCCACATTTACAGGCAATCACGCCCGTATTTTTGGCAACAACGATCTGTCTACAGGCGGTCTGCGTTTTGAAGGCGGTTCATTCACCCGTTCGTGCGTCAACTGCTGCATCGTCGGCAACACGGACATTGCGGTTCGTCAGACGGTCAACGGCAATGACGCCGACTTCACCAATAACTGGTGGGGCAGCGATTTCGGTCCGTTCATCTCTACGGCTGGAACTGGCACCGCCAGCGGCACCAGCTTTGGTGACAGCATCAGCGGCAATGGTATCAGCGCCGTCAATATCGGCATCGTCAACACGCCCGCCGACTACGGCAGCGAGAGCACCGGTGGTGGCACCGGCTTCTGGCTGCGCTCGGTTGATAACAACATTCCGAGTGATTGCACGACCGATCTTTGCGGACCTGTGTCGGGTCTTCCCGGCAACCGCGCGACTCGTTTGTGCGTCTATAGCAAGTAATCCTCTCGCCGTCCTGACGGTGATGCAGCACAACGAAAACCGCGCGGGCACCTGCTCGCGCGGTTTTCGTTTCCCCCTGCCCTATCAGGATACCTGCTCTGGATCGGGTTCGTCGTCCGTCAGGACTTCAGGGTCGGACGCCATCGCTGTGACAGCGGCTTTGAGCGCGGGAAGCTGCTCGACGGCGGCTCAGACACGATCGATGTCGATGTCGTGATATCGATGAATGAGAAAATCCCTGAAACCCTTCACATCTTTCCAATCGACACTCGGATTACTTGTCCAGGAGCGCCTGAGGCAGCCTTTTGACAGCCTCGCCGATGACGATATAGCAGCTGTTCGACGGCAAGCTGAACTTCAATCTCGCATAAAAGTGATCACGATCCAGTCAAGTCACTTTAGCTACGAGTGCAGAAAAATTTTCCAGATCAGCGATAATTGCCGGAAGTCTGTTCATAGGGGCTGTACATCTTTCATTGCGTGCGGCTTGATCAATGGCTTCAATGTAGCGTCACCTGCTAAGTCCACCTCACGAGCTAAAAGCTCTTTCAGGTCAAGCCATAAACCAACTTCGTCAAAAATACTCGCCCCTTTGCGAAATTCCACCAGAAATTCGACATCGCTGTCCGGGCGGGCTTCGCCGCGCGCGACGCTGCCAAACACGCGCACATTGTAAGCGCCGCGTTTTTGTGCGAGCGCCAGGATCGCCGCGCGCTTGCCCCCGATGATCTCCGCGATGCCCAGTGTGCCCTTTTCACGCCGTGCCATAGCGCCACCTCGCGTAAGCTTTATCATCCACATTATATGACGGAATGAACCCCCTGATCGCCGTCTGCACCGAGCGCGCTCATGAATTATCGAGTAAAATGAACCGGACATCGTATTAACATGCGTGTGTCATCATCTGGACGCACGCACCAAGCCCACAGGAAGCCACCATGCACACACCCCGCCTGCTTGCCATCGTCACCCTCACCACCTGTCTTTTACTCACTGCTATCGCTCCCACTTATGCCGCCGCCCTCATCGTCAGCAGCAGCGCCGACGGCACAATCGCCGCCCTCGCAGACAACGGGTCGTGTGATCTGCGCGAAGCGGTCGCCGCCGCCAACACTGACGCGGCGGTCGATGCCTGCATCGCCGGCGTTGGCGCCGACACCATCACCTTTGCCGACGCGGACGCCGAAGACGCGCCGATCACGGTGATCACGCTGACGGCGGGACAGCTCGTCTTTCTGGACAGCGAGACGACTCTCGACGGCGGCGGCGATGTGACCGTGCGCTCACCGGGTTCGCGGACGATCCTGCTCGGCAGCGAGGGGATCAACGATGTGCAGGCGCGCACGCTGACACTGCGCGCGATCGCCATCGCCGATGGCAATGGCACCGGGGTATCGGGCGGACGTCCGGCGGTCAACGGCGGCTGCATCCTGGTGCGCCCGTACAGCACGCTGACCGTCACCGACGGCAGTGACGTGCGCGACTGCACCTCGACCGCCAATGGCGGCGGCATCTACGCCGACGAGAGCGCCAGCGTGCATATCGGCGGGCAGAGCGAGGTCTACGACAGTCGGGCGGTGCGCGGCGGCGGCGTGTTCATGATCACCGGGACGCTGCGCGTCGATGAAGACTCGTGCATCCACGACAACCTTGCCAGCGAGACGGGCGGCGGTATCCACGCAGGCGATAATGTCGATGTGTTCGTCGGCGGCGGCAGCGTGAGCAATCGCGGCTTCCTGGTCAACAACACGGCGCGCAGCGGCGGCGGCGTCTACGTCGAGCAAAATTCGGCATTCACCGGGGACAACGCCCGTTTCTACGGCAACACCGACTCCGACGGCGCTGAAGGCGGCGCCTGGTCTGCCGAGGGCGGCGCGCTGACCAGACTGTGTATCGCCTGCTGCATCGTCGGCAATGGCGATAACGCGGTGGTGCAGGAGATCAACGGCTTTACGTCGGACTGGCGCGGCAACTGGTGGGGCAGCGACGACGGTCCGTACATCGCCGATACGACCCCCAATGACGCCAGCGTCGGCGACAGCGCCAGCGATACCGTAATTTTGCCGGGATCGGCATTATCGGCAGCGGCATCGGTCTCGATGTGATGGAGCCGATCCTCACAGGCGATGTTCCCCAGTGGCTGCGCATCGCCGACGGCAACGTGCCGAGCGATTGTGCGCCGGGGGCGGTCTGCACGGCGGCGTCGGACATCGCGACGCGCAATGCCCGCGTGTGTACCTACAGCAAGCCGATCCAGGGTGAGCCGTTCCCGCCCGTGACCACACCGTAGCAGGACTCAAAAAAAACCGCCGCGCTCATTACGAGTGCGGCGGTGGGTGGTCGTCGTTATGGGCGCACCGTTTACGGATGACCGTTGGGATTATCGACCAGAAACCCCTCAGCCTGTGCCGCATTCAGCAGGTTGCTATCCCCGCACTGGTATCGAAAAAAATGTGCATCAGAAGCGCTCTTCGCGTTCTTCGTCGATCAATTCCTGGACTGTCTTTCCGTCGGCAACCTGGCTCCACAAGATCGCGCGTTCTTCATCACTCAACATCACCGCTCCCTCTGGTGCTTTGATGTGGACTATCACGCCAGCAGCCAGCAGCCGGGCGCGCAGCGCGTCAAGCTCTGCCTGATGATCGTCAGGGTCAGCAGCGACCGTCGGCGCGACGGCTTGCGGAAATAGTTCTATTTCCACCGCCCCAGGGGCGATATCGGGCGGCAGTTCCACCACCAGACGGCGATCCTCGGTGATGCGTCCGTGCAGACGTACAGCAGCCATGATCTCATCCTTTGCAGCGCGTCCGATGGGCTGATTATAGCACTAACTAAGGCGCGGTCAGGATGATCGGCGCTCCGTCGGTGATGGCGATAGTATGCTCGAAGTGCGCGCACAACGACTTGTCGCGCGTAGCGACCGTCCACTTGTCACCCTGCTCGACCACATCGGGACGCCCGGCGATCACCATCGGCTCGATGGCATAGGTCATGCCCGCCTGCAAGCGGTGGCTGATCCAGCCTTTCGCCTGACGCCCTTTGGGCCACCAGTTCGGCACCTGCGGCTCTTCGTGCATCGTCCGCCCTACCCCATGCCCGGTATATTCACGGGCGACGCTGTAGCCCTGGCTCTGCACGTAGTGCATGATCGTCAGCGCCACATCGCGGGTCTCGTGTGGCAGCACCGACGCCTCGATCCCGATCAGCAGCGCTTTTTCAGTCACGTCAAGCAGCCGCTGCACGGCTTTCGAAATTTCGCCCACGCCCATCGTAAAAGCAGCGTCCGCCACCCAGCCCTGATAAGTCGCGCCCGCATCCAGGCTGATGATGTCGCCCTCTTTGAGAAAACGGCTCTTGCTGGGCAGTCCGTGAACCAGCTCGCTGTTGATCGAGGCATTGATCGTGCCGGGATAATCCGGGGACTTGTCTTTGGGATAGCCCAGAAAGGTCGGGATGGCACCGTTATCGCGGATGATCTCTTCGGCGACCGCATCCAGTTCGCCGGTCGTAATGCCGGGGCGCACCATCCCGCGCAAGACCTGATGCACCTGCGCGACGATCCGCCCTGCCTGGCGCATCAGCGCAATCTCGTCGGCGGTCTTGAGCTGTAGTTCGCGCTTTTCCCGTTGTTTGGTATTGGTCACGCTGTGTGTCCTCGTTATCGTCATGATGGGCAGGGACGCGCGACTGCGTGTCCCTTCTGGTTCTGTGTATCGATCGTTTATTTTTTAACCGGGATCGCCGCCGCGATCGCCGCGCTCACCGCCGTGATCGCTTGATCGGCGTCGATGCGCCGCACCAGCCCGCGCGCGTCGAAATAGTCGATGAGCGGCTGCGTCTGCGCGACATAGGTATCGATGCGTTTCAGCACGGCGTGTGCGCTGCCATCATCGGCGCGGCGGGTCAGCTCGTGATCCGATCCGATCAGCGTGGCACGCAGCCGGGGTGGAAAGACTTTATCGGTCGGGTGATCGACGAACGACCAGTCGATGCCGTCGGCATTATAATAAATATTATAGCTCTTACCCGTGTCAGAATCGCTCACCCGCCCAAACGCGCGCTTGAACGCCAGATACAGATCGAGTTCCAGCAGCAGCACCGCGTCGATGGCTGCGCCCCGCTGTTTCAAAAAATTTTCCAGCCAGGCAGCCTGCACCGGGGTGCGCGGATAGCCATCCAGGATGACGCCGTTGGTCGCGTCAGGCAGACTCAGCCGCTCGCGCACGACCTCGTTGGTGGTATCGTCATCGACCAGCTTGCCTTCTGCCAGGATTCCCTGGATGCGTCCTGCCAGTGCGTCGGTGCGCGTGCGCATAGCGCGAAAGAGGTCACCCGTCGAGACGTGCGGAATCCCGTAGGTCGCGTGGATGAATTTCGCCTGTTCGCCCTTCCCGGCGCCCTGGACACCCATCAGGATGATGTATAAAGTCATGCCAATTTTTCTCCGTAAGGATCAGCAAATAAAGCATGGGGTGCAGTCAAAAGAGCTGCATCTGAACCAAAATACAGAGGCGCAATCAATCGATTGCGCCTCTGAGAGCCTATTTTAGCGGATGAAGCGATCGTAATTGCGCATCACGAGCTGCGCTTCGAGCTGACGCAGCGTGTCGATGACCACGCCGACCACGATGATCAGGCCGGAGCCGCTCAACACATACGCCGGATTGCCCGCCACCCCGCCGACGAATTCGTTCGGCAGGATCACGCGGTAGATCAGCTCGACGATGCCCGGCACGACCGCGATGATCCCCAGGAACAGCGCACCCACCAGGGTGATACGCCGCGTCACCTTGACGATGTAATCCTGGGTGCGCTTACCAGGGCGGATGCCGGGGATGAAGCCACCATTGCGCTGGAGATTCTCGGACAGGTTCTGATTGCCGATCATGATGTCCGAATAGATGAACGTGAAGCCGACGACCAGCGCGAAGAAGGTCAGCCAGTAGGCGGCGCCCTGCTGCTGTCCAAAGGTGGCGTTGATCGACTGGCGGAAGGCGCCCTCCGGGAACAGGTTCACCAGCAGCGTCGGAAACGAGATGATCGCCTGGGCGAAAATCAGCGGGATCATGCCGACCGGGTTGACCTTGAGCGGGATGTGCGTCGAGGCGCCGCCGAACTGTTTGCGTCCGCGCACGCGCTTGCCGTACTGCACCGGGATACGCCTCACCCCTTCCTGAATGAAGACGATCCCGATGATGCTCACGATCGTCAGCACGATGAAGAAGATGATATTGATCAGCGGCTGCGTCGAGCTGCTGATCAACTGGATCAGATTGGCAGGCGCCTGGGTGACGATCCCCGCGAAGATGATGATCGACAGACCGTTGCCGATGCCCTGCTCCGTGATCAGATTACCGAGCCAGATGGCGAACATCGTGCCAGCGGTCATGGTGGCGATCACGGTGAATGTGAGGAGCACGTCGGTGCCAAATCCGGGGATGATCGGCTGCCCGCTGAGCGTATTGAAAATTTGAATCTGACTGACCGTCTGCAGGATCGACATCGGGATCGCCAGATAGTAGGTGTACGTCTCTTTCTTCTCTTTGCCGCCCGGCTCTTTGTCGAGCCGTTCCAGCGCCGGGATGACCGGAGACAGTACCTGCAAGATGATCGACGCGGTGATGTAGGGGTACACGCCGTTGGCGATCACGCTGAAATTTTTCAGTGCCCCGCCCGACAGCAGGTTCAGCACACCGAGCAGACCGCCCGACTGACCCTCAAGCAGGTTGGTCAGCGCCAGTCGATCGACGCCGACCACCGGCACATGCGCCGCGAACTGATAAATGACCAGGATCAAGCCCGTGATCAGCAGCTTGTTGCGCAGGTCGGGCAGGCGAATAGCGTTACGCAGTGCCTCAATCATGCTCAAGACCTCGACTCGTCATAAAAAATGGGAAAGACGCCGCGACGATCGGCTTGGATTCCGGTCTCATCGCCGCGTCTCGCATCAACCCGCGCTCGGACGTCCTTGTGTTGACACACGAACGTCCTGCATACAGGCATTAGGATTGGATGTTTGCCGCCATCAGCTTGGCGAGCTTCGCCCGCGACAGCCGCTTGATGGTCATACGTGCGCCGGTCACCGCGAGTACCAGCACCGTCATGGTGCCGCCCGCCGCCGTGATTTTTTCCGCCGCGCTCTTGGTGAAGCGGTGTGCATGGACGGTGAGCGCTTTCCTGATCTCGCCATTGCCCAGGATCACCACCGGGTCCTGATCGTTGCGGATCAGTCCATGCTGCTTGAGCAGCTGCGGTGTCACTACCGTACCCGCGTCCAGCAGCGCCAGTTCTTCGATCTTCACTTCCTGCTGTTCGATACGGAACAGATTGGTGAAGCCGCGCTTGAACGGCAGACGACGCACCAGCGGCAGCTGACCGCCTTCAAAGTAGGCGCCCTTCTTGGCATGGCGACCACGCGCGCCCGCGCCTTTTGTACCACGTCCGGCGGTCTTACCCTTGCCAGCGGCGATACCGCGACCGACGCGCGTCTTCTTCTTCTTGGAGCCTTTGTCCGGTACTAAATCGTGCAGCTTCATGACTTGGTGACCTCCTCGACGGTGAGCAAATGGCTGATCTTGTTGATCATACCGCGCACCGACGGAATATCGTTGACAATGGCGGTGGAGTGCATCTTGTGCAGCCCCAACGCGACGACGGTAGCACCCTGGCTTTTCTCGTACCCGATCGGGCTGCGCACCAGGGTGACTTTCAATTGTTTTTCGCTCGGCTCGATGCGACGTTTAGCCACCAGTCGCCTCCTCACCGGTCACGGACGGTGCAGCCGGGGCGGGCGCCGTCACGATGATGTCCTGGCGATTGGCGCGACGCTCCCAGAAGGGACGCATCTGCTCGACGCTCTTGCCGCGCATCGCTGCCCGCTCTTGCGGACTCTTCAACTGCTGCAGCGCTTCCAGAGTCGCCATTGCCACATTGAGCAGATTCGGGCTGCCCATGCTCTTGGTCAGAATGTCGCGCACGCCGACCGCCTCCAACACCGCACGCACCGGACCACCGGCGATCACGCCAGTACCGGGGCTGGCGGGCTTCAGCAGTACACGGGCGCCGCCATGTTCGGCGACCACCGGGTGCGGGATCGTCGTGCCAGCCAGCGTGATCTTGAACATCTGGCGGCGCGCGCGATCGGTGCCCTTGCGAATGCTGTCCGGGACGGCGCGTGCCTTGCCGATGCCGATGCCGATACGTCCGTTGCCATCACCAACCACGACGACGGTGCGGAAGGCAAAACGACGCCCGCCCTTGATCACCTTCGCTACGCGCTTGATATCGATGACGCGCTCTTGCAGTTCCTCGCGTTCTTCGCGCTGTTCGCGGTTGTCACCACGTCCCTCGCGTCCTCCGCGCTCTGGTCCACCACCTTCACCACGTTCTTTTTTCTTCATCAGCGTCCTCGCTAGAAGTTCAAGCCGCCCTCGCGGGCGCCTTCGGCGAGCGCGGCGACGCGCCCGTGATATTTGAAGCCGCCGCGATCAAAGACGACTGCCGAGATTCCGGCTGCGACCGCCCGTGACGCCAACGCCTGACCCACCAGCTTCGCCACTTCGACTTTCGTCTTGCCGTCGAGGGTGGGCGCGATTTCCTTATCGACCGACGACGCCGAGACCAGAGTCTTGCCAGCCTCGTCGTCGATCACCTGAGCATAGATATTCGTCAGACTGCGGAACACGGCTAAACGCGGACGTTCCGGCGTCCCCTCGATGCGCGCGCGGATGCGCAGTTGTCGCTTGGTGCGCAGCGCGCGCTTTTTCTTGAGCTGCTTGGTCGTTGCTGCCATGTCCTACCTCACTTGCCCGTCTTACCCGCCTTGCGGCGGATGACTTCATTGGCATAGCGGACGCCCTTACCCAGATAGGGTTCCGGCGGACGCAGTCCGCGAATATTGGCGGCGACCTGACCGACGACCTGCTTGTCGATCCCGTCGATCACCACTTTTTGACGACCCTCGGTAGCAAAGGTCACATCCTGCGGCGGATTGACGACGATCTCGTGCGAATAACCCAGCTTCATCACCAGGTCTTTCGCGCGCATCTCGGCGGTGTAGCCGACGCCCTCGATCACCAGCTCACGGCGAAAGCCGGACGAGACGCCTGTGACCATGTTCGACAGCAGCGCACGGGTCAGCCCGTGCAGTGCGCGATTCTGGCGCTCGTCGTTGGGACGAGACACCATAATCTGCTTTTCCTCCAGCGCGACACTGATGGCGGGATGAACCGCCTGTGTCAGCGTGCCTTTTGGACCCTTGACCGTCACTTGCTGCCCTTCGATCGAGACATCGACCTTGGCGGGCAGCGGAATGGGTTTCTTACCAACTCGGGACATCGTTACTGTGCCTTCCTATTTACCAGACGTAGCACAGCACTTCGCCGCCGACCTGCTCACGCCGCGCCTGCTGCGCTGTCATCACACCTTTGGGCGTGGTGACGATGGCGATGCCGATCCCACTCATCACGCGCGGCAGATCGGTGCGCTTGCGATAGACGCGGCGCCCCGGCTTGCTCACACGGGTGATCTCGGTGATCACGGGCTGGCGTTCACGGCGTGCGCCATGATATTTCAGCGTAATGACGATGTTGGTGTAGGGCTTGCCCTCCACCACCTCATAACTTTCGATGAAGCCTTCTTCTAACAAGATGCGGGCGATTTCCACCTTCATCTTGGAGTGAGGCACGTCACACGTCAGCTTGCGCGCCATCAGCGAGTTACGGATGCGCGTCAGCATATCTGCGATTGGATCGCTCGTCATGTCTTAACCCGACTCTCTTTCTTACCAGCTCGACTTGACGACGCCGGGAATTTTACCCGACAGCGCCATTTCGCGGAAATGGATGCGGCACAACCCGAAACGGCGCATGTAGCCACGCGGGCGCCCGCAGATTTTACCCGAACTTGGGTCGATGAATTGACAGCGATTGCGCACCTGCACTTTGTACTTACGGCGCCCTTCGCGTGCTGTTACAGATTTTTTCGCCATGACCTCTGTGTCCTCTCGTGCCCTAGTTCTCGCGGAACGGCATACCGAGAAGACGCATCAATCGGCGCCCTTCCTCGTCGGTGTGCGCCGTCGTCACGACGGTAATTTCCATGCCACGCACTTTGTCGATCTTGTCGTACTGAATCTCAGGGAACACCAGCTGCTCGCGCAGACCGATAGTGTAATTGCCGCGTCCGTCGAAGGTATCCGGCGAGACCCCGCGAAAGTCGCGGATGCGCGGCAGCGCCACGTTGATCAGCCGATCCAACAGCGCCCACATCTTGGCGCCGCGCAGCGTCACCTTGGTGCCGATGGCGCGTCCTTCACGCAGCTTGAAGGCTGCGATGCTCTTCTTGGCGCGGGTGATCACGGGCTGCTGCCCGGTGATCAGGCGCAGGTCACTGACTGCCCCATCCAGCGACTTGGGGGTGTCTACCGCTTCACCGACGCCGATGTTGATGACGATCTTCTGGATGCGCGGCACCTGCATGACGTTGCCATAGCTGAATTCAGTCATCAGCGCGGGCACGACCTGCTGTTCGTAACGATCTTGAATTCCGTATTTTGCCATGCCGCCTAATCCATATCCGCGTTGCAATTACGGCAAACGCGCGTCTTGAAATCGTCATCCCGCACCCGGAAACCTACCCGTGTTGGCTTGTCGCACTTCGGGCAGACCGGCATGACGTTCGACAGATGAATGGGACCGTCGAACTCGACAATCTGCGCAGGAATCTGCTGTGTACCGACCTGACGTGCCTTGCGATGGCGCTTGAGGACGTTGACGCCCTGCACCACCACCCGGTCGATCTTCGGCATCACCGCTTCCACCACGCCCCGCTCGCCGATGTCTTTCCCGGCGATGATCTGTACTGTATCACCTGATTTTACACGCTGCATCGTTCAACCCTTTATCCTGCGTTTACAGGGTCTCCGGCGCCAGCGACACGATCTTGAGAAAGCCGCGATCCCGCAGTTCACGAGCGACCGGTCCGAACACGCGCGTCCCTTTGGGATTCTGCATGTCGTCGTTCAGAATGACCGCCGCATTATCGTCGAACTTGATGTACGACCCGTCTTTACGGCGATATTCTTTCGCCGTGCGGACGATGACCGCCTTGACCACATCACTTTTCTTGACCGTGCCTTGAGGCGAAGCCGATTTGACCGTGGCGACTACGATGTCGCCCACACCGCCAGAATAGCGGAACGATCCGCCTAGTACCCGGATCACCAACAATACCTGTGCGCCGGTGTTATCGGCGACTTTGATACGCGATTCGTTCTGGATCATGGTCTACTGGTCCTCGCTGCCGCTAGGGGTGGCGACGACTTCATCCGCCAGCCTGGTGAGCTGGGGCGCGCCGACCGCGACGATCACTTCTTCGACCACCCAGCGCTTGAATTTGCTGAGGGGACGACTCTCGACCACGCGCACCATGGCGCCCATCTCGATCGCATTGCTCTCGTCGTGCGCCATGATCTTCTTGGTGGTCTTGACGACCTTACCATAGATCGGGTGCGTCTTGCGACGCTCAATAGCGACGACGACCGTCTTGTCCATCTTATTGCTGACCACACGCCCGACCAAGCGGTGACGTTTGTTAGCCATGACTTTTTCCGCCTTCTGCACCTGCTTGCTTCGCCAGCTCACGCTCGCGCAGGATGGTCAGCAGGCGCGCGATCGTGCGGCGGGTGTGCGGGATGGTGGTGGGGTCTTCGAGACGCCCAAAGCCGTCCTGCAGGCGCAGCTTGAACAGCGATTCCTTCTGGTCTTCCAGCGCATCCGCCAGTTCCTGGTCGGACAGTTGGCGTATCTCTCTGGACTTCATCAGCCAACCACCTCTTGCCCGCTAATCGGGTCGATCCGTTTGATGAACTTCGTGGCGATCGGCAGCTTGTGTGCCGCCAACCGCAGGGCTTCACGGGCTTCTTCTTCGGTGATACCGCCCATCTCGAACAGGACACGTCCTGGACGGATGACGGCGACCCAAAACTCGACCGCGCCCTTGCCGCTGCCCATACGGGTCTCGGCGGCTTTCTGGGTCACAGGTTTGTCCGGGAACACACGGATCCAGATTTTCCCGCGACGGCGCACATAACGCACCATCGTGCGGCGGGCAGCTTCGATTTGACGGCTGGTGAGCCAGCACGGTTCCATCGCCTGCAAGCCGAACTCTCCGAAATGCACGGCGGCACCGCGATAGGCTTTACCCTTCATCCGTCCGCGCATTTGCTTACGATATTTGACACGCTTCGGCATCAACATGATCTAGTCTCGCTCCTACGGGCTGACGTAAGCGTCTTGCGTCGCTTCGCCGCTCGGTTTCTTCGGTAATTCGCGCTTCAGCACATCGCCTTTGTAGACCCAGACTTTGACGCCGATACGCCCGTAGGTCGTGGTCGCCTCGACTTTGGCAAAGTCGATGTCCGAGCGCAGTGTGCCGCGCGGGACACGTCCTTCGCTCTGCCATTCACGCCGTGCCATGTCCGATCCTGCCAGACGACCCGACAGCTCGATCTTGATCCCCAGGGCGCCCTGACGCATCGCCTGTTGAATGGCGCGCTTGATCGCCCGGCTGTGTCCGACGCGGCGCTCGATCTGCTGGGCGATATTGGCACCCACCAGATAGGCATCCAGGTCGGGCTTTTCGATCTCGGTCACTTCGACTTTGGCAGCTTTGCCGGTCATGTCCTGGAGACCCTGCTTCAGTTTCTTGACCGCATCCCCTTTACGTCCGATCAGGATGCCCGGACGCGCGGTGTGGATGGTGATCGAGAGTTGGTTGGAGTTGCGCTCGATCTCGATGCGCGACACCCCGGCTTTTTCCGCTTCTTTTTTAATGTAAGCGCGGATTTTGAAGTCCTCGTGCAGCAGTTCTTTATACTGCGTCCCGGTTGCGAACCAGCGCGCATCCCAGTCACGGGTGATCTTCAGACGAAACCCAATCGGGTTGACTTTACGACCCATTCTTCTTGACCTCCGGTTCCGCCAGCACGACCGTCAGATGCGACGTGCGCTTTTTACGCGGCTTGTAGCGCCCACGCGCTCCAGCCTTGAAACGCTTCAACATCGGTCCGCCATTGGCGAAGATCGTCTGGATGATCATATTGTCGGTCTCCAGATCGAAATTGTTCGCCGCATTTGCCAGCGCCGAATTGACCAGCTTCGCCACGATCGGCGCGCCTTTTTGCGGCATGTATTGCAGCACAACCAATGCCTGTTGTGCGTTTAGACCTCGCACCTGATCGATCACCAGCCGCAGCTTGCGGGGCGAAATCGGCGCGTAGCTCAGGTGTGCCCGAACTTCCATCGTCGTATGCCCTCTCGCTACTTCTTCTTTTTCTCGACCAAATGCCCGCGATAGGTGCGGGTGGGGGCAAATTCGCCCAGTTTGTGCCCGACCATATTTTCCGTGACGTAGATCGGCACATGACGGCGACCGTCATGGACGGCGATCGTGTGTCCGACGAACTGCGGAAAGACCGTGCTGGCGCGGCTCCAAGTACGGATGACCGTCTTTTTGCCGTCGGTGTTCAGCTTGTCTACCTTCCGCAGCAGCTTCGCGTCCACGTATGGACCTTTTTTCAACGAACGTGACATCTGCATTCCCTCGCTAGGGCAGGGCGATGACCCCGCCCCAACTGCCGAACATGAATTTGAAAGATGAAAGCTTAACGCCGCTTGCCACGACGACGCACGATGAAGCTGTCGGTGCGCTTGTTGCGACGGGTGCGCTTGCCCAAAGCGGGCTTGCCCCAGGGCGTCTTGGGACCGGGCATACCGATACCGGAACGACCCTCACCACCACCATGCGGATGACCGGACGGGTCCATGGCGATACCGCGAACGGACGGGCGCCAGCCCATCCAGCGGCGGCGACCCGCCTTACCCAGATTGATGTTGCCGTGATCGGTATTGCCAACCTGCCCGATCGTCGCCATGCAGTTCTCATGCACCTTGCGCACTTCGCCGCTGGGGAGACGAATTTGGGCGTAGATGCCCTCTTTCGCCATCAGCTGCGCCGACACGCCAGCCGCACGCGCCAACTGCCCGCCATTGCCCGGCAGCAGTTCCACGTTGTGGATCTGCGTGCCGACCGGAATATCCCGAATGTAGAGCGCGTTGCCCGGACGAATCTCCGCGCCGAAGCCGTTGGCGATTTTGTCGCCCACCTTCACGCCCAGGGGCGCGATGATGTAGCGTTTTTCACCATCGGTGTATTGCAGCAGGGCGATCCGCGCCGAGCGGTTCGGGTCGTACTCGATCGCGATGATCTGCGCCGTCACGTCGAACTTGTTGCGCTTGAAGTCGATGATACGATAGCGCCGACGATGACCGCCGCCGCGATGACGTACCGTCATCCGCCCCATATTGTTGCGACCACCGCTTTTGCGCAGCGGCTCGGTCAGCGACCATTCGGGCTTGCTCTTGGTGATCTCGTCGAAGGAATGACCTGTCATCCCGCGCCGACCCGCCGAAGTGGGCTTGTATACTTTGACCGGCATAATCTTTTCCGTCCCGATTAGACTTCAAACAACTCGATGCGCTCGCCCGCTTCAAGCGTCACGATCGCTTTTTTCCACTGCTTCGATCGCATGTAGACGCGCCGACCGCGCATCCCGCGCTTGGCGGGCATGATCAGGGTGTTGACCTTCTTCACCTTGACCTCGAAAATGGTCGCCACCGCATTGCGGATCTGCTGTTTATTGGCGTCGGGCGCCACCTCGAACACATACTGACTGAAATCGTTGGTCAGCAGGTTCGTCTTTTCCGTCACGACTGGGCGGAGGATCACGTCGTAAAGATGCAGTCCTGCCATGATTTACCGTATCCCTTTCGCCACAGCCGCTTTTTCATTGCCCCAGATCGCCTTGATCACGTCCAGCGCATCGAGCGGGACGATCACACGATCGTAGTAGAGCAGGTCGCGGATGTTGAGATAATTAGCGCGCAGAGTCTTGGCATACGACAGGTTGTTGACACTGCGCTGCACGTTCTCGTTGCGTTCCGCCACCAGGACGAGCTTGCTCTTGTCTTTGCCTGCCAGCGCGTTCAGCACCTGCACCGCTTCTTTGGTGCGCGGTACGGGCATGTCCATCCGATCGACAAAGACGAGCTGATTGTCGCGCAGCAGGGCTGCCAGGGCGCTGCGAATGGCGCCGCGACGCATCTTCTTTGGCATATCCAGGAAATACTTGCGCGGACGCGGGCCCATTGGGCGCCCGCCGCCGATGAACTGCGTGGCGCTGAACGAGCCGTGACGCGCGCGTCCGGTCCCCTTCTGGCGATACATTTTTGCCGTCGTCACGCTGACCTCGGCGCGCCGCTGGACTTTGTGCGTCCCCAGGCGCAGACCGCGCATCTGGCGCACAAACGCCTGGTGCATGAGGCCCATGTTGATCTCGACACCGAAAATATCGGCGGGCAGGTCCAGCGTAGACACCTGCTGACCGTTCATATTCAGGACTGGTACTTGCAAATTCATCTCGACCTTCCTCGCTTCTAACGACGCCGACGGGCGGGCTTCACGACCACCACGCCGCCATTCATGCCGGGGATTGATCCCCGAACAGCGAGCAGGTTGCGCGCACTGTCCACCACCACTACTTCGAGATTTTGCGACGTGATCCGCGCGCTGCCCGAATGTCCGCTCATGCGCGTGCCTTTGTAGGTACGCCCAGGCGTCGATCCCGCGCCCACCGAGCCAGGAGCGCGCTCACGGTCGGACTGACCGTGCGTCTTTGGCTGGCGGTGAAACCCATGCCGCTTGATCGTGCCTGTGAAACCACGACCCTTGCTCGTTCCGACCACATCGACGCGCTCACCAACGATGAACACATCGCAGCGCAGTTCTTGCCCTTCCTGCACATCGATTTCGCCGTTCTTGATGCGAAATTCGCGCAGGACTCGTACCGCTGGCAGATTGTTACGCTTCAGATGTCCCAGATGTCCCCGGCTGAGTCGAGTCGGCTTGGTCTCGCCAAAGCCGAGCTGTACCGCCGAATACCCGTCTTTGTCGGGCGTGCGCACCTGAGTGACATAGCACGGACCCGCCTGGATGACCGTCACGGGAATGACATTCCCGTTCTTGTCGAAAATTTGGGTCATACCCACTTTACGACCGATGATGCCCTTCATGCCTTTTCCGTTCCCTTCGCTTGCCATCTCGCCGCATTCGATCGCGGCTGTCCGTATTGGCGGGTAGGCGTGTCACCCGCGTGCGAACGCTTTAGATCTTGATCTCGATGTCCACACCAGCGGGCAGATTCAGCCGCATCAGCGTGTCGATCGTCTTGCTATCCGGGTCGAGCACATCGAGCAGACGCTTGTGCGTGCGGATTTCAAAGTGTTCCTGCGAGTCCTTGTCGATGAACGGCGAACGCTTCACCGTGAATCGCTCCAGACGTGTCGGCAGCGGCACCGGCCCAATCACGCGGGCACCCGTGCGTTCCGCCGTCTCGACGATACGCTGTGCCGACTGATCCAGGATGCGATGGTCGTATGCCTTCAAGCGGATGCGAATCTTGTTCTTGGTCATCTTGTTTTACGCCTCTGCTGCATCATGCCTTGCTGCCTTTCGAGAAATAGTGCCGGGTTTATCAGGAGGGCAACCGCTCTCCCAAGAGAACCCGGCACCACGACTCGCGCGGCATTCAGCCGACGCGAACGACTCTTACTTCAGAATTTCGGTGATGACGCCTGCACCGACGGTCAGACCACCCTCACGGATGGCGAACTTGGAACCCTTTTCCAGGGCGACCGGGATGATCAGCTCGACCTGGAGGTTGACGCTGTCGCCAGGCATGACCATCTCGACGCCTTCAGGCAGGGTGACCGTGCCGGTCACGTCCATCGTGCGGATATAGAACTGCGGACGATAGCCGCTGAAGAAGGCTTTGTGGCGTCCGCCTTCGTCCTTCTTGAGGACGTAGACCTCGCTCATGAATTTCTTGTGCGGGGTAATGCTGTTCGGCTTTGCCAGCACCATACCACGCTGCACGTCGTCACGCTCGATACCGCGCAGGAGGATACCCGCGTTGTCGCCCGCCTCGGCAGCGTCGAGTTCCTTGTGGAACATTTCGATGCCGGTCACGGTCGTCTTGACGGTCTCTTCACGCAGCCCGATGATGGCGATTTCCTCGCCCTTCTTCAGCACGCCGCGATCCACACGACCCGTCACCACCGTACCACGTCCCTTGATGGTGAACACGTCTTCGACCGGCATCAGGAACGGTTTGTCCTTTTCGCGGATCGGGGTGGGGATCCAGGCATCGACCGCATCCATCAGCGCCAGAATCGGCGCGAATTCAGGCGCGTTGATGTCCATGCTGTTCGACTCGTTGGCAGCCAGCGCCGAGCCGCGCACGATCGGCGTCTCTTCGCTGAAGTCGTAGCTGGCGAGCAGCTCGTGCAGCTCCAGCTCGACCAGCTCCAACAGCTCGGGATCGTCGAGTTGATCGATCTTGTTCAGGAACACGACCATCGCGGGCACTTCCACCTGACGCGCCAGCAGCACATGTTCACGAGTCTGCGGCATCGGACCGTCCGGCGCGCTCACGACCAGGATAGCGCCGTCCATCTGCGCGGCTCCGGTGATCATGTTCTTGATGTAGTCACGGTGACCAGGGCAGTCTACGTGAGCGTAGTGACGCGCCTCGGTCTCGTATTCGACGTGACGGATATTGATGGTGATACCGCGTGCGCGCTCTTCCGGCGCGTTGTCGATGTCACCGTATTCCATACGCTGTGCCTTGCCCCGGAGGGACAGGGTCTTGGTGATCGCCGCCGTCAACGTGGTCTTACCGTGGTCAACGTGACCGATGGTGCCGATGTTGACGTGGGGCTTATTACGCTCGAACTTTTCAGCCATTCTGATTCCTCGTTACTCTTTGCATATCGACTGTTCACTGCACACCGAGGGACTCGCATCCCCCGGCGTGGTCGGTCACAACGACCTTAGCTGCTGACGCCCTTGATGACATCTTCGGCGATATTCTGCGGCGCGATGCTGTACTTCTCGAATTCCATCGTGAAGCTGCCACGCCCCTGAGTCATGTTACGAATTTGGGTCGCATAGCCGAACATTTCGCCCAGCGGCACATTGGCGCGTACCGCCGTCGCCCCGCTGCGCGAGTCCATGCCCGCGATGATCCCGCGCCGTGACGACAGGTCACCGACGACCGTGCCGGTATAATCATCCGGCGCGTTGACCTCGACCTTCATGGTCGGCTCCAGCAGCACGGGTTTACCACGCTGCACGCCCTCTTTCAGGCACATCGAGCCAGCCACCTTGAACGCCATTTCACTGGAGTCCACGTCGTGGTACGAGCCATCGACCAGGCGTGCCTTCAAGCCGACGACTGGATAGCCTGCCAGCACGCCACCGCCCATCGCCTCGCGCATCCCACTTTCAGCCGGGCGGATGAATTCACGCGGCAGCGAGCCACCGCGAATCGCATCCACGAACAGCAGCCCATCTTTCGCTAACGGCAGCTCTTCATCGGTGAGCGGCTCGAATTCGACGACGATACGGGCATACTGACCCGAACCTCCGGTCTGACGCTTGAAGACCGTATCCACCTTGACAGGCTTGGTGATCGCCTCACGATACGCCACGCGCGGACGACCGACAGTCGCCTGCACGCCAAATTCGCGCATCATGCGGTCAACGATGATTTCCAGATGCAGCTCGCCCATGCCCTTGATCTTGGTCTGACCCAGCTTCGAGTCCACCTCGATACGGAACGTCGGGTCTTCTTCCGCCAGGCGGCGCAGCGCGACGCCCATCTTGTCCTGGTCTGCCTTGGTGTTCGGCTCGATCGCCACCTCGATGACTGGCTCCGGGAAGCTGATCTTCTCCAGCAGGATCTGATGATCCATGTCGCTGAGGGTATCCCCGGTAAAGCTGTCTTTCAGCGCCAGCACCGCGGCGATGTCGCCCGCGCGCACTTCTTCAACATCTTCACGATTGGAGGCGAACATACGGACGATACGCCCGATACGCTCACGATTGCCTTTGGTCGTGTTCATCAATGTCGAGCCTGCCTTGACGACTCCCGAATAGACGCGGAAGAACGCCAGACGACCGACATACGGGTCGGTGAGAATCTTGAACACCAGCGCGGTCACCGGCTCGTCGTCGGACGCCGAGCGGTACAGCACTTCGTCGGTCTTTGGGTCGCGACCCTTGACCGGCGGGATGTCCAGCGGCGACGGCAGCAGCTCGACCACTTTGTCCAGCATCAACTGCACGCCCTTGTTCTTGAGCGCCGATCCGCACAACACGGGCTGCACCTTGCCCTTGATGGTGGCGTCGCGCAGTGCGGCGACCAGTTCTTCGTCGTTGATCGCCTGACCTTCGAGATATTTCTCGGTCAGGAAATCATCGTTTTCGACGATCTTCTCGATCATCTCGGCGCGGCGCGTCTCGGCTTCTTCGCGCAGGCTCTCCGGGATGGGGTGACTCTCGATCGCCGTGCCCAGGTCATCGCCGTAGGTCACCAATTCCATTTTGAGCAGATCGACGATGCCCGCAAACTCGGCACCCTCGCCCATCGGGAACTGGAGCAGTACAGGATTGCCCTGCAGCCGATCGACGATCATATCGACGCAGCGCTGAAAGTTCGCACCCGTGCGATCCATCTTGTTGATGAAGCACATGCGCGGCACGCCATACTGATTCGCCTGGCGCCACACCGTCTCCGACTGCGGCTCGACGCCCGCCACACCGTCGAACACCACGACTCCGCCGTCCAGCACGCGCAGGCTGCGCTGCACTTCAGCGGTAAAATCGACGTGTCCGGGGGTGTCGATGACGTTGATCTGGTATCCCTTCCAGGATGCCGTGACCGCCGCCGCCGTGATGGTGATCCCGCGCTCGCGCTCTTGTTCCATGTAGTCGGTCGTCGCCGCGCCGTCGTGAACTTCACCGATTTTGTGAACCATACCGGTGTAGTACAACACACGCTCGGTCGTCGTCGTCTTACCAGCGTCGATGTGCGCGATGATGCCGATATTGCGAACTCTGCTGATGTCGAATGCTTGTTCTGGTTTTTTCGCCATTGTTCTCGTCGCTTGACTGACTCGATTATTTAGCGGAAGTGGGCGAAAGCGCGGTTGGCTTCTGCCATACGGTGCGTATCGTCTTTACGCTTCACAGATGCGCCCTGTCCATTGGAGGCGTCCAACAGCTCAGCGGACAGCTTGTCCGCCATACTGCGTCCACCGCGCGCCCGTGCATTGTCCAGGATCCAGCGCATCGCCAGGGTGATGCCGCGCTCGACCGCAACCTCAGTCGGCACCTGGTAGGTGGCGCCGCCGACGCGCATCGGCTTGACCTCGATCGCCGGGGTCACATTGCGCAGCGCCAGTTCCAGCACTTCGACCGGATTGCGCTTTGCCTTTTCCTCGATGATGTCCATCGCGCGGTACATGATGCCCTGCGCGGTGCTCTTCTTGCCGCCGATCATCATGCGATTGATGATCATGGCGATGTGCAGACTATTGAACTTGTTGTCCACCGGCGTGATCCGCTTGGGCGGGCTTTTACGTCTTGGCATGTCTAAACCCTTTTATTTCTTCCCGCCCTTGCCTTTGACGGCAGCGGCTGGTTGACCCGGCTTCGGACGCTTGGAACCATACTTGCTGCGTGACTGCTGGCGCCCTTTGACTCCATCGGTATCGAGGGTGCCGCGCACGATGTGATAGCGCACGCCCGGCAAATCACGCACACGCCCGCCGCGCACCAGCACGACACTGTGTTCCTGCAGGCTGTGCCCTTCGCCCGGAATGTACGCCGTGATCTCGATCCCATTGGACAGGCGCACACGCGCCACCTTACGCAGGGCAGAATTCGGCTTCTTTGGGGTCATCGTCTTCACGATAGTGCAGACCCCGCGTTTTTGCGGTGCGCCTTTAGCGCGGCGGGTACGCCGCTGCTCATAGACGTTCAGCGTATATTGAAGTGCCGGAGCTTTGCTCTTTGACTTCTTCGCCTTGCGCCCTTTGCGCACCAACTGGTTGATCGTTGGCATAAAACACTCCACTCAAGTTTATGAAACACTCGCCATGCACCAGACAAGCAAAAAGGGCATCTGAATAGAACGCCCTGTACACCTGCCGTGTGGCGAGCTAATCCGCCATGCGGAACGCTTTCGCCACTATCGCTCAGTTCGACACGCCATTGCCTCCGTAGAGGGTGTGTGCCGTACATGCGTTGTCTAATGCTATCAGCGCTTCCCCGGTAAAGTCAAGGGGGACTATGCCGTATCATATAATATGTACGGGCAAATGCGCGCACCTGCCCATCCTGAATGCCTGCCGCTCTGACAGGCAGGCAAAGTCAGTGAATCACGGTCTTCTCTGCCGACGCATTGTTATGCGCCCCTACAAGTGTGCAGACGCCGGACGCCCTGTTTGGCGTCCCTGCTTACGACGCGACCGTGAAGACGCCGCTCAACGTTTCCATCAGGGTCGAGACGGCGACCGGCTTGTTCAGGATCACGTCCGCCCCGGCTTCGAGCGCCTGATTGACCTGATAGCCGCCCTGCGAGCCACCGCCGATCACCAGGATCGGGATACGTCGAGCGGTCTTTTGCCGCCGCACGTAATGCAGCAGATCGAGTCCATTCATATCGGGCAGCATCATATCGAGGATGATCGCATCGGGCATGGTCTGAAACAGCGTGCCCAGCCCTTTGGTGACATCGTTGACCAGCGTCGGCACGAATCCACTTTCCTCCAGCGAGCGCTTGAAGACGCTGCCTACGTCGGGATCGTTCTCGACGATCAGGACACGCTGTCCCATCCCCTGCACCAGCTGCACGGGCAGCATCGGTATCTCGGCGGTCTGGTCGATATTGCCCGCCGGGACGACCGCGAAGGTCATCTGCAAGCGAAGCTGTCCGAGATGCAGCTCATCGCCGTGTCGCAGTCGATGTTCGCCGCCGACCTCGCATGGCAGCCCGTTGACGCGCGAGCCGTTGGTGCTGTTCAGGTCGCGTAAAAACAGGCGGTTGCTTTTGACCGTGATGATCGCATGACGCCGGGACACGCCTTTGTTGTAGGCGTCGAAGGGCATCAGATCGACCTCCGGGCGAAAGCCGCTGTTCAGGTCGCCGCGCCCGACGATCATCGCCTCGCGCACCTGTGCCTGAATGGTGGTGGCGGTGCCGACGATACGAAGCTCGATCACCCAGGGCAGTAACGTATCGAGCGGTCCGGTTTTGAGCGAGTTGGGGAAAATGGGCGCCGGGGTATCAGCGGGAAGCTCCAGATGACGGGTGGTCACACGGGGTTTCGCTTCACTGGATGGGATCATGTCTGATTTATCCTTACACTGAATGCCCGATGGAGGTGCAATGATTCGATCATTACGTCGCCGAGCCTGATTTCGGCTCACACCATCACAATATCCTCACCATCAGTATACACCCCATAGAGATTCAGTACGCCTTGACAAGTCTTAAGGATTCATAAGCAGCAGCGCCGCGGCCGCCAACCCAGACATTACCGCGCCTTCCACACGCGGTCCGCCAAAGGCATCCCCGGCGAACAGCAGCGGCGGATAGTTCCTGGCTTTGAGCGCACGGTCGGGATGGATCACAGTCGGACGCGAATAGCGCCAGCGCTTGATCTGCATCTCGACGATCGCCGCCCCACCCAGAATCGGCATCGCATCGATGCGAAAGATGTTCATGAGCCTCTCATCGGTTTCGTCCCACAGTTGGCGGCTGTAGGTCCCCGATGCCTGCATGGTCAGCGTGGCAGCATCCGGCGAAATGCCTTTGGTGCGGTTGTCGGCAATCCACTGAATATTGACGCCTTCGCGCTGGATCGCACCAGGCATAGGGATGCCCGCTGGACGGTCGAGCAGCAGCACCGCTGTCAGACACATTTCATATTCGATCGCGGCGAGCGCGGCGCGGTCGTCGGGGTCGAGCGCCGTCCCGCCCGCGTCGAGCAGCGCGAGCGACTGGGGCACAGGAGGCGTCAGCAGCACTGCCGCCGCGTTGACCGGATCGCGCCCGTCGCTGGCGATCTGCCAACCGTCGAGATGGGGATAGACCGCTGTCACTTTGGCGTTGGTGACGATTTGCAGTCCGTCCGCCAGGTGCCGTGTGAGCGCGTTCATGCCGCCGCGCGCCGCATAGCGCGCGTGTCCATCGCGTGTCACAATCAGGCTGCCGTCCGCCCATCCGCGCGACCACTCGAACACCCATCCGTCCGCCAGCCAGCGCGCGACGTGCACGCCGAATTCCGGCGTGCGCACGGTGAAGAACTGCGCGCCGTGATCCGCCACGCCCGCACCGACGCGCCGCGTCGCCATGCGCCCGCCGACGCTCATGCCCTTGTCGAACAGCCACACGCTCTTACCGGCGGCGGTCAGCGCGCGCGCCGCCATCAGCCCCGCCATGCCCGCGCCGACGATCGCAATATCTGTCGTAATGCCCAGAGTCATCTTCCGTCCTTTGTGCGTCAGGTCGTATTGTCATGCTTATCATAACGCGGAAGGTGATGCAGGGCGTGTGCCGTCCGTCACCCATAGCCCGTGATCTTACGCCTGAGTTCAGCTCGGATCAGCGGAATAGTTCGCGCACGATCACGTTACGCTGAATCTCGCTGGTGCCCTCGTAAATCTGGAACACCTTGACATCGCGCATCAGCTTTTCGACCGGATATTCGCGCATGTAGCCATAGCCGCCGAATACCTGCACCGCATCGACGGTGACCTGCATCGCCATATCCGCCGCGAACGCCTTTGCCATAGCGATCACCTTTGGATTTTCCACGCCGTGATCGACCATCCACGCCGCCTGATAGACCAGCAGCCGGGCAGCCTCGATATTGATCGCCATGTCCGCGATCTTGTGTCCGATCGCCTGATGCTGCCAGATCGGTTGTCCGAAGGTTTCGCGCTCTTTGGCGTATTTGACGCATTCTTCCAGCGCCCGCCGCGCCACACCGACCGCGCCCGCCGCCACACCAGGTCGGCTGTGGTCGAATACCTTCATCGCCAGCATGAAGCCCATGCCCTCGGCGCCGATGCGGTTGTCCGCCGGGACGTGGACATTCTCGAAGGTGATCTCGGCGGTGTCGGCGGCGCGCTGACCGAGCTTGTCGAAGTGGCGGCTGACGCTGATGCCGGGCGTGTCGCGGTCGATCACGAAACAGGAAATGCCCTTGTGCCGCGCGGCGGGGTCGGTGACCGCGAACACGGTGTAAAAGCTGGCATAGTTGACATTGCTGATGAAGATTTTCGAGCCGTTGATGACATAGCCGCCGTCGGCTTTGTCGGCGCGAGTCTGCATCCCGACCACGTTCGACCCGGCGCCCGGCTCGGTGACGCAGTAGGCAGCGAGCTGACCCTGGTTGACCATGCGCTCCGCGAGCCACAGTTCTTTTTGCGCGTCGGTGCCACTGAGCATGATCGGCAGCGACGACAGGTTGTTGACGCTCATGGCGGTGCTGATGCCGGAACAGCCGTATGCCAGCTCTTCAGCGACGATCGCCTCTTCCAGCACCGACGCGCCAGGCCCGCCGTATTCCAGCGGAATATTCAGGTTGACCAGCCCGACCTCACGCCCTTTGTTGATGATCTCGATCGGGAATTCGGCGGTCTTGTCGTAATGTTCGGCAGTCGGGATGATCTCACGGGCGGCGAATTCACGCGCCATCTTCTGAAGCTGTTTTTGTTCGTCGCTCAAACCAAAGGCGACGCCGGGTGCAGTCATCTGTTGAGTCATCATGAAACTTTCTCCAAAATTAATCGAATCTGGATTTGATTAGTGTACCGAAAAGATGGAATAATCTCAAAAAGAACTACAGGGCAGATAGCAGCCGATCGTAATCGGCGTGCGAACCAATCCAGAACCAGATCAGTTCATTGTCATCAGCCAGAATGCCAACGGTGCGATAAGACTTGTTGATGCGGACGGAGAATATCGGCGCGTTGGGATAGACACGTTTGAAACTCAAACTCGGATGACCTGGATTATCTCTGAAAAGCGCATATGCTTTTCGCGCTTGTTCACGCACATCTTTCGGGAGGCGGCGATACACTGTCAGAAAATCATCATTGATACGTGATTTCACGGAAGGGAGTCCGGGTCGAGTTCCTGTGTGCGACCCGTGCGATGCTCCTCAAGCGCCTTTGCTCCCAACTGCGCGAGCTGATTCAGCGATCCGGTAAAGGCGCTGTCCCAACGTTGTTCTTCCACAAGCTCATCGAGAATCCATTGTGCCATCGTTTCCTGGCGATCTTCGGGCAGTTTGGAAAGTGCTTCGATTGCTTTGCTCAATGACGTGCCCATTGTTTGGTTACCTGTTGTCACGAATTCAGATTTCATAACGCTTGCAAAGATTGACGGGCTTTCGCCTTGAGCAGCAGCACGAAATGATTGATTTGACTCGCTTCTTCCAACTCAGCACGTTGAGAGTCGCTCAATGTGCCGTTTCGACTGCTTTCGAGCAGAAAGCGCAAATGTTCCTGTGCAGCTTCCGATGCACGAAATGTCATGATTTGTTCGGCTGTAGGCGAAGCGAGCAAAAAAGTGAGGACTTCATCCTGAACATTGGCGGATGGAGCATAATTGTTCATACTGTTTCATGCACCATTTTTGCCGAAGATATCGAATCTGGATTTAGTTATTTTAGCAGATCGCCTATCTGGTCGGCAATCTCTCTGTGCCCCCGCGCGTCGGGGTGCTTGTCCGCGAAGCTGAGTCGGGTCGTGAACGGCTGGATCACCTGCGCGCCGGGGGCGATCGGCGTCAGCGCGCTGTCGTAGCCGATGATCGTCACGCGCGGATCGGCGGCGATCGCCGTCACCTCGCGGCGGAACATTTCCAGGTCAGACCCGGCGTTGCCAAAATTGGGGTCGGCTGCCGCCAGCACGGTCGGCAGAAAACGCCAGTAGAGGGCAGTCCAGGGCAGATCGGGCAGCCGTTCGGCGGGGTCAAAGCTCGGCTGGTAGATTGGATCGGCGTCATTGTCGCTGATCAGGTAGACGATACGCGCGTCGGCGGGCTGTTCTGCGATGCTGCGGGCGATGTTGACGACATTGTAGGCGGGCACCCCGGCGTTGACGACGCGCGTACCGGGCATATCCCGCGCGATCAGGTTGACGAAAGCCTCATCGTCGCTGACGCCCAAGCCGAAGGTCACGCTGTCGCCGACGAATACCAGCGGCGCGGGCGTATCGTCGGGCGCGGAGTCGGGGACGAGCCGTGTGCCGTCATCGCGCATCGTGACGACCGAGCGCGACAAGGCATAGACGCCGGGTGCATAGGTATACCCCGACTCCGCCGGGATGATCTGGTCGGACAGAATCTTGTAGTCGCGGATGTAGCGCAAGCCGACCGGATCGAGCGCCAGTAAGCCCTCCAGCAGCAGCAGCGACAGCAGCACGCCGAACAGCACGGCGATCAGCGTGCGCGCGATCCGCTGTCCAAGAGTCAGCGACGGCGGATCATGCTTCTCACTCCGGGGGGGCGGCGCGGGCGGCGGCATTTCCTGGAGGGTGTTCGTCGTCTCACTCACGCACGAACCCCGCCACACATTCGACGTGATAGGTCTGCGGAAACATATCGACGGGCTGCACATCGGTCAGCGTATAGCCCGCCGCGACCAGCGCTTTGGCGTCGCGCGCCAGCGTCGCCGGGTCACACGAGACATAGGCGATCCGACGCGGCGAGGCGGCGATCAGCGCCGACAGCGCCTCTGGTTTCATGCCCGCGCGCGGCGGATCGACGACGGCGGCATCGACCAGCAGATCGGTCAGCATATCCTCCACCCGTCCGACGCGCATCTCGACATTGGGACAATCAAGCAGGTTGACTTTGGCGTCCGCGACCGCCAGCGGCGCGCTCTCGACCGCGATCACCGCGCCAGCGTGTTCGGACAGGAACGCCGAAAACAAGCCGCCGCCGGAATACAGATCGAGGACGGTCTCGCTCCCGGTCAGCGCCAGCCGCGCCAGCACCTCGTCGATCAGGATCGCCGCGCCCGCCAGATTGACCTGAAAGAAGGCGCCAGCGCTGCAACGGAATGTCCGTCCGCCGATGCGGTAGGTGACGAACGGTGTCCCCGACTCGGAATTGTCGTAAATCTGCGCTACCGCGTCGTCGTCGGGTTCGTCGTCGTCCGGCTTGACCATGCGCGCGGTCACGAACGGCGGCACATCGCCTACCTGCACGCGCAGCCGCGATCCGGGCGCGTGCAGCATCCCGCGCCGGGCGATCACGTCGAGCGCGTCGTTGACATCGGGTCGAGCGATCGGACACGCTTCGATCGGGATGGCGCGGCGTGAATCGACGCTGACGAAGCCGAGCGCACCGTTGGGCGTGCCGTGCATGGTGACATGCACGCGGTAGCCGTAGTGATCGGACGTGGGTAATGTGGGCAGGATCGGCGCATCGGGCATCCCGCCGACGCGCGCGAACTGCTCGACCACGACCGCCTGTTTGATCGCCAGCGTCTCATTATAGGCAGCGTGCTGCCAGTGACAGCCGCCACAGGTTCCAAAATACCTGCAGCCGGGCGTGACGCGATGCGGCGACGCCTCCAGCACCTCGACCGTCTCGGCAAAGGCGAACCGTTTCTTATCCTGGGTGATGCGCGCACGCACCCGTTCGCCGGGCAGCCCAAAACGTACCAGGATCGCCTTGCCGTCATGTCGCCCGATGCAGTAACCGCCGTGCGCGGGACGGTCGAGAGTCAGCTCGATCAGATTGTCGTCGCTCACAGTGGCATCAGCCCGTAGGCAGCCGCCAGGAGTTGTACCGGGTGGATCGAGCGTTTTTGGGTGGCATGGGTGATCTGCCAGCGGCAGGTCTCGCTGTCACAGATAATGGCACCGCTCACATCCGGGGCGGCGGCTTGCTCGAAAAGTGCTTGTCCCACGTCCATTCCGATCTGGTATTTCTCTTCTTTGAAACCATACGTTCCCGCGATCCCGCAGCACGCCGCATCCGCCAGGCGCACACGCAAGCCGGGGATCAGGTCAAACAGATCGAGCGCGGGCTGACCCATGTTGTGCGCCTTTTGCTGGCAGGGCGCGTGATAGAGCATGGTCGTGCCCTCGGTCAGGTGCATCGTCTGAAAATCGTCGCGCAAATCGCCTCGCTGCGCCAGCAGCAGCAGAAATTCGCTGATGTCGTAGGTGTGCAGCGCGACGGTATCGCGTGCCGGGTGATCCACGCTCAGAATTTCCCGATAATCCGACTTGAGACTGAGCGTACACGACGTGGACGCGCCGACGATCGGCACGCCGCGTGCGGCATATTCACTCAGCCAGGTCAGATTGCGGCGCGCGTGCGCCCGTGCCGCGTCGAATTCGCCGTTGGACTGCATCGGCAGTCCACAGCAGGTTTGTTCGGGCAGCACCACATCATAGCCGTTATGTGCCAGCACTAACACCGCCGCTTTTGACGCCGCCGTATCGAAGTAGTTGCCCGCACAGGCATGAAAGTAGGCGACCTGTCCGCGCGGCGTCCCCTGTGGACGCGGTTTGTTGCGCGCGAACCACTCCCGAAACGGGGTGAACTCGAACACGGGCAGCGGGGCGTCGCGGTGGATGCCGATCACCTTTTCGACCAGGATGCGCGCCGGACGAATCCGAGCGCCCCAATTCAGAAACGGCGCGAAGCGGTGACCAAGCCTGCCCATCAATTCCGATCGACCGAGGATACGATTGCGCAGCGGGATGGCGCCGTCGTACAGCTTTTCGCGGGCGCGAGCGTTCATCTCCATGATCCTGACGCCGTGCGGACAGACCATCGTGCAGATGCCACACCCGGAGCAGTAATCGACGCTCACATCCGGCGACTCGGCGCCGCGCGGCTCGTCCATACGAAAGCGCTGCGCCTGCGGTCCGACCGTCTTGGGTCCAGGGAACAGATCGGTCACCGGCGCGACCGGGCACGCCGACGTACAGATATTGCACTTGATACACAGGTCGGCGGTGAACTCGACCGAGTCGTAGACACCGCCGATCGGAATGGTATTCATGTCGATCAAAGTGTTCATGTCGCCCTTTTTTCCTGAGCATGGCACGCCATGCACTACGCCAAGCCCACGCTCTGCAATGCGCCGACCGCCGCAGCCGCCCCGGTCGCCAGATCGACGCCCTCGGTGCTGCCTTCCGCGACCGGACTGTAGCCTGCCAGCAGCCGCCCCGCCGCGAACAGATTGATCGCCAGCGCGCCCCCCGCCTCGGTGATCGGACGCATGGTGCCATCGGTGATCACGCCGACCCGATGGATCGGCTGCGCGCGTCCGCTCAGAAACGGCTGGCTCCACCACGCGGTCACGTCGGGCGCGTGCGGGATCGGCAGCGCCGCCACCCCTTCGAGCAGATTTCCTTTATAGTCGCTGTCGATGCCGCCGCCAAACAAGCCGCCGGTCGCCAGTACGATCGCATCGCCAGGCACGAAACGCGCCCGACCGTGTGCCGCCGTCTCCGCATACACGCCCGATGCGCGTTCGCCGTCGTCTGCGAACGCCAAGCCCTCGACGGTCGTGCCGATAGTGAAGCGGACGCCCGCCGCCAGCAGCGCCCGGCGCAGCGCGTGATAGAGACGCAGACCGGGCACGCTCGGCGTCAGCGTCGGAATCTCGACGATATGCGCGCCGAGCGCGTCAGCCAGCCAGGCGCGGATTTCCGGTCGGAACCCCAACACCGCCGGAAACGCGACCACGTCGGCACCGTCGCGGCGCGGCTTGACCGTATCAATCAGGTGCGACAGCCCGGTGTCGGTGTCGATCCAGTTGGCGGCGTCCACCGTCCAGGTATCGAAATTGCCCAGGCGGATCGGAAAGGGAATTTCGACCGCCGCCGCGTCGATGCCACTGGCACGCAGCCGATCGGCACACCAGCCCGCGTAAAAGTCGCGCCAGCCCGCAAACCCGACGACCAGGACGCGCCGCCCATGCAGGGTCGGATACGGCGCGCCGACGGTGAATGCCACCGATCGCAGCGACCCCGACGCGGTGATCGCCTGGATCGCCTGACCGGGTGCGGGGCTGCTCTCCAGCCGCGTCACCGAGTCGATCGCGTCCAAGCCGAGCGCCAGCGACTCGCCAGCGTGGGCATATGGATGTCCGTTGCTGCCGGACAGTGCCACCACATCCCCGGTCTCGATCCAGCCAGGATGGAGCGTGAGCGCGCCCTGTCCCTGTGCCAGCAGCTCGACGCGCGCCCCGGCGGTGACACTCACCCATGCGGCAGTCAGCCCGGCGAGTCCGCCGCCGACGATGACGATGCGCGGCGGACGCCCGCCATTCAGGGTCAGGCGCGGAATGCGCACGTTCGACCAATCGGGCGTGGTCTGGACGGTGGGCGCGTCCCCCGATGTGATGCCGATGATGCGCCCGTAGAGATGTTCCGCCAGCAGCGCCTGACGCAGATTGTGCCCCCACAACAGCGGCTTCATCCCCAAAAAGCGGCGCTCGGCAAACTCGGTCAGCACCGCCATACTGCCTTCGGGGGTGTCATGCGTGACATCGTGGCGGATGCCACACGCGCGATAGGCGCAAAATCCGCCCTGACAGGGTCCCATCCCCAATCGTAAGTCGCGGCGCAGATCGTGGAGCGTGTGCGCGTCGCCGCCCGCCAGCGCTGCGCGAATTTGCGCATCGGTGACGATCTCGCACTCACAGATCAGCGGACTGGGATTGTCACCATGTTCGAGCGCGTCCAGGCGATCGCGCAGGCGGTGCAGCCTGGAGTCGTCAGCACCCGATGCCGCCGCCGCTTGCAGCGCTTCCGTCACTGGAATCGTCGACTCCGCCTTGAAGTTGCCATAGGGCGCGTGCGCGCCCGGCAGCACGGTAGTCGCGGTCGCGCACGGGATGGTTATGCCGAGCTGTGCGCATACCAGATCAGCGACTTTTTCTGCCATCAGTCGATAGGTGGTCAGCTTGCCGCCCAGGATGCTGATCAGACCAGGCACCCCGTCGGTCACGCCGTGATCGAGCGCGGTGAAAGTACGCTTGGCGCCGCGCCCATCGCCGCCTGGATCATAGAGCGGACGCACCCCGCCCCAGGCGCGCAAAATCCGCGCCCGGCTGATGCCTGGCGTCATCGCCTCGGCTTCATCGAGGATGCGCTCCACTTCCCAGCGATCGACGCGGGTATCACCGGGATCGTCGGTGGTGACGCTGGTGGTGCCGATCACGCTGACCGTGCCGACAGGCACAAAAATGTCGCCATCACCGGGGGCGCGCAGCTTGTTGATCACTGTGTTCACCCAACGGATATTGAACGCCAGCATCGCGCCCCGACTCAGCCGCATTTTGAAGCTCACACCTGCCAGCGCGCCCACCTGTGCCGCCCAGGGACCGGTGGCGTTGATGGTGATCGCGGCGGTCACGTCGATCGACTCGCCCGTGCGCAGATTGAGCAGCCGCGCGCCTGTGATCGCATCGCCCGGCTGATCGCCCGTCCTGTGGAAGGTCTCGACCTTGTGATAGGTCAGAAATTCGGCGCGTCCGGTCTCGCGGGCGCCGCGCTGCAAGCCGTGCAGCAGATCCCACGAGTCGCACGAGCCGTCCGGCACCTCGTACACCGCTTCGAGGCGCGGATTCAGCACGCGCTCGCGCCGCAGCGCCTCGCTCAGGCTGACCTCGCGCGTCGGGATGCCGCTGTCGGCACAGCCGCGCAAAAAGCGATCAACGTAGCTGCTGTCGTCGCCGGGACACAGCACGAAATAGCCGCCGGTGTCCTCGACCGCCTCCGGCGCGACCCGGCGCAGGATGATATTTTCGTCGATGCACTCTTTGGCGCTCTCCGGATCGCGCACCGCGTAGCGCGCGCCAGAATGCAGCAACCCGTGATAGCGTCCGCTGGTGCCCGTCGCCAGATCGCCCATTTCCGCCAGGATGACGCGCACACCGCGCAGTGCCAGGTCCCAGGCGATGCCGCCGCCTGTCGCGCCACCGCCGATGATCAGGACATCACATTCCATCATGTGTCTTTCTACTCGGACGCATTGTTGTGCGTCCCTACGAAACGGGCGTGTTGTTGTGCGTCTTTAGGGAACGGACACCTTGTTTGTGCGTCCCTACGAAATTATTTTGGCGGTCAGACCGAGAAATTCACCGTAGCGCGCCGCCGCGACGGTCAACCCGTGCAGCGCCTCAGCGTCGAGCGGCTGAAATGGCGCGAGCGCGATCTCGACGGTGGCTTTTTTGATCGTGCGTCGCCATGTCCCGACAATATGTCCATGATAAACGATCGTGGACATAAAAACGCCGTTGCCGCCCGGACAGATCGCATCGGCATAGCGCCGCTCCAGCACGGCGCCGCGCTCACGGTAGCCCAACACGTACTCGTCGAAGCCGGTCAGCAGATAGACCGACTGGTCGGGCGGCGCGAGCGCGTCGGGCGCGAAAAAGTACGTCTGCCCATCGATCGTTTCCGCGACCAGCTCAGGCTTGATCGCCTCCAGCGCGGCGCGCGCCTCCCCCGTCAGCAGCCCCGACCAGGCGATGAAGTCCGCCAGCATGACCGGACCGCGGCTGATGAAATAGCGGCGGGCGAGCAGGGCGGCGGCTTGGTCGCGTGGCAGTGTCGCGCCGGACGGCAGCGCGACAAAGGTCGAGCTGGCGCCGCGCATTGCGCCCTGAAACAACAGCCGTTCCAATCCCGCGCGCATCATAATGTGGTAGCCGCGCTGACTGTCGCACTCGATCCCGTGCAATTCGAGATAGGCGAACAGCTCCGCGCGCGTCATTTCGCCGCCTTCAGCGAGCGCGTCCTCGACCAAAGACAGCGCGCGCCTCATCGTCTCGTCATCGAGTTCAAGCTGATCGCGGCGCTGTGCGGTCTGCGTGATCAGGCGCGCCGCCACCAGATCGATGATCCAGTGTACATCGGCGGCAGCCATACAGTGCAGCGTGCCGCGCATCGCCCACGAGCGGATGACCGACCGATCCGCGATAGCGCGATCGATGTCGGCGGCGGTGCTGTGCGGCATACGCACGCCGAACGCCCACTTTGTGCCCGGGTAATCCTGTCCCTGCATAGCGCCCAGCCATGAGGCGACCGCAGCCGCGTCGGTAAAGACCGTCCCCGCGATCCGTTGGCTGACCAGGCGGCGCAAACCGATAGGCGAACGGGCGGCGCTGGGCGGCGCGTCAGGGTTCATGGCGTCACCCACCCGCGCGACCGCTCGACGGCACGCCCCCAGCCCGCGTACAGCGACTCGCGCCGATCGACCGACATATCCGGCTCGAAGATGCGCTCGACCCGCCGCTGTGCCGCGATCTCGTCCTGTGACTCCCAGAATTTGACCGCCAGCCCCGCCAGATACGCAGCACCGAGCGCGGTCGTCTCGATCACCGCCGGACGCTCGACGGGCACACCGAGGATATCGGCTTGGAACTGCATCAGAAAGTCGTTGCGCACCATACCGCCATCGACGCGCAGTGCAGCCAGCGCCAGATCGCTGTCCTGCTGCATGGCGGACACCACATCGCGGGTCTGGTAGGCGATGCTCTCCAGCACCGCGCGCACGAGCTGCGATCGCCCGCTGCCGCGTGTCAAGCCGACGATCGCCCCGCGCGCGAACTGATCCCAGTAGGGCGCGCCCAAGCCGACAAAGGCGGGCACCATGTACACGCCACCGGTGTCGGGGATGCTCTCGGCGATCGCCGCCGTCTCCGCTGCCGATTCGATCAGCTTCATCTCGTCGCGCAGCCACTGCACGGCTGCCCCGGCGATGAAGACGCTGCCTTCGAGCGCGTACTGAGTCGGCGCCTCATCCAGCTTCCAGCCGACGGTCGTCAGCAGGTTGTGCGTCGAGACGGCGGCATATGATCCCGTGTTCATCAGCATGAAACAACCCGTGCCATAGGTCTGCTTTGCCAGACCTGGCTGATAGCACGCCTGCCCGAAGGTGGCAGCCTGCTGATCGCCCGCGACCCCGGCAATGGTGATCGCGCCGCCGCCCAGCAGCGTCGTCTCGCCATAGACGGCGCTGCTCGCCAGGACGGTCGGCAGCACCTCACGTGGGATACGCAGCCGATCGAGGATCACCTGACTCCACTCCCCCGCGCGGATGTCGTACATCAGCGTGCGGCTGGCGTTGCTGACATCGGTGACGTGCAGCCGCCCTTCGGTGAGGCGCCAGATCAGAAAGGTATCGACGGTGCCAAACGCCAGTTCGCCACGTTCAGCGCGTGCACGCACCCCCGGCACATTGTCCAGCAGCCATGCCAGCTTGGTGCCGGAAAAATAAGCGTCGGTCACCAGCCCGGTGATCTGACGGATCGTGCCGTCGAACCCCTCCGCTTTCAACTGTTCGCACAACGGGGCAGTGCGTCGGCACTGCCAGACGATCGCGTTGGCGACCGGCTCGCCTGTGGCGCGATCCCAGAGCAGCGTGGTCTCGCGCTGGTTGGTGATGCCGATCGCCGCCACCGCTTCGGCTGTCACGCCCTGCTTGTCGAGCAGCGCACGCGCGACATCGTACTGCGAGCGCCAGATGTCAAAGGGATCGTGTTCGACCCATCCCGGCTGCGGATAAATCTGGCGGAATTCCTGCTGCGCCGATGCGACGATCGCGCCCGCGCGATCGAACAGGATCGCCCGCGACGACGTCGTGCCTTGATCGAGAGAAAGAATGTATTGTTTCACAAAAATAACACCTCACGTGCGTGATCATGAACGCGCGTGATTATAACGCGGAATGTCCGCTCATGCCTTCTGTGTGAAGCGGGTGTGCTGCTCGATGGCTTCCAGCAGTCTGCCGGTCATCTCATCTTTGGAAAAATAAGCATCGATCCCGACGTCGCGGCTCTCGCGGATGATTGCCAGATCGTTGAGCGCAGACAGCATGAATATGGTGGTATCGCGCGTATCCGTCCGCCGCCGGAGCTGGCGGCAAAGCTCGATCCCGCTCATCTCCGGCATCATGTAATCGAGAATGATCAGCGCGGGCGTGACTACATCGAGGATGCTGTCGGCTTTGAGCGGGTCGATGGTGGCGATCACATCGTAGCCGTGTTTTCGCAACAGCAGACTCAGCATTTTCGAGATCGTGATCTCGTCGTCCACGACCAGGATAGTTTTGTTCACGCGGAATCTTCCTCTTACCGACTGGAACGCGGCTGGTAGGGGTCATCGATTTTAGTTCCAGGTCTGCATCTGTTGACGGTGTGAATTGGCGGCAGCCGGGAACGCTGCGGCTCGTCCCGGCGATCATCGAAGGGATGTTGAGGTCGGTTAAACTGTGATCTCCCCGCCGCAGTGCTTCGGTCAGTTATCAGAATTAGAATGCGTATGCGATCTCTTGTGCCAGCGCTTCCAGCGAGTCGGCGTGGATGCCAGACAGCCAGTGCTGCGTCTCGATCGAGAGACCATAGGACGCCATGACGTGGGTATCACGCTCGAATACGATGCGATGGCAGAGCGCGTCATCCAGCAGCGCCGCGGTCAGCAGACGGTTGATCCGCTTGTGTTCCTCGGCGCTGATGAGAAAGCCCTGCCAGATCGACTGCGGCTTGCGCACGACGTTTGGTTCAGCAGCGGGCAGCGCCTCATCGAGGCGCCGTTGCAAACGTGCCATTGATCGACCTCGTAACTATCAGGATCAGGTAGGTCCCGGAACGTCGGGTCCACCGGTCTGCGAGCCGGCGCCAGCGATGCCGACACCGACCAGACTCAAAGCGAGCAGGCTGACCAGCAGCACCGTCTTGGCGAAACGAGTGTTGGAACCGATCCAGGTGGAGGCGAGGACGATTTGCGTCTTCATGAGAAGCACCTTTTAGCATTGAAAACATCATGTCGATTGATGTTTTCAACTCTAAAAGGCGCCGCTGAACGCCGTACTTACGGGGTTTTTGAGGGAGAAAAAAAACGGACGCACCGGGGTGCGTCCGTCAGACTCTCATTGCAGCGGGACGATTGTGTGACGCAGCGAGATACGTCCGTCAGGCGAGCAGATTTTTGACGAGCTGCACCGTTTCGGGGGAGGGCAGGACGCCCAGCTCGCCCAGGAACAGCCGTTTCATCTTTTCCCACTGCGCGACGATCTCGTGCCGGAGACCCATGCCCGCGTAGATGAGGAACACTTGACGGTAGATGTGTTCGCGCAGCGGATCGACCTTGAGCGCCTGCAGAAACAAGCGCAGCGCCTCGACCAGATCGGCGCGCGCCATAGCGATCTCGCCCATCGTGATCAGCGCGTCGAGATACACCTCGGACAGGTGACGGCGGTAGTCGAGCGCCCAATCCATATAGCAGTCGGGCAAAAAGTCACCCTGATAGATATCGAGTGCGCGCCGCCACAGCTCGCTGGTGAGCGGATCATAACGCGGCTTGCCTTTGGCGTCGCGCACCGCACGCTCGAATACCAGCGCGTCGCACCAGATACTGACCTCAGGGTTGATCATATAGACATCGTCCTGAAACACGATCACGTTCGCGCCAATCACATCGCGCGCGCGCCGGACGGTGGTATGAAAAAGGTTCTGCGCTTTCTTCGAGTCGTCGGTGGTGGGGAAGAAGCGCAGACACAGGTCCTCGCGGCGCTGCGCTCCCTCGACCAGTAAATGTACGAACAGCACACGGGCGGCGTGGGCTTTCCACTCGTTGGGCAGAATCAGGGATCCGTCGCGCTCGAAAATCTCTTTACCGAGCGTCTGCACCTTGAGACTCATCGTCGGCGCGCTGCTGCCGTTGTCGAGCGGGATGATATTCGACGGCTGCGCGCTGGACTTGCGCAGCGCCCGCGCTGCCTTTTGCAGCGGCTCATAGCGTTTGTCCAGCCGAGCGAGCGCGTCGTAGAGCATCGGCGTAAACGCGATCTCCGCGATCGCAGTCTGAATGAGCGGGTTTTCCTTGATGCGCGCCAGCAGCGCGGCGAATGCCGTGTCCGCCGCGCTCAGGTCGCCGCGCATGACGTGCAGCAGCGCCACGATCGCCAGAGCGTGCGCGACCGCCATGCCCGCGTTCAGCGTGTGCAGCCGATCGAGCGCGCCCGCCAGCTCGATCAGGGCAGCATCGGACGACATGCTCAGGGGCATCAGGGCACAGCGCGCCACCACGATCGTCGCGCTCTCCAGTCTGAAGCCGTGCGCCCCAGCCAGCGCGCCCGCCTCGATCAGCAGGCTGTGCGAGTCGTCGGGACTGCCACGCCAGCGCATCAGCAGCGACAGCCCGATCAACACGCCGCAGCGCACATAAGGCTCATCGACTCCCGCCAGCTCCAGCGCGCGATTGTACTGATGGATCGCATCGTTGTACGCCCCGCGATCGCGCAGCAGGTCGCCCATACTCCAGCACATATAGGCTTCGGTGCGGCGGTCGCCCGTGCGCAGCGCCAGACGGATGCCCTCGTCGAGCAGCTCATAGGCGATCGACAGCTCGCCGCGCAGATACATGAACAACCCGAATTGATTGAGCGCGGTCGCCAAGCCGACCTGACCGGGCGAGTCGCGGCGGATCGCCACAATCTGTCGCAGACACTCCGCCGCGTCATGCACGCGCCCGACCTGACGGTATGCCTCGTCCAGATCGCCAAGCAGCTTGGTCAGCGCCAGACGATCGCAGTAGGTCTCGTACAGCGGACGCGCCGCCTCGAAGTCCGCTGCCGCGTCGGGCGCACTGCCCGCGCGCAGATGGGTGAGACCGCGCACGCGCAGCGCGGCGCCTTGCAGCGCGGGCGGGGTGTCATCGGCGTGCAGCACCGATTCAGCGATGGTGAACGCTGCGTTGTGATTGCCTTCGAGCAGCGCGATGTGCGCCTGCATCAGCCGCACGCGCGCCAAGCCTTCAGCGTTGCCAGCAGCGCTGAAGGCGTCTTCTGACTCGCTCAGATTGGCGCGCGCCTCGCTGTATTGCAGTCGATCGATCAGCACCGCCGCACACAGGTACAGCAGCCAGCCGCTGGTGAGGCGCTGTGCTTTGAGCGCGGCGTCCCATCGAAACAGTGTCTCGTAGCGCGCCTGATCGTAATGCGCACGGGCATACAGATCGATCAGGCGCAGCGCCTGTTCGTGATAGTCGCCCTCCAGATAGTGCGCGACCGCCTCGTCTACCGCTAGACGCGCCTCGTGCCACGCCGCGACCACGCCATGTGCCTCACGCCAGCGCGCCGGATGGCGCCCCTTGAATTCGCGCTGCAAAAAGGCGCGGAACAACCCATGCAGCGCCATCCCACCCGTGACGGGCGCGATGAACAAGCCGCGATCGATCGCCTCCTGCAGATGCGGCAGCGCACCCGGCAGCGCCAGCGCGCCGATCAGCAGTTCGGGGGTAATCGTCGGCAGGGTCGATGCCAGCAGCAGAAAGTCCTGCACGACCGGATTTTGGGCGTCGAACAGATTGCGCGCCAGCGAGTCGAACAGCATCTCTGGGGTGCCGACCGCGAACAGCGCCGGATCGAGAAACGTCGTCGGCACCGGTTGCAGCGCCAGCGACAAGCCCGCCGCCCACCCTTCCAGATGCGCCGTCACACGCGCCAGATCGGGTTCAAAAGCGGCGCTGCCGATCAACGACTCGGCAAGCCGGGCGGTCTCGTCGGTGGTGAAACGCAGTTTCTCCATACCGATCCCCAGCACCTCGCGCCGGGCGATCATGGACGCGGTGATCACGTCCGGCACCTGTTGACTGGTGATCAGCAGATGCACATGGGCGGGCAGCCCGGCGGCCAGTCCACTCAGCCATTGTTCAGCGCCAGCAGCACCCACCAGGTGCTGCAAATCGTCCAGGACATAGACGATCGATCCGGATTGCGCGTGCAGAAAGCGGGTAAGGTCTTTGACGAGCCGGGCGGGTGCCATGCCCGCCGTCGGCTGAGGTGCCGCCAGCCGAAGGAAAGTCGTGCCGATGGCAGCCGTCGCGCGCAGATGCAGGTTGTACACGTCGCGCTGCGCGGCATCGACGGTGTGCCAGATGACGGCGGCGCTGACCTGTCCCACGAACTGGGCTGCCAGAGTGGTCTTGCCATAGCCGGATGGTGCGCAAATGAGCGTGATCCGGTGACTCAACACGCCTTGCAGCAAGTCCAACAGCCGGGGTCGATCGATCGTGCCGGGAGAACGGCGCCCGCTCAAGGGGAGCATGGTAGATTGAGGCTTTCTTCCCCGATACGCCGCGCTGATGGTGCGCGACGCGCGCGGCGGCTACATACCGAGCTTTTGCTCGTACAGTGTGCGATGTTTGACTGCTTCGCCAAAGATGGCGAGTCCGGCGTTGAGCAGGATCAAGCCGATCAAGCCAAAGAAAAACCAGCCGCCGCGTTTGCGCGCTTTCAGGACGACCGCGTGCCCGACGACCGTCACGCCCGCCCCGACCAGCAGCAGACCGCGCGGCGCATTGGTACTCCACTCTTCGTAATGCTGATCCATAGGTTTGGTGAACCTTTCGTCCCAAGCGAATGTGCAGATCATAATGATAACGTGGGCGCGGATAAGTTTCCAATTGCAGTTGATCGTGAGCAGGCAGCTCGTTTCGCAATTGGGTTATCTTTGGCTGGTAGCATTTCACAGGGAGGCATGATGAAACAGTTTTTCTCACGCAAATCCGGCTTGCTTTTTATGCTGATGATTCTGAGTACATCCTTGTACTCGATCGACGCCGGTTCGACGGCTGCACAGCTGGCACCATCAGCACCATTCGACCTGGAATGGAGTCCGGATGGTGCCAAGATCGCAGGCGTAGGCAGTTATCTTATTCGCGTCTGGGATGCAGCGAATGGAGGATTACTTGTTGATGCAGCCATGAATTACCCCGTAACGCCCTGGGGATATTATATAGTTACAGATGTGGCATGGAGTCCCGACAGCCAGCGCTTTGCTACTGTCGCAGAAGATGCTTTCCTTCGTGTATGGACTGATTTAGGGCAACAAATCGCCCAAGTAAGCTTACCGTATTCAGAGTATGGATCGTTAGAGTTACTGGACTGGAGTCAGGACGGTCAGCGCATAGTCGTTGGAGGCTCTCCAATTTTCTATGAAACAGATACCACGATTATCGATGCCAGCAGCTATCAAATCCTGTACCGCGACTCAATGAGCGGAACAACCGAAATAGCCTGGCTGCCGTCTGCAGGCAACAATCGTGTCGTAAAATTGAATCTTTTTAGCACGGTAGATGTTGTAGATTTGACCACAGGTACGTTTGTGCCAGTTGGCATTACCGGCGTGCCTGCGCTCGCGTTCGCCATCAATTCAAGTGGCAGCGAAATCGCTATCGGTTATGCAGATGGAAAGATCATCGTCTGGGATATCGCCAGCACCGATCAGGTGTTCGAGATGCAAACCGGACTGCTGCCGTATCAGCTTTCTTATCTGGCGTGGAGTCGCAATGACGATTTACTGGCAAGTGTAGCGGGTTCGTCCATTCAGGTCTGGGACGGTCAGACCGGGCAGTTTCTCGAACGCATCTGGGATTATTCCGACTCGATCGCTTTCAGCCCCATCGATGATCGACTCGCCTATGTCACCTATCCTGAGGTTGCGCGCTTCGCGACCGTCCGTTTCCTCAACGCCGCCGTCACGCTGCAAGCCCGCCCCGCCGCCGCGCAGCCGTTCGTCATGGCGTGGTCTCAACCTGGCACGCCGACCCTGACCGCCAGCGTGACCGCCGACGGCGCCAGCAGCCTGATCTTCGATGCGGGCGCAATCCCGTTCGGGGAGTATCAGGTCTGGCTGAAGCATCCGCAGCACCTCGCCGTCTTACAGCCGCTGACCTTCGACACCGCGCTCGAACGCGCCAGCTTCGGCGGATTACAGGGAATGCGCACAGGCGACGCTAATGACAGTAATGGGGTGACCATCACCGATTTTTCCATCCTGGCGGCTGCCTATGGCTACAGCCTCGGCGCGCCGCAGTTCGACCCGCGTGCCGACTTCAATGGGAATAATCAGGTCAATTCAGGCGACTATAGTTTGTTGGCGAGCAATTTCGGTCAGAGCGGCGCGGCACGTCCTGGCGGCGGGGGTGCGCTGCGCGCGGCAGCGATCCTGTCTGGGAACGCGGCGCTGTCGCTGATCGCGCCGCGCCGGGCGCTGCGTGCAGGCGAGACGTTCGAGGTGCGCGTCCAGATCGACAGCGCGGGCGAGCCGATCGACGCCGCAGCCCTGGCGCTGAATTTCGATCCCGCGCGTTTGCAGGTCGAGTCGGTGACCGTTGGCGAGTCGTTCCTACTGATTTTGGCGAACCAGTACGACAACGCGCGCGGGATGATCGATCTGGCGGTCGGCAGCTTCACCCCGGTGCCGGACACGCGGATTATTGCCGCCACCCTCCGGTTCCGGGCGCTGGCATCGGCGTCGGAGACGGTCATCGACTTTGCCGCCAGCGACGGGCTGCGCGAAAACAATCTGACCGCTGCGGGGACGGCGGTACTGGGTCGGCTCACGTCTGCGCGGCTGCGCGTGCGCTGACGCCGCCGTCACCCAATTTCAGGATTTGGCGCGCCAAATCCCTCTTCGATGCGCTGCCCCCTACTCCAGCCGACGCGCGTCGATCGCGCCCAGCGACGCGCCATGCAGCAGATGATCGACCGCGCGTTCCGCAGTCCCCGCCGCGAACGACAAACCGTGCCCGGTGAACCCGACCGCAAAGCCGACGCGCGGCATATCGGGCAGCGTCCCCGCCAGCGGCGCGCCATCGATGCTGAAGCCCATGATGCCCGCCCAGCGCCGATCGACGGGTGCGCTCACCTCAGGAAAACGCTCGCGCAGATAGCGGTCGAGCACGCCCTGCACGCCAGCGCTGACGCGATCGTCGGTGGTATCGGCTTCCTGCGGGCGGTAATCCTTGCGTCCGCCGCCGATCAGCAGACGGTTGTCGAAGGTCATGCGGCTGTACATATAGCCATAATCGCTGTAGGCACAGGTCGGGATGACCGACTCTGTCAGCGGCGCGGTCACGAGACACTGCGCGCGCGTCGGGATCACCTTGTCGGCAAAATACGGGTGCAGCGATCCGCTGTAGGCATTGGTGCAGAGCATGACATGGCGCGCCTCGAAGATCGCCTGGCGGGTATGCACCAGCACCGCATCGGTGGTCGGCATGTCGAGCCGATAGACCTCGTTATCGCTCACCACCTCGGCGCCGCTCGCCGCGATCACCGCCTGCACCAGCTCGTAGGGCTGCACCATGCCGTCATCGGGCTGGGCGATCGCCGCCAGATAACCGCGCCCGATCGGGTCGTGGTCATGATAGCTACAGTCGATGCCGTCGTCGTTCATGGCACGCGCCGCTCGCTCCAGATCGACGGCTTCGGCGGCGCTCTCCGCCAGCAGCATCGAGCCGATCTGGGCGTACTGCACGCCGCCGCGCGCGATAAATGTGCGCCAATGGGCGTGGGTGCGTTTGCTCAGTGCCCACAGCTCGCGCGTGGCATCATGTCCATAGCGCACGATGGCGTCGTGATAGTAGGCGTCCAGCCCGGTGAGCATAAAGCCGGCGTTGCGGCTGCTGGCGCCCAAGCCGGGACTGCGCGTCTCGGTGATCACCACCTGCCGCCCTGCCTGCGCGGCGAAGTACGCCGCCGACGCCCCGGCGAGTCCAGCACCGATCACCAGAAAATCGACCGCGCGGCGCGGCTGTGTCCCGTTCGCCTGCCAGATGGATACGGTCATGGGTTAGTCCCTTAGTAGGTGCATACATGAAATGGGGCGAGCCGATGGCTCGCCCCTACGGAATAGATTTATGATACCCGCATCAGCGTTACGGTGCGCTGGACTCCTCTTCTGGCAGAATCTCCAGGACTTCGGGCTGCACGCCCATCTCGACGGGCTGCTCGATGATGGTCGTGTCGTCGCTGCGTCTACCCGACGAGGTGACCGTGAAGCGCGTCTCGGCGCTCCAGGGGCTGTAGCCAGCCGTCTCGCTCCACGCCTGCAGCCAATAGCGGTAATTGTCCCCGATGCGGTACGCCAGGATCGGCGTGACCGAGCAAATCGCGTCCACGCACACATCCGCCGCCGCGTACCAGCGGTCGATCAGCTTGGGACCGCGCACGTCGCTCACCCACAGATAGTACCAGGTGGCGCCGGGGAGACGGTTCCAGGTATAGGTCACGGGCGTGCTGCTGGTCGAGACGATCGGCGCGATCGGGGTCGGCGCGGGCAGCGGACGGTTGACGCTGAAGTTGAACGCCCCCGCCCAGGCACCATAGCCGCCCGTCGTACTCCACGCCTGAATCCACCAGCGATAGGCACCTGCAAACAGATTGAGACCAGGGGTCACCGCGCACACGCCTGCCGCACAGATAGCGCCGCGCTCATACCACTGATCCATGACGTAGCCGTCAGGACCCGATACCCACAGGTAGTACCAGGCTGCGTCCGGCACCTCGGTGAATTCAAACCTCGGCATACCTGTCGCGATCGTGCCAGTCGGCGCGATCGGTGTGGTCATGCCGGGCGCCAGCGCGACCGTGAAGCGGGTCGGCGCGCTCCACGCGCTGTAGCCGCCGAGCGCGTTGAAGCTTTGCAGGAACCAGTCGTACACGCCGCCGATCATGGCAGCGCTCACGGTCACAGAACAGATACCGCCCACGCACACATCCGCCGCCGCGTACCACTGGTCGAGGACATGCGATCCGTTGGTGTTGCCGATCCACAGGTAATACCAGGCAGCAGACTCCACCGCGTTCCAGCTAAACATCGTCGGCGCGGCAGCCAGCGTGCCCGTCGGCGCGATCGCCGTCGGCACAGCGGGCGCAGCCGGGACGCTGAAGGTCAGCATGAAGGTCACCTGCTGCGAGTCGCCGCCCGCATCGGTGCGCCCAGCCACCACCACATCGTAGGTCCCTTCGGTCAGCGGTGCCGACGGGGTGAAGGTGAGCATCCCCGTCCCGCCGTCGTATGCCAGCGTCCCGACCACTGCACTGCCGCCCTGACGGGTGACGGTGAAGCCAGCCAGGTCGGTGGCGGACGCCGCGTTCAGCGTTTGATTCCAGCCGACCGTCACCGTGCCGTTGTAGGGCAGGATTCCGCCCGCCTCCGGCATACTCAGGATGACATACGGATCACGCCAGTTGGAGACCGTTCCGGCGGCGGTCTGCATGCCGGTGCCACCGTGCGCCGCCGTGATCACACGGTTGGGCGTCTCGGCATTGCCGTCGATCTCTTTTTCGACTTTATCCCACGAGCCGCGCGCGAACTTGTACTGCGCGCTGTAGCCGTCTGGCAGGTTGAGGACGATCTCCCAGACATCCGGTGACACCTCGGTCATCGGCATCAGACCGGGATCCCAGCCCGGATAGCCCGCCGCGCCAAAGTCACCGACCAGATGCACTGTGCCGATGGTGTGTGCCGGGACGGTCGCGCGGAAAGTCACCGCGACCATCAGCGCGACCGGAGTCGCCTGCACCGCGTTCGACGCCGCCGATTGATTGGCGCTGCTGTCGATCGCCTTGACGGTGTATTCGTAGGTCGTGCCCGCTGTCACGGTGGTATCGCTGAAGGCGACCGCCGCCGGGTTCATCACGTTACCGACCTCGGTCGGCGTCCCGGCGACTCCGCCGGTGACGACCGCGCGATAAATTTTGAAGCCCGCCAGATCGCCATCGGTGTTCGGATGCGCGTCCCAGCCCAAGCCGACACTGACCGCCGTCGTCCCGGTCACGACCAGGTTGGTCGGCGCGGCGGGCGCGGTGGTATCGGTCGGCGCAGTCACGGTCAGCACACCCGCGTCGGCGGCGTCATACGGCGGGGCGTTCTTGTCGGTGTAGTACCAGGTGACACCGCCGTCAGCACTCCAGCGGGTAGTGAAATTGAAGACCCCGACCGCGCCGGGCGTCATCGTGCCCTGATATTCGTCGTTGCTCTGTCCAAAATTGTAGCCGGAGTTCGGCGTCATCTCGAACCACGTCCACGACGCGGACGACGGCACGTCGGCGGCAGGTCCGTAGCCGACCTGTGCCTTGACGTTCGGAACGGCGCTGCCGCTGGCGTCGGTCACACCCTGAATCCAGATTTGACCGTAGATATTCGGCGTCGCGCCCGCGCCAAACACGATCTCGATCGCAGGCGGGTATTGCAGGTTGTACCACGAGTTCATACTCAGGTCGTAGGCGTTGACGCCAAAAGTAAAGGTCTGCGTCACCTGCTGAGTATCGCCGCCCGCGTCCTGACGTCCGCTGATGCTGATGGTATAGGCACCCGGTGCCAGCGCGCTCGACGGCGTGAACGTGACCGTCTGCGTCGCATCGACGTAATCGAGCGTCCCGGTCACAGCGCCAGACGGACCCGTCACGGTGAACCCGGCGCTATCCTCGACCGACCCCTCGTTCATGCGCTGATTCCAGGTCGCGGCGATCGTCGTCGCTGCGGGCGCGGCGGTGCCATTGCCCGGCACGATCGTCGTCACGAACGGATCGCGCCAGTTATCGATGGTGTTCTCGACCGTCTGCACCCCGGTGGTGCCGTAATCGACGGTGGCGCGGCGGTTATCGACCTCGGCGTTGCCGTCGGCTTGTTTCTCGACCATTTCCCAGGCGCCGCGCGTGTACTTGTACTCGACCTGGGTGCCGTCGAGGATGCTGAATTCGCGTTCCCACACGCCGGGCGATACCTGCGTCATCGCCATCGCGCCGGGGTTCCACTGCGGATAGCCCGACCCGAAGTTGCCCGCGATGTAGACCACACCAGGCGTACCCGCTGGCACGGTGGCGCGGAAGGTGATATCGACGGCGCGCATCTCCGCCAGCGCCTGCACGCTGTTCGAGGCGGTCGATTCGTTGAGACTGGTGTCGACCGCGCGGATGACATACTCGTAGCGCTCGCCCGTCGTCACGGTGGCGTCGGTGTAGCTCACCGCGGCGGCGCCCGTCACGCTGGCGATCTCGGTAAATGTGCCCGTCGTACCGCCCACGACCGGGGCGCGATCGACGACGAAACCGAACAGGTCGCCGTCGGTATTGGGGTGCGCGTCCCACGCCAGCATCACGCTGACGGCAGTCGTCCCAGTGACGGTCAGACCCGTCGGTGCGGCGGGGGCGATCACGTCGGTCGGCGCGGTCACGGTCAGTACGCCCGCGTCGGCGGCGTCATAGGGCGGCGCGTTCTTGTCGGTGTAGAACCAGTTCGATCCGCCGTCGGCGCTGTAGCGGGTGGTGTAATTGAAGGTGCCGACCTGAGTCGGGAGCATCGTGCCCGCGTACTCGTCGTTGCTCTGTCCGGCGAAATCGTAGCCGACGTTGGGCGCCATCTCGAACCACGTCCACGACGCGGACGACGGCGCATCGGCGGCGGGTCCATAGCCGACCTGGGCACGGATGCCCGGCGCAGCGGTGGCGGCACCGGTATCGGTCACACCCTGAATCCAGATTTGACCGTAGATATTCGGCGTCTCGTTGGTGGCGCTCAGGACGTGTTCGATGGTGTGCGGGTACTGGAGGTTGTACCAGACGCCGCCCCCGCCCAGGTCGATCGCCGGGATGATGCCGACCTCGTTGGAGTCGTCGCCCGTCAGTCCGTTGGCGGCGACGGTTTCGATCATGTACCAGTATTTGACCGCGTTGGTCAGCCCGGTATCCTGATAGGTCGAGTCCGTCGGGCTGGCGATCAACTGCCAACCGCCGTGACTCAGACGGCTGCGATAGACATTGTAGACTGCCGCGCCGGAGACATCCGACCAATCGAGCGTGACCTGATTCGCCGCTGGCGTGCCAGCGAGATCGGTCACCGCCGCCGGACGCCCGCCCGCGAACGAGGTGACTGGGAACAGCACCACGCCACTGTTGAACGGCACGACCGGGATGGTGAGATCGGCGCTGGCGTCCGCGGTGTAGACCGCCACGCTGAACAGCTCCGTCCAGGCGGCGTCCACCGGGGTGTAGCCGCTGAGATCGACGGTCACGGCTGCATCGGCGGCGCCGTTGTTGAGGATCACCAGGGCGGCGTCGCTGTCGTCGGACATCAGACGCAGATAGGCGTATATACCCGCAGTGTCGTCGATCAGCACCGGGATCAGTTCACCCGTGCGCAGCGCCGGATGGGCATTGCGCGCGGTCGTCAGCGTGACGTAGTGATCCTTGATCGCCGTTTGCGCGCCGCTGGTCTGCATGTGGGTGTAATACGGCGTCCCAGTCTGGTCGAGCCAGGGATAGGGCACGCGGTTGTACGGATCGTCCTGCCACTGGCTGCCATCCCACGCGGGCGGGTTGACGGTGCCGACTTCATCGCCATAGTAGATGGTCGGCGCGCCGGGCATGGTCAGCTGCGCGATCGCCACACCCTTGAGGCGAGCGATCGAGTCACTCCAGTCATACGCCGGGTTGTTGTAGGTGGCGGTGGTGGCGGTGTCGGTATTGTGGTCGAGCATAAAGAGCGCGCGGCTGGTGTCGTGACTGCCGAGCAGGTTCATCATCGCATGATAGGCTTCGGGCGCATAGCGCTCACGCCAGTTGAGGATGCGCTCATTGAACCAGTACGGACTGAGCGGCGCCAGTACTCCCGCCGAGCTGCCGCCGTTGTGATCGTTATCGACGAAATTCTCGTCGCGGAAGAAGCTCAGGAACGCTGAACCATACTGGTAATTCATGGTGGCGTCCCACTGATTGTCGATCGTCCACGAGGTCGAGTTGCCCCATTCCTCGCCGACGATGTACGTCTCAGGGTTGACGGCATGGACGGCGGCGCGCAGCGTCTCCATGTAATTGTCGCTCGGATCGTTGAGCGTGCCGTGATCGATCTCCGGCGCCACATCGAGACGCCAGCCGTCCGCCCACTGCATCCAGTAGGGCGCGACCGAGGCGGTGCCGTTGTCCAGGAAATACGAGCGCACGCCCGCGTCATCGTGATCCAGCACCGGCAGGCTGTCGAAGATACCAAACCAGTAGTTGTAATCGCGGTTGTCCGAGCAGGGTGCGGTGCCGCCCCCGGTGTACGGCTTGAACGGGAACCAGTCGATGTACGGGCTGCTGCTGGACTCGCACGCCCCGCTCTCGCTGAACCGTCCGTAGCGGTCGAAGTAGATGCTGTCCGACGAGGTGTGATTGAACACGCCGTCCAGGATCAGCCGGATGCCGAGCGCCTCGGCTTGTGTCGAGAGCGACTGAAACAGTGCCAGATCGCCGAAATTGTCGTCGATCTGCATGAAGTCGGTGGTGTCGTATTTGTGATTCGACGGCGACTCGAAAATCGGGTTGAGATAGAGCGCCGTCACGCCCAGACCGTCGAGATAATCGAGCTGGTCGATCACACCTTGCAGGTCGCCACCGTAAAAATTCTGGCTGTAGCCGCCCGCGCACACACTGCTGCTGCCTGGCGCCGAGCGCGGATCGCAGACGCGGGTATTCCAGTCTGCCGCGTTGGAGCGCACCAGCGTGTCATTGGCGCCGTAGAAGAAGCCGCCCGCAGCCGGATTGTTGGCGCTGTTGCCGTCGCGGAAGCGATCGACGAACACCTGATACACGACCGCGTTCTTGATCCAGTCGGGCGTCTCGAACGCCGGATCGTAGTGCGTCAGCTGCCAGCCGCGATCCGGGCTGCTGCCGATCGTCGCACCCCAACCGCCCGTATAGCGGTCGTCGTCCTCGTAGTAGGCGGTCGCGCTGCCATCGGTGGCGATGAAGCGATACCAGTAGACGGTCGAGACGGCGCTGACGGGCAGCGTCACCTCCCAGAATTCGTACAGGTTGGCGTCACCGGGGAACGTGACCCCCGACGCGACGCGGGTCATGTCGTACACGGTCGAGATGTTGACGCGATCGTTCCACACGCGCACCTGCGCGTTGGTCAGATCGCCATCGACCGCGCGAAACCGCAGCGTGACCGCCGTCCCGGTCGGGACTGCCCCTTGCGGGTAGCGGTAGAGCGGATCGCGGCTGTTGTGTCCCAGCTCGTTCCAATTGACGTTGTTGTCCGCTGCCAGCACGCTGGTACTGGCGATGGTGAGCAGCAGCGCCAGCATAATCCAGACCAGCAGCGGCGCCGCACGAAAATGACGCAGTGATAAAACAGGAGGCATAGAGAAGATTCCTTCTTCAAAAAAGAACATGTAACGCATTTTTTTTAGCGCGATCCAGCGCACGCCTATGATGAATGCGAGAGACGCTATGATAATCACGATCGACGCCCGTATACAACCGCTTTGTGCAGTTTGACCGATCGCCTCAGGGCGCGATCCGCCTGGTGGCACATGTCGCAGTTTGTGATACTATTTCGATATGATGATTGAACAGGTATTTTCTGCCCTAACTACCTTATGAACAACACTCTGGACAGCGAGCTTTTCGCGCGCACCCGCGCAGAACTGCAGCTGCACGATCGCGCCATGAGCGCGTCGAGCTGCGGCATCACCATTGCCGACGCGACCGCCCCGCAGCTTCCGCTGATCTATGTCAACGACGCTTTCGCGCGCATCACCGGCTACAGCCTCGACGACAGCATCGGACGCAACTGCCGCTTTTTGCAGCGCGACGACCGTGATCAACCGGAACTGCTGCGGCTGCGTGCCTGCCTGCAATCCGGCGACGACTGCACCGTGCTGCTGCGTAACTACCGCAAAGACGGCTCGCTGTTCTGGAACGAGCTGTACACCTCCCCGGTTCACGACTCAGACGGACGGCTGACGCATTTCGTCGGCGTACAGACCGATGTGACCGCGCGCGTCGAGGCAGAAGCGGCGCTGCGTCGTGAGCGCGATACACTCGAAAAGACATTGGCACAGCTCCGTCACACCCAGGCGATGCTGGTCCATTCCGAAAAGATGAGTGCCCTCGGTCAGTTGGTGGCGGGCGTGGCGCACGAGATCAATAATCCGATCGCCTTTGTCAATAGCAACCTGCACAGCTTGCAGCGCACGCTCGACGATGTTTTTGACGCTTACGCGCGCCTGGAGACAATCACGACCGCGCGCGCGGGAGAGGGCGATGCGCGCGCCATCCGCGTCGATGCCGATCTCGACTTTGTACAGTCCGATGTTGGCGATCTGATGCGCGCCTCGTTGGGCGGGCTGAGTCGCGTCAAGAAGATCGTCGATGGGCTGCGCACGTTCGCACGCCTGGATGAAGCCGAGCGTAAGCTGGCGGATGTGCGCGACAATATCGACAGCACGCTGATCCTGGCGAGCGTCGAGCTAAGAAACCGCGTGCGAGTCATGCTGGAGCTGGACGGGATGCCGCATCTGATGTGCTATCCAGCGGAACTCAATCAGGCATTTCTCAATCTGATCATCAACGCGGCACAGGCGATCCCAGAGTCCGGCACGCTGACCATCGGCGGATGGGATGAGGGCGATCACGTCGTCATGACCTTCACCGATACCGGAGTCGGTATCCCGCCGGAGATCCTGCCGCGCATCTTCGAGCCGTTTTTCACCACCAAGCCGATCGGCAAGGGGACGGGTCTGGGACTGGCGATCGCCTATCAGATCGTCACCGAGCGCCATCACGGGACGCTGACGGTGGACTCGACACCGGATGTTGGCACGACCTTCACCATCACGCTGCCTAAATCACTGCAAGGACTGCACGATTGACTCAACTGACGCGCATCGACGGGCTGCCGATCGACAGCAAAGCTGTCCTCGGTGGACCCGGACACCTGCTGATCATCGACGACGAAGAAGAAATCCTGAAAGCGCTGCAACGGCAATTCCGTCGGGAGTATACCATCTATCTGGCATCCGATGCGACGGCAGGCTATCGCATCATGACCGAGGCGCCGATCCAGGTGATCATCAGCGATCAGCGTATGCCGGGCATCAGCGGCTCGGAATTTTTCGGCAAGATCAAGACGGAATTTCCCGACGCGGTGCGGCTGCTGCTGACCGGATACGCCGACATCCAGGCGGTGATCGCGGCGGTCAACGATGGCAACATCTTTCGCTACATCCCCAAGCCCTGGGATCCGGTCGAGCTGGAGACGATCGTGCGCGAAGCCTTTGAGCGCTATGCGCTGATCGTGCAGAACCGCAAGCTGGTCTTCGAGCTGAAAGAGGGCAACATCCTGCTGGAGCAGCGCGTCGGCGAGCGCACGCTCCAATTGGGCGAGATGAACGAGCGCCTCAAGGCGCTCAATGCGCAAAAAGACAGCTTCCTCGGCATGGCAGCGCATGACCTGCGTTCCCCGATCACCGTGATACGCGGTTTCACCGATCTGCTCAAACATCCCCGATCGCGCCCGGAAGATACTCTTAAATTCGTGGACATCATCCGCGAGGCGCTCGATCAAATGCTGGCACTGCTGGACGATCTGCTCGACATCACCGCCATCGAGTCGGGCAAGCTGACTCTGCGCCTCGTCCCGACGGCGATCGCGCCTTTCATCGAGCGGGTATCGCGGCTGAACCGCTTCATCGGCGATCCCAAAGGGATCACGCTGGTGACGAACGTGCCCGACGATCTGCCGCTGGTGACGCTCGACCCACAGCGCATCGAACAGGTGTTGAACAACCTGCTCGGCAATGCCTTCAAATTCTCGCACAGCGACACCAGCGTCATGCTTGAGGCGGCGCAGGTAGACGGCGCAGTCGAATTTTCGGTATACGATCAGGGTCAGGGGATACGCCCTGACGAGATCGATATGGTCTTTGGTGAGTTTCAGCGCGTCAGCACCAAGCCGACCGCCAATGAAACCAGCACCGGATTAGGCTTGTCGATCTGCAAACGGATCATCGATCTGCACGGCGGACAGATCGGCGTCACCAGCACATTCGGCGTCGGCAGTCGTTTTTTCTTTCGACTACCCCTCTAGATATCCAGGACGTAAATAATTAAGGAAAGGCTATTGACCTTAACCTAAATTTAACATATACTAGTGGTGTCAATCGACATACGCGCGGCGCATTCGTTTTCGACCTGCCGCGCGTCCCTGTAGAGACAAGGAGACCAAGCAATGGAAGCCTTCATGACACTCGTCGGCGCGCTGGTGCTGTTTCAAGTCCTGTACTTCCTTGTACTCTTCACGGGCGAGCTCACCCGCTGGCTCTTCTCCATGCTCGGCGAGACGTACCGGAACAACAAGCGACAGGTCGGGACGGCACAGCAGCCCCTCACGTCGATCAACTAATCTCAGGGAATCACGGCTTCAGCAGCCTGTAAGGACGCATAACAATGCGTCCGTCGAGAAAGCCGTGATTCGCCGAAGCTCATTCAGGCAGCGGGCGCACCCTATCCCAGGGTGCGCCCGCTTTGTTGTGCGGCTGCGTGATAGTCTTGTCGCAGCCGCGCGTAGATCAGGCTGTCACTGAGAGCGCCCGCATGGGTACGCCGTTCGTTGCGCATCCGCCCTTCGAGTGTGAACCCGCAGCGCTCCGCGACGGCGGCGCTGCGCACATTGCGGGCATCGCAGCGAATCTCGACTCGTTCCGCGCTCAGTCCGGCGAACAGATAGTGGCTGAGTGTATTTACCGCTTCAGTGATATAGCCATGTCCGTGCATCGAGATGCGCCCCCAATAGCCGATCTCGAAGCGCGGCACATCCCAGGCGATATGATGCACCCCGATCGACCCCACATGCACGCCATCGTCGCGGCGCACGATCAGATAGCCGATCTCTTCACGCGCGCTCATCAGGCGTGCCATTTCGTAGATATGACTCTCGGAATCGCTCAACGACGGCGCGGTACGCGCCCATTCCATCCACAGAGTGAGTTCAGAGAACGACTCCATGATGCTGGCATGGATCATGCGCCCGTCGCCGGGCTGCGGGACACGCAGGATCAGCCGCTCGCTGTCTAAGCGGTTGCGAATAAAGGTCGGGATCGCGCGGGGCATCGGCTATACTTTCATCTTATGTACGTCAATCAGCCTGGCGAAATGAAATCATGACACGACCGACCAGAAAAGCAAGCGGTAACACACCTTCTCTCATGACACGCATGGCACAGGTGGACGAGCAGCCACCCTGGAAGCCAATGACGGCGATCATCACCATTATTGCGGCAATTTTCCTGCTGGTGATCATCGGCTCACTGGCGGCGGAATCGCTGTTTCAGCCGGGAATCATCCCGGTATACGGCTGGTCGATCGGGGCGGGGCTGATCGCGCTGCTGGTATGGCAGACGCGCGCGCGCGATCGTGCCGCGCTCAGGCTCGGCGCACCGACGACCCCGCTGCTGCTGATCATGTTCATCGCCTTTGGCGCGGCGGTGGCGATCGACGTGATCGGGCTGGCGCTGACAGGACAGTTTACTGCGCATCCTGAGCTGCTGCTGGTGAGCACCCTGGGCGCGCGCGCGTTGAGCGTCGGCGCGCTGCTCCCGTCGATCGCTTTCGTGGTCATCTTACAACCGATCGCGGAAGGGCTGCTGTTCAGCGGTGTGACACAGCCCGCGCTGCGCGCCGCGCTCGGCGGATGGGCGGGCTTGTTCGTCACCGCGCTGCTCTTCGGCGTATTTCACTTCCTCGCTTACACGCCGACATTTTATTTCACGGGCGGCGTGGTAACGGCGCCGTATTACTGGCACGGATTGGGTGCGCCGCTGCTGGCGGGGCTGGTATTCGGCGCGGTACGTATCCTGACCGGATCGACCCGCGCCGCTATCGCCGCCCAGATCGCCTTTGGGCTGTTCGCGCTGCTCAAGCTGTTGGTGGTGATCACCTGAAATGGCGTGCGCTGCGGACGCCGCGTCATGCGTCCCTATGACAACGGTGCCGGTGGCAGCGCCAGGTCGTCGTTGACCAGGCTAGAGAAAAAATTGATACACGTCAGATCGATATCGGACATCATATTTTGCAGTTCGCCATTGTCATCGTTCATGAACGCCGCCGTCACGTCGCTGAACGCGGGCAGCAGCATATTCTGCGAGCCGCGCACCTCGGCGCGCAGTATCAGCAGCAGCGGATGTGCGGGCTCGATCGCCAATCCCTGAGTGTAGGCGGCTTCGGCGTTCTCTTTTTCGTTCATGTTGCAGTAGGCGAGACCTTTCATGGCGTAGAGATCAGCCAGATCGGGGCGCATCGCCAGCGCGCGCTCGACATCCAGCAATACCTGGTTGTGCTGTCCCAGCAGTAAATTGGTGAAGCCGGAAAAAATCGGTCCCCAGACCACCGCATCGCCATCGCCATAGAGCGCGGTCAGTGTGCGCGTGGCGAGTGTCGGATCGGGAAACTCGGTCAGGATCGTGCGCATATAGCCGCGTGCGTCCATGATACGCGCCTCGCGCATGGCGATGAACGCGGCGAATGGATACGGAAAATTAGCGGTCGGCTGGAGGGCGATCGAGGCTTCGAGATCGCGTTTCGCCTGGGCGTAATCGCCCAGTGCATAGTAGATCGCACCGCGATAATTGACCGGAAACCAATCGTGCGGACGCGCGGCGACGATCGGGTCATAGGCGGCAGCGGCGGCGGCGTAGTTACCCTGGAAGATGTATGAATTGGCGCGCAGATAATTGGGCTGCACCCAATTGGGCGCCAGCCGCTCGGCGGTGTCGAGGTCTTGTGAGGCGCCGCTGAAATCCCCGACACGCTGGCGTGCCAGCGCGCGCACCACATAAAGATTAGGGCTGCCTGCTTCCAGCCCGATCGCCTCATCGAGCGTGGTCAGCGCGGCGGGGGTATCGTTGAAGAATTCAGCCAGCGCACGGCTGGTCAGCGCCGCCGCGCCCCCGCCGACGATCTCCGCTGGCGTGATATTCATCTCGTCGTGAATCACCAGAGTGCGCAGCTGTTCATAGCCGTCGCCGTTGGCATTTTGCAGCAGGGTCAGGATCGTCAGCACCTGCGAGGCGACGGTCTGCGTGCGCTCATCGGTCAGCCGGGCGCGCACATTGCCGATCCGCTCCATGTCGGCGCGCTCGAACGGCATCGTCGGAAAGGCAGCCAGCGAGCCGATCTGAATTTGCAGCTCGACCACATCGTCTCCGTAGTTGCCCCACACCACTATCGTCGCCCCGACTTCATCGGCGGCTGCCCGCGCCTGATCCGCCGAGGCGATCACGCGATTCAAACGTCGCACGCGCAGCGGCGAGATCGAGGTCTGGCGCTCGAATCGTTCGGTCAGGTCGTCCACGATCAGGCGCGTGGCGCTGCGAGTGCTGTTCTGCATCGCTTCCAGGTCTGCCACCAGCACCATGTATTCACCCGGTGCGACGGGCGCCACCGCCGCCGGAGTCGCGCCGGGGGCGGCGCCCGTCAGCGCGGACAGCAGCAGCATCACCGCCACCAGTACCAGGACAGCCAACAGCGCGACCGCGCCCCAGATCAGCGGCGAGCGTGTTTGCTGCGTCAGCCCGAAATGATCGTTGATCGTGCGCACCAGCTTCCTGACCTGCGCTTCGAGCGGTTGGTCGGAGGCGATCACGAACGGGGTCATGTCACGCAGCCCCTCCAGTGATGCGGGCAGTTGATCGGGCAGCACACCGTCATTGACCAGCACCGGGATCAACAGGATGTCAGGGCGACGCAGCCCCGCCTCGATCTGCATCCGCACACTGTCTTTGGGATTGTCGATCGCCCGTCCGCTGACGGAGGCGCGTTTGTCGCGCGGCATCCCCACCCACCCCGGTCCGATCAGCACCAGTATCACATCGACTGACCCAACCACGTCGTTCGCCAGGACGTAACGCGAGACGGTGCGATCCGCGAACCGATCGACATCGCGTACCACACCATTTTCGCCCATCGCGGTGGACAACTGTTCGTACAGCCGTCCGGCGATCTCGCCGCTGTCCTCACGGCGATAGGCGATGAACAGGCGCGGATTGAGGACGCGCGTGGTGCGCGGCTCGATCGGAGTCGCCCCCAGTGGCGTGGCTGGGAATGGCAGGTTCGTCTGTGAGGGGGTCAGACCGGCGCTCGACGAGGCAGGGGTATTGGGCGAGGCGGGCGGGACGGTGGTGGGATGATTGGGCATATTCAGCTCGAATACGGCGGGCTGTGGCGTCGCGGGCGTGGCGCTGAAGCGCGACGCGGGCGGCGTAGCGTCGATGCCGCGCAGCTCGGCGGCTTCGCGGCGCAGCATCACCAGGATGCGTTCCAGCTCGGCGCCGATCTCGCGCACGCTGCCGATGCGATCATCGGGGTTTTTCGCCAGCATCCGATCGAGCAGCAGCATCAGGTCTTCCGGCACCTCTGGACGCAGCGCGCGCACATCGGGCACAGGCTTGCGCATGATTGCGGTGAGCATCGTGGCGGGGGTTGACTCGATGAAGGCATGGCGTCCGGTCAGCATTTCGTACAGGGTCAAGCCGAACGACCAGATGTCGCTCTTTTCGTTGTGCGCATGACCCTCGGTCACTTCGGGGGCGAGGTAGGCGATCGTGCCCAGCAGCGAGCCGACCTGAGTCATGATCGTGGCGCCGTCGCCGATGTGCGCCACCCCAAAATCGGTCAGGCGCGGCGTACCATCCTCCGCCAGCAGCACGTTGCCCGGCTTGAGGTCGCGGTGAATGATCTCCATGCGATGGGTGCGGGTGAGCGCGTCGGCAAGATCGAGTGAGAGCGCGACCACGCGCTCGACGGGCATAGCCCCGCTCTGGCGCAGCACACGCGCCAGCGATCCGCCGGAGATGTACTCCATGATGATGTAATGGCGCCCTTTTTCCTCGAAGGTGTCGTACACGCGCACGATATTCGGGTGATTGAGCTTGCGCAGCAGCAGCGCCTCACGGCAAAAGCGATCGACCAGGGTCGGGTCTTGCGCGACGACGTGGTCTTTGAGCGCTTTGATAGCGACGATCTCACCCGTCTGGGTGTCCTGCGCGCGGAAGACCTGCCCCATACCGCCCTCGTCGATGAGTTCGAGAATTTCATAGCGATCGGCGATGGTTTGATGCACGGTCATGGGCTGTCCTCGTCGAACCGATAGGCGGGAATGCACAGTCTCATTGTAGCATGATCGTGTACGCAGTTTGGTGAAGGGATGGTGCGCCGATGCACCTTGATGCGCTATTCAGATCATGCCGCGTCGTTTCTGGGCAGCGCGCGCCTCGGCACGGATGAAATCGACCAGCCCGGCAAGCGTCGAATCGGGCGGTGTGCCCGCTGGCATGACGTAGATGCCGCTGGACTCCAGCCGCCACCCCTGCGCGCTGTACACACAGTGCGCCACCCCGACATCACCCGATTTCACGCCCATCAGCGTGAGCGTCTGCTGCACGAACTGCGTCGCCCGCGTGCCGCCGAGCGCGACGGTCAGCGGCGGCGTGCCCGTCTGCACCACCGCATAGACCTGATCGTGTTCCAGCAGCCGCAGCCGAAACGAATCGCCCAGCTCGACCAGCCTGGCGCGCCCTTCGGGCGAGAGATAGCCGGTCACATTGGCGGCATCGCAGCCCATGCCGTCCAGCGCCATCAGCATCGATCGCCCATCGGTGGCAGCACAGTGCCACGACTCGTCGGCACATGCCTCACCGACATCGAGCAGCACGATCTGGTCGGCAGCAAATTCAGCGCGCAGCCCTTTGAGGAAGGTGACCACGCGCGGCAGCAGATCGAGATCGCCGCGCAGCCCCCCGGTGTAGAGCAGCGTCGTCGTGCGCAGCGCGGCGGACGCGCGCATGGTACTCATCGATGCTTCCACTGCGGCGGACGCTTTTCGAGAAAGGCAGTCGTGCCCTCGGTCTTGTCCTCGGTGGCGAAGGTGAGATAAAAATTACGCTTTTCGTAATCGAGACCTTGTGCCAGCGTGGTTTCATAGACCTTGTTGATCGCGTCTTTTATGAGCTGCACCGCCACGCGCGGCATCGCGGCGATTTTCGCCGCCAGCTTCACCGTCTCATCGAAATAGCTCTCGACCGGAAAGACCCGGTTGACCAGTCCCGCCGCCGCTGCCTCTGGCGCGGTCAGCTTGCGATCGCCGAGCATGACCTCCATAGCGACCGCTTTGCCGACCGCGCGCGTCAGGCGCTGTGTGCCGCCCGCGCCGGGCATGATCCCCAGCGTCACTTCGGGCTGTCCGAATTTTGCCGTCTCACTGGCGACGATCAGGTCGCACATCAGCGCCATTTCGCAGCCGCCGCCCAGTGCCCACCCGCTCACCGCCGCGATCACCGGCTTCCTGATGCGGGTGAGCCGCTCCCAATCCGTGAAATCGTCATGCAGCATGTCGATCGCCGTCAGCTCCACCATTTGCCTGATGTCGGCGCCAGCAGCAAAAGCTTTGTCGCTCCCGGTCAGGATCATGCAGCCGATGGCGGGATCGGCGTCGAATGCCTCCAGCGCATGAAAAATCTCGCCCGTGAGCTGGCTGTTGAGCGCGTTGAGCGCGCTCGGACGGTTCAGCCGTACCACGCCGACGCCTTCGGCGGGGGTCTCGATCAGGATCATCTCGTAAAGCATCCCATTATCCTTTCATATGAATAGCAATTCGCGCCAGACAGGGCAGGCATCGTCCCGACAAGCGCGATCATACCGCGCTCGGCGCCGTTATGGGAATCGCATCAGAAAATCCGCGATCGCTGCATCGATTTTTTCAACCACGATCAGATCGTCGACATGTTTGGGCAGCAGCACCAGCACGCCGTGCAGGGCGATCTTCATATCGTCGTATGCCTGTTTTGCCGTCGCTTCATCGTCAAAAAAACGGGTGTGTCCCGCCCACCCGTAGACGACGACGCTGATCGCGCAGGCGGCACGCAGACAGCCGTTTTCCCAGGTGATGCGCGCGCCTTCATCGTGCTGTTCGTCTTCCAGGATGATCCCGCCCTCGATCCCGCGCATACCGCGAGTCGCGCCGTTTTCAAATGGATACCAAAATGGAGAGGCTACGTTCATCTGTCGGGTTCCGATCGGTTCGAGTTGCTATCGACTTATCCAGTTCAGGTTACAATAGCGGCAGATTGAGGGTTTTCAATCGCGAGTCGTGCCTGTCGATGCTGCCGCTGCAACCGTCCCGGCTCTGGCATAAAGGAATTGTGAGATGGTCAACTTCATCAAACGTTTGTTTGGCTCCACTCAGGACGACTATCTGCCAGTGACCGCTCTGGAAAAGATGACTCTCACCTTTCCGAATGGGCAGGCACCCATCGCCGTCCGAGTGCATACCCCTGTCAATCCGCAGAGTATCATCAACGCGCTCGATCTCAGCACGCCCACCCCTGCCTTTTTTGTGTCGGGCGGCGCGGGCGCGATGAATACCGAGTCGATGATGAGCAGCCGCGCTACACTCGAAGACGGCTTGGCGCGCTTCCTGCACGATCACCAGGTGACGCTGTTGGACGGCGGCACCGCCACTGGGGTCATGCAGTTGATCGGATTGGCACGCCAGCGCCGGGGCTACACCTTTCCGCTGATCGGCGTGGCGCCGGATCAGGTGGTCTGGCTGCCCGGACGCGAACGCACCGAGGCACAGCTCGCCGATCTCGACGCCTTTCACAGCCATTTCGTCCTCACCGACGGCGACGACTTTGGCACCGAATCCGAGACGCTGATCCACCTCACCTATGCGCTCTGTGGGCGCGGCATCCGACCGCGCCTGTGTATCGTCGTCAACGGCGGGCAGATCGTCAAGCGCGAAGTCCACCGTATGGCGACGCAGGAACCCCGCTTCCCGATCCTGGTACTGGATGGCAGCGGTCGCTTTGCCGACGAGCTGGCGGATGCCTTCCGCGCCAAAACCTCGGAAGACCCGCTGATTCAAGAGATTCTGGACAAGGGCAATGTGCATTTTCTGCACATCAAGGCGGGCGCGGGGCCGGTGCGCAGCTGGCTTGAGAATTATTGCGGATTTTAATCGAAGCGAACGCATCGTCAGGCGTGCCTGCGAAAAACCCGGACATATTGTTATGTGTCCCTACGAAATTCAAAAACACCAGAAGGGTTGTCGTCATGCGTTTTATGCTCGCCCTCATGCACAGTGGTTCAGGTCGAATCATGGTCGGCTTCATGGTCGTGGTGGCGCTGTCGTTCGGCGTCGGTGTCAACGCACAGGATGTGACCACGCCGCCACCGCCGACGACACCCCCGTCGTCCAGCCCACCCGCCGAATGGACGCTCACCCAGGCTGAACTGATCGAGCTGCGCCGTCTGGTAGACCTCACCCGCAGCAACGCCGAGGATGCCGCCCGCTATGCCAACGATGCCAGCAACTTTCTGGGCTTGTTCGAGGCTTTCAGCGTGGTGATTGCGATCGCAGCTGCTGCGCTTGGAGTGGTCGGCGTCACGCGCTTGTTCGCCGCGCAAAACGCCCTGGTCGATGCCCGCAAACGCATCCTCGACGAGATCGCGGCGCTGCGCTCGCAGTTCAAAACCGAGATCGACGACCGCGAACGCGATCTCAGATCACTCGAAAATCAGTTGAGCCTGACCCTGAAGCAGCAGGGCACGATCGCCTCACAGGCGACGCTGGCGCTGTCGATGCTGCCCCTGGGTGAACGCCAGTATCGGGCGCAGGATTACGCGGGTGCCGCTGAGACCTACATTCGCGCGCTGTCGCTCGACGCCAACAATCCGCTGATCGCCTATCGTCTGGGCTACGTCTACGTGCAGAATGGACAGCTCGCCGAGGCGGAATATCATCTGATGCGGGCGCTGGAGATCGATCCACAGTTCGAGCTGGCACGCGCCGCCCTGGGCTATGTCTACCGACGCAGCGCCGACAAGAAAGCGGAAGGCGTCGAGCGCGATCTGACTATGAACCGGGGTGAACAAAATCTGCTCGAAGCCCTGAAAGCGCAGCCGCGCCTGGTCGATGAAGACGGTGAATCATGGTGGGGGTCGCTCGGCGGGTTGTATCGGCGGCGCGGACAGCTCGATCAGGCGATCTACGCTTACGAGCAAGCCGCCAAAGTGACGCCGCACTCGTCGTATCCGTTCAGCAATCTGGCGCTGTTGTACATGCAGAAGCACGACAAGCACGAGATGATGCGCACCTACAAGCGCGTCGAGCGGCTGGCGCGCGGCGAGACACAGGCGGAAGTCGATAACTACTGGGCGTATGCCGACCTGCTGACTGCCAGTCTGGCGCTGGGCAAGCTGGAACAAGCCGACGAAGCAATGCTCTCCGTCCTCGACATCGGACCAACCGACTCCGATTACACGCTCAACCAACTGATCGACACGCTCCAGCGGCTTGGTGAGGCGATGGGCGGCGCAGCCAGCGCCCCCTATCTGGAGGGCTATATCACCCAACTGCGCGAGCATCTGACGCGGCGCGCGGAGTCACGCCCCGCCGCGCTGCCACCGAGCGCGAATTGACTTGACAGGCGGCGCGGATTAGCATGAGTGCAACCACCCGCGCCGCTTTGCGTACCATCTGGTAGCAGCCATTCTTGTAACAGCCATCTGGTAACAGCCATTCTTGTAACAGCCATTCTTGTAACAGCCATCTGGTAACAGCCAATGAAAGGCAGACCCTGTTGCGTTCACTGTCGCTCTTTTTGATCGGCGTATTGATCGCGTCGATTCTAACCGGATGCGCGGGCGCCGCCCCGACCGAGACGCCGCCCGATCCGCTGGCGCTGATCACGACGGCGGCGGACAAGCTGCGCGCCGTCAGGACGTTTCGCATCTCGGTCGATCAGACCGGACCCGACTACTATCTGTACACCGATTATGCCGCCGTCTTTTTCCGGGCAGCCACCGCGCAGTACGTCGCGCCGAGCGTGATGCAGGCGACCGTGCGCGTGATCGCTGCCGGGCTGCCGATCACCGTCGATGTCTATTCTCAGGGCGACGATCAATGGTATCGCGCGCTGTGGACGGGCAACAACTGGCTCAACGAGTCGTTTCAGCCGGGCTTCAACCCGGAGACGCTGATCGCGGAAGAGACCGGCTTTCAATCCGCGCTGGACGCGCTGGTCGCGCTGACCTATGTCGGCGCGACCGAGCTTGAGAGCGGCGCCGCCGTCTACCAGCTGAACGCCACCGCTAACGGGCCCGATGTGACCGCCCTCCTGGGTGGGCTGATCGCCCCGGTCGGCACGGTCGAGGTCGAGGTGTACGTCGCGCGCGCTGACGGCTTCCCGGTGCGCTTCGTCGTGCGTGAATTTGACAGCCCATACACGGTCACGCCCGCTCCCGGCGCGACGCCTGATCCGGTCACCTGGACGATCGACCTGTTCGACATCGACGCCGAACCTCAGCTCGATCCCCCGGAGGGCACAGGCACATGACCAGCGCGCCATCGTCGCCCACCGCCCCACCAGCCCCAAAACGGGCGATCAATCCCTGGCTGGCGCTGGCGTTCATCGCCATCCCGGTCTTCATCGGCTCGATCGACCTGACGATCGTCACGGCATTTTTGCCGGAGATCATCGTCGATCTTGAGCTGCCCGTGCAGAGCGTCCTCGATGACGCTGCCTGGATCGTCACTGGCTATCTGCTGGCATACACCATCAGCCTGATCTTCATGGGACGCCTGAGCGACCTGATCGGGCGGCGGCGCGCCTATGTGCTGTGCCTGATCGTGTTCATGATCGGCTCGTTCATCGTGGCGGAGGTCGATCCCCAGGCGGAAAATGGCGTCGCCGGATTGATTTACGACATCGCCTATCGTATTGGCGGCGTGCGCCCGGACTCTGGCAGTGTCGCGCTGGCGACGATCATCCTGGGACGAATCGTGCAGGCGCTCGGCGCGGGCGCGATCGTCCCGGTGAGTCTGGCGCTGGTCGGCGACCTGTTTCCGCCGAACAAGCGCGCACAGCCCTTTGGCGCGATCGGCGCGATCGACACGCTCGGATGGGTACTGGGTCATCTGTACGGCGGGATCATGGTGCGCTGGTTCAGCGACCTCAACCGTCAGATCGCGGAGGGCAGCGCCGGAGCATTATCGGTCTTTGGGACGACGCTGCCGCCGCTCGACTGGCGGATGCTGTTCTGGATCAACATCCCGGTCTCGCTGATCGGTCTGGCGCTGACGTGGTGGGCGCTGCGCGGCGTCCCGCAGACCCGCAGCGCCAGCCGCATGGACTGGCTGGGGACGATCCTGGTCAGCGGCGCACTGGTCGCGCTGGTGCTGGGCTTGGGCGCCAACATCGAAATTTCGTCGAGCGCGTCCAGTTTCGACGAGGTGAGCGGGCTGCCCCCGTATGCCGTGCCGGTGCTGGCACTGTCGGCGCTGCTGTTCGCGGCGTTCATCTTTGTCGAGCTGCGCACCCGCGATCCGGTCTTTGACCTGCGTATGATGCGGCGGCGGGCAGTCGCATCGGGGCTGGTGACCAATTTCGTGGTCGGCTTTTGCCTGATGATCGGGCTGGTGAGCGTGCCGATCCTGGTCAATATCCGTATCCCCGACTCCAGCTATCTGGCAGAGGCGGCGCTGCAGGTCGGCATCCTGCTGTCGGCGCTGACCGTGCCGATGGCGCTGGCGGCGATCCCCGGCGGCTGGCTCAGTGAACGGATCGGCAACAGCCGCACCGCTTTACTGGGCATGGCATTGGCGGCGATCGGTTTTGCGGCGATCTGGCGCACCTGGACGCTCGATGTCGCCGACTCGCTGGTCGCGCTGGAAATGGTGTTCGTCGGCGTCGGCTTGGGGCTGACCTTCTCGCCGATCAGTGCGTCGGTGATCAACAATGCCGACGAGGACAAGCTCGGCGTGGCGTCGGCACTGGTGATCATCATGCGCCTGCTCGGTATGACCATCGGCATTTCCGCGCTGACCGCCTTTGCTTCGCAGCGTCTGGCATCCCTGGCGACAGCGGAGCTGGGCGCCAATGCCGGCGCCGACCCGTTTGCCGCGCTCGACGTGTACTCCCGGCTGACGGTATTCGTGCTGACCGAGATCGCACTGATCGGACTGATCCTGTCGCTGCTGGCGCTGATCCCGGCATGGTGGCTGCGGCAGCGGCAGGCTGCATCCACAGAATAAAACGCTCATCCTGATGGCAGACAGAGATGAACTGGACGTAAATGCGCGTGTTGATCGTCGCGCCGTCGCGCCGATGGATGTGAATGCGAAGGGCGGATCGTAGAAACGATCCGCCCTTGTGCATATCCGTCACTCTGCATTCGGCGCTATTCTGAAATATCGATCAGCACGCGCCCTGTGTCGATCCCAGCGCGCGCAGCACGTCGTAGACGATCGGCAGTCGATCCCATAGGCACAATTGATCGACCAGCACCAGGCCCAGAATGCTCGAACAGCAGCAGAATAATGCCAAGCCTGCACACCCGATCAGGATCAGCCGTGTGGTATTGCTGCCCCCTTCGGCGCGCGCGGCATACGGATCGTAATCGGCGCCGACATCCCCCATCGGATTGACGCCTGCCGGAGCGGGACTATACGCCGGCTGCACGGGCTGTCCGGCATTCGGTTGTGCATAGTTGGGTGTGAATTGTCCTGGCTGCGGCTGCACAGGCTGCGGCGGAATATAGCCGCTGGCTGCGGGCTGCGGCTGCACGGGCTGCGGCGCGGGACGGGAGCCTGCCGATGGACTGGTGAGCGAGCCTGGGACATCCTCAGCGCGCGTCGCGCCAACTGTCTCGTAGGTGAGCGTGACGGTCTCACCCAGACCGAGCATATCGCCGGGACGCAGCGGACGGGCACCGTTGAGGCGCTGTCCATTGACGAAGGTTCCGTTGGTCGATCCCAGGTCTTCCAAAGAAAACCCATCGGCGCCGCGCGCGAAACGCAAATGATGGCGGCTGACCTCTGGGTCGTTGATCACGATGTCATTGGTAATGTCCCGCCCAATGGTGACGATGTCCTTATTCAGGTCATACGTCTGGTTGGGCTGCGGACCTCGGCGCATGACCAGCCGAAAACTGTCGCCCTGAATCATGAACGCCTCCTGCGGCGGACGAGAGTGTCGAAGAGTTCAGCGAGACGAATCTCGAACGTGTGCAGTATAGTTGCAAAGGCATAACCCGTCAATCGCGCTGCACCTGTGGCTCGATCGAAAAATAGGGCAGGCTCATCAGCATGTCCGCGACCTGATCCATTTCCAGAGTCATGGTGGGCGGCGTCGGCAGCGCGCGCAGACGCGGCAGCACCGTATCGTAGCCGACCACCCCCTGATTCAGCGAACGATGATTGTCGTCGATGCCGTCATTGTTGTTCAGATGCACATGCGCCAGATAGGGCGCCATCACCGTCAGCCACTCGTCGAAGGGCACCTCGGAATACAGATGCGTGTGTCCCACGTCCAGACAGGCGCGGATGTAGGGACTGTTCAGTGTCTTCAACACATCCCCGATGATATACGGGTCGTATTCCCACATATTCTCGACCGCCGCCAGCACGCCTACACGCTGGGCGGTCACGGCGATGTCCGCCCAGAAATCGACGTTGCGCCGCTGCCAGCCACTGCGGTATTCCTCGTTGCGGATGTTCGGGATGTGATTGGCGTGCAGCACCACCAGCCGCGCCCCCAGGTCGCGCGCGATCTCCAGCGCATGCCGGAATCGTCCTTTGACGACGCGCTCGATCTGCACATCCGGCGAGCCGACCGCCATGTCCATAAACGGTCCGTGCAGTGTGATCACGCCCGATACCGGGCGCAGCATCGCCTGGTATGCCGCCACCTTTGCGCGCCAATCCCCATCGAGGGTGTTCGGATATGCGAATGCCATGACCTCGATACCCAAGCCATGTTCGACCGCCAAATCGACACAGGCTTGCGCATTGGATAAACCCGCGCTTAGAAGTACGGCGTCTGCCACATTGCACCTTTTTTATGCGTTTCTACGCACGATCGATTATTTTATTTTCACAGTCTACAACCAGATCGTGTGCGCCGCAACTAGGTATGATACCCTCTCACGGCGGAAGAATTCACAAATTATTCGGATTTTCCGCCCGATTCACCTAATTCGACTCGCGCCAGGTAGACCATTCGACGGTGTATACAACCGATTATGCTGTCACTATCGAATAGTCAAGGATGCGGATTATGGCAGTTAGCCGAACCGAAGCGCTCAAGAAGATCAACGCGCTCATCAAGGGCATCAAAATAGCGATGTTTACCACCATCGCCAGCGACGGCAGCTTTCACAGCCGACCGATGGATACCCAAGAGCAGGAATTCGATGGCGACGTGTGGTTTTTCTCAGAGGGGTCGGCACGCAAGGTCACAGAACTGCACTCCAACGCCAACGTAAATGTCAGCTACGCCTCCGGCAACAGCTATGTCTCGATGGCGGGCAAGGCGACGATCGTCACCGATGTCGCCAAGAAAAAGGAGCTGTGGAAACCCGATCTGCAAGCCTGGTTCAAAAATGGACCTGAAGACCCCAACGTCGTCCTGGTCAAAATAAACGCCGAATCCGCTGAATACTGGGATGGTCCGCCCGGCGGCATGATCGGATCAGCCATTGCAGCGGTCACGGTGATGCTGACAGGCAATGAAGAAGCCTACGGCGAGAACGAGCGCGTCAAGCTGTAACAGTCATCCGGTCGTCTGGGGTTTGGCGTGCCAAACCCCTGCGATCCTGTGGCGGCGAGCTTGGCACGCTACACGGGCTGCTTTAGCCCCAGCCGATCCTCGACTACCGCTACCGCGTCCGCGATCACCTGCATCCCCTCGTCAATCTGATCGTAGGGCATGTTCAGCGGCGGCAGGAAGCGGATGCAGTTGCTGTACAACCCCGCACGAATGGCGATCACACCACGCCGCAGTGCCTCCTGGATGATCTGAAGCGTTTGATCGGGTGCTGGCTGTCTGGTCAGCGGATTCTGTACCAGCTCGATCAGCAGCATCGCCCCCAGACCGCGCACATCGTCCACCAGCACCGACTCGGCATTCAGCCGCGTCAGATGCTCGCGCATCCGCATACCGACCGCCTCGACTCGCGGCAAAAAGTCCGGGTGGCGCATCAGGGCGATCGTCTCGATCGCCGCGACGCACGCCAGCGGATTACCGCTGTAGGTGCCGCCGAGTCCGCCTGGATGCGGTGCGTCCATGATGTCGGCACGTCCGGTCACGGCGGCGAGCGGCATCCCGGCGGCGATCGACTTGGCGGTCACGATCAGATCGGGCACGATCCCGTAATGCTCGACCGCGAACAGCTTGCCCGTGCGCCCAAACCCGCACTGTACCTCGTCGGCGATCATGACGATCCCATGCTGATCGCACAATTCGCGGATGCGCGCCAGAAAGCGCGGCGGCACCGGGAGGAATCCACCCTCGCCCTGCACCGTTTCAATCACGAACGCCGCGATCGCGCTCGGATCGACCTGGGCGATCATGGCGTTGTCCAGCCGGGCGATGCAGTCGTCGATGTACGCCTCGACCTCCATCCCCGGCGGACGACGGTAGATATTCGGAAACGGCAGACGATAAATTTCCGGCGCGTAGGGTCCAAAGCCTTTCTTGAACAAGCCGTACTTGCTGGTCATCGCCAGTGTCAGATTGGTGCGCCCGTGATAGCCCCCCTCAAATACCACGATCGCCGCGCGTCCGGTGTGGCTGCGCGCCACTTTGACGGCAGTCTCGTTCGCCTCGGAACCGCTGTTGAGCAGCACCGTCTTTTTAGGAAAGTCGCCAGGCGTGATCTCGTTCATCAGCTCGGCGGCGCGCACATACGGCTCGTAGGTGCCGACGATCGCGCAAAAATGGATCAGATCGGCGGCTTGCGTCTGGATGGCGTTGACCACCGTCGGCGGACAGTGACCGACCGCCAGCACGCCAATGCCCCCGGCAAAGTCGAGCAGCGTGTTGCCGTCGGCGTCGGTGACGACCGCGCCCTGTGCCTTGACGATCGCCAGCTGCGACGCCTTTGCCGCGCCGCGCGCGGTCGCCGCCTCACGCCGTTTCGCCATGGCGATGCTGTTGGGTCCGGGTATCTCGGTGATCAGTTGTATGGTAGCCATGTAGGTCTCTGTCGGATTCTCTGTGGGATTAAGGAACATCGATAGGACAAGCGTAACGAGGATCGGGCGCCGATGCAAACCCATGTCGGCGTGGGCGCGTTCATGGTAACATGAGCGAAAAAGCGCACGACGAGGACGAGCCAGCGTGAATGATCACGGCGCCGATCGCATCGAAGAACTGGGCACCTACGAGATGGTGTGGGACTGCAAATTTTGCGGCACCGCCAGCCTGCCCGCCCGCACCCACAAATTCTGCCCCAACTGCGGCGCGGCACAAGACCCGCTCGCCCGCCGTTTTCCGGCGGACAGCGAAAAAGTAGCGGTCGAAAATTACGTCCATCACGGCGCCGATGTGATCTGCCCCGCCTGTGGCACGCCGAACAGCGCCGACGCCAAGTTCTGCCAGCAGTGCGGCGCCGGGCTGGAAAACGCGCAAAAAGTCGAGGCGGGCGCGTCACAGGTGCGCGGGGAAAGCGAACAGTTCGCGGCACAGGCGGCACAGAGCGCCGAAGCAAAGACATTCGCGCGCGATCTGCAAAATGCGGGCGTGACGCCCGATCCGAACGCGCCGAAGCGGAATAAGCTCGTCCTGTACGCGATGATCGGCGTGGTTGTCGTGGTCGTCATCGGCGCGATCGTCGCCCTGACCGCACAGAGTGACGCCAGCGCCAGCCTGATCGGACATACCTGGGAACGCAGCATCGCCATCGAGCAGTTTTCCAGTGTGCCCGACGCGACATGGTGCGACTCGATCCCCGGTGGTGCCTATGCCGTCTCGCAGAGCAGTCGTCAGCGCAGCTCGCGCAGTGTGCCCGACGGCGAAGCATGCAGCGTCCGTCGTATCGACAACGGCGACGGCACCTTCAGCGAGCGCCGCGAGTGCAGCACGACCTACCGCGACGAGCCGATCTACGACAACTATTGTTCTTATACCGTCGATCGGTGGGTGTACACCCGCCAGATCGCCCAGGATGGCGAAAGTTTGCGCGACGCTCCGCGCTGGCCGCTGCTTCAGATCAATGCCGGGACCTGCCTGGGCTGCGAACGCGAGGGCGAACGCAGCGAGGAATACATCATCGCGCTGCAAGGCGCCGATCGCCAGTATGCCTGCGTGGTCAGCTACGAATTCTGGCAGCAGGCACAGCTCGAAACGCAGTGGAATTTCAAAGTCAACGCCTTTACCGGGTCACCCGACTGCGATTCGCTCCAGCCCGCCAGTTCGTGACGCCACATTGTGCAGGGACGGTTCACGATGAATCCGCCACTGCCGCCAGCCAGGGTTTGGCGTGCCAAACCCCTGCCGATCTGCCGCCCGTCATGCGTTCATGAGTGATGAAGGATGTTTGTGAAGCGATATTGGCTGCGTGCGATCGTCGGCTGGCTGCTGCTGATCGCCCTGATCGTGCTGGTGCTGCCGCCAGCGCTGGCTGCTACCCTCAGCGCCACGGGGCGCCTGATCGCCCGTCTGCCATCGGTGACCGGGGTCGAGCGGGCGCCAGAGCAGCTCACACTCGCGCCCCTGTTCACCCCGACGATCGATCACTGGAATGCCGACATTCAGCGCTGGGCACGCCAGTACGATCTCGATCCCAATCTGCTGGCGACGGTGATGCAGATCGAGTCGTGCGGCGACGACACGGTGAGCAGCGTCGCGGGCGCACAGGGTTTGTTTCAGGTGATGCCGTTCCACTTTACGTCGGGCGAGAATCAGATCGATCCCGACACCAACGCCCTGCGCGGTGCCAACCACCTCAATTTTTGTCTGGACTATGCCGACGGCGATACCGGGCTGGCGATGGCATGTTACAACGGCGGTCATGGCGTGATCGACAGCCCGATCGAGTCGTGGTACAGCGAGACGCAGCGTTATCACCGTTGGGGGACGGCGATCTATGCCGACGCGCAGGCGAACGTGAGCGAAAGTCCCGCGCTGCAAAGCTGGCTCGACGCTGGCGGCAGTGTGCTGTGCCGCCGCGCGGCGGGCACGCTCGGCTTGACGGGCTGAACCGTAAAAAACAGATCAGAGATCGCCGTCAGCGCTGGTCTGCTATGGACACTCTACGAGAAATTCCTTTATCATAACGTCATCATTCGACCACACACGCTGGTACGTTACGCTGAGGTGAGGCTATGCCGCTGTATACCTATCGTCGTCAAGATGGGACGACCTTCGATTATCGCCAAAAATTCTCCGACGAACCGCTGAATACTGACCCAACGACCGGTCAGACAGTGGTGCGCGTGATCCAGGCAGCCGGGATCATCTTCAAAGGATCAGGCTTCTACATCAATGACAGCAAGGGCGCCTCGAAAAGCTCCGCGATTCCGGCGGGTAAGACGGGTGATGACGCGGGCGGCGAGAGCAAAGCCAGCGCCAATGGCGACAACAAAGCCAATGGCAGCGGCAGCGAGAGCAAAACCAGCGCCAACGGCGGTGACAACAAAGGCAGCGCCACTGGCAGCGAGAGCAAGCCCGCCGCCGAAGCCAAGCCCGCCGCCGAAGCCAAGCCGACGCCTGCCAAGACGCCCGCCGCCGGATAAATCGTTAGCGCAGCCTCGACGCCGGGGTTCGGCGCGCCAGACCCGGCGTTCGCATAACGCCGCCGCGCAATTGCTTTAGGTGTTTTCGGCGCGGAACACCTCCAGATAGGTCAATTCCGCTTTGCGGCGATGGTAGCTGGCGGGCTTGCGCGGGGGATTGACCTGGTAGTGCGCCACCAGCTTTTGCAGCGCCGCCGCCAGCGGCGTGTAGGTCATGCCGAATTCGGTCTTGCTCAGGGTATTGTCGAGCTCGCTCATCCAGCGTTCGCTGAACGGCGAGCAGTCGGGCAGGAACCCCTGTGCTTCCAGCTTGGTGTACGGGACGCGCGCGATCTCGACCTCGACGCCGATCAGCCCCGCCACCATGCCCAAAAATTCATCGAGCGAGACGGTTTCATCCTGGGCGATATTGTAGGTCCTGCCGATACCGACCCCGCTGTCCAGCAGCCGCATGATCGCCGTGATCACGTCGGCACCGTAGACATGGCGCAGGGCGTAATTGGGCGTTTGCGGCGCCAGGATCGCTCCGCCGTCTCTGAGGCGCAGGATATAGTTGTACAATCTGAAAAAGTGATCGCGTTCGCTGTTCACCATCGGCAGACGCAGCGAGGTAAACGGAAAGCTCCGTTCTGCCCACCCCGCCGTCATGACATCTTCCACGCGGCGCTTATCCATGCCGTACAACCATTCTTCATATCCGAACGAACCGGCTTTCGGCGCGGGCATCAACAATCCATCGTAATCGGACTCTTTGGACGGACGCGGCGCCCCCTCGCGCACCAGGTAGACCTGACCGCTGCTTAAAAATAAGTACCGTCCGACGCGCCCGTGCAGCAGCGCGATCGCCGCCTCTGCCTCGGCGCCTTTGTAGAGCGCGTTGTCGATCACCGCGTCGAAAGTCCGTCCGTGCAGCGCGATCTCCAGCGCCGCTCGCTCGGAACGATCCGCGATCAGACGCTCGACCGAGTCGGGCAGCTCGTCGGACGTGCGCCCCCGGTTCAGCACAGTCACGCGGTGCCCGCTGTCGATCAGGGCATGAGTCAGGAAATGCCCCAGATTGCGTGTTCCCCCGATAATCAGAATATTCATCGATGACGCGCCTTTCTACGGCGCGCTCCTTTCACAAAATCAGACACAAATTCACCCTAGTGTAACCCGTCACCCGCCGACCGCCCATTGCACGCATGGACAACCTGACTGGAATCCTGACATCGATGCGGATCTGGCACGCCAAACCCCTACATCCGCGCAGTCAGCTGATCACGCCAGCCATCCAGCGACTCCGGCGTCAACGTCTGATCGATATACAGTGCGTACCACAGATGAAACACCAGCGCCGTCCACACCGACCACAGCTCGTATTTGCGCTCGACCAGATGCGCATGGACGACCTGTGCCACCGACTCCCGGCGAAAAATGCCGACCGCCTCGACGCGCTCCGGCGTCAGCGTCGATTCGATCAGCGGACGCAGGATCGTGCGCATCCAGTCGGACGCGGGCGGATTGAACCCCCATTTGGGGCGCGACAGGATGCTTTCCGGCACCAGTCCGCGCACTGCGTCTTTCAGCACGCGCTTGAAGTCGCCACCGAGCTTGTATGACACGGGCAGACGGTACGCCAGCTCGACGACCGCCTGATCCTGAAAGGGCGCCCGCGCCTCTACCGACACCGCCATGCACATTTTGTCCACACGCATATTCATATTTTCCGCCAGCGCCAGCCGTGAGTCCGCCCACGCCACCCGCTCGACGAACTCATCCGCCCCCGGCGCGTCCAGATACGGACGCAGCACGCGATCCAGCGCCGACGCACTCGCCGCTGGATCGCGCAGCAGGGCGTCCGCCTGAGCAGGATCGACGTGGCGCAGCCATTCCAGGTAACGGGCTGCCGCTGTGTCCTGTCTCGCTTTGCGCGCCAGCTTGTTCAGCCGCACATTTGGCAGCCGCGCGAACAAAGGATCGAGCAGCCCCTGTCGCAGCAGACCTGGCAGCGCCAGATAGCGGCTGAGTGCCTGATCCGCGCGGTAGTGGCTGTAGCCCAAAAACGACTCGTCGGCGCCCTCGCCGCTCAACAGCACCGGCACCCCGCGCGCCCGTGCCAGCGCCGCCACGTACACGGTCTGCACGATCGTCGGCATGGCGATCGGCTCGTCCAGCGCGTAGATCAGCGCCGGCAGGATCGCGCCGAGCCGCGCATCCTGTGGGATGGTGATCACCTGATGGTCAGTGCCAAAGGCGCGCGCGGCTTCCGCCGCATAGCGCACATCGACATTGAACTTGCGATCGGCGCTGCTGTCCGGCTCTGCCTCGAATCCGACGGTGAAGGTGCGTACTGCGTGCGGGCTGTACGGGCGCATCAGCCCGACGATCGCCGAAGAATCGACCCCGCCGCTCAAAAAGGCACCGAGCGGCACATCACTCATCATCTGACGCTCGACGGCGCGATCGAGGGTCGCGCGCACCATCCGTACCGCCTCGTGGTAGGGTGGCGGGTCGCTCGTCTGGTAGCGTGGAAACCAGTAGCGTTCGATGCGCGTCGTCTCGCGGGTGACACTCATCCATTCGCCCGGCGCCAGCTTGAAAATGCCGTCGAACAACGTGTGCGGCGGCGCGACGAACCCCAATGTCAGATATTCCGGCAGGACGGCGCGGTTGACGGCGCGGCGCACGCCGCCATGATCGAACAGCGCCTTTGCCTCGGACGCGAACACCAGCTCACCGTCCGCCAGCGGCACATAATACAGCGGCTTTTCGCCCATGCGATCGCGCGCCAGGATCAGCCGTTCGTCGGCGCTGTCCCAGATGCCGATAGCGAACATGCCTTCGAGCCGCCCCAGGACGCCAGTGCCCCATTCCTCGTAGCCGTGCACGATCACCTCGGTGTCGGTGCGCGTCGCAAAGACGTGTCCCGCCCGTTCCAGCTCTGCGCGCAGCAGCTTGTGATTGTAAATCTCGCCGTTGAAGACCACGATCGTGCGGCGATCCTCGCTGTAAATCGCGCCTGGCGCCGCGTTCAGGTCGATGATCGCCAGCCGTCCCGCGCCGATCGACAACAGCGGCTGTGCCGAGTCGTAATGCACATCGTAGCCATCCGGTCCGCGATGCGCCAGCCGCACTGCCATGCGCACCACCAGCGCGGGATCGGCGCCGTCTGGAGTGGGGTTGAAATGTCCAAAGATTCCGCACATGTTATGTCCCTTTCGTGAGCGCGCTGTTTGCCAGCCGCCGCACCACTGGCACGACCGCCCGCGCCGTGAGCAGCCCTTGCACGAGAAAAATTACCCCGATCAACAGCGCTCCGGCGATCGAAACAGCGCTGGCACTCGGATCGTCCCAGATCGCCAGCGCGATCGCACCGGGCAGCAGCACCAGCACCAACGCGATCAGTTTGGCGCGGATCGCGGCGCGCATCAACCCCAGCGCCCGATAGATCGGTCCGAATACCCCCGCGACCGTCGTCACCCAGCCGTAAAGTGTAAGCGCCAGCAGCGCGGGCACGGCACCCTGCCATTCCGCACCCAACCGCGACGGGACGATCAGCACCGCCCCGAACGCGGCGACCCCATACACCCCCCCCCCGCGCCCGCCAAGCCGCTCAGCGCCGCGCGCGTCCCGCGCCACAGCGCCGGGTAATCGCCGCGACCGACTACCTGCGGGATGACGGTGCGCAGATTGTCGAAAATGGCGGACGTGAGAATGCCGATGTTGGCGATCCCCGTCAGCGCCAGCGTCAGGAAGCCAGCCGCCGTCGATCCGCCGATCGCGCCCACGAGCTGGATCGGCACCTGTACGAACCATTCTCCAATATTTTTATCGATCGCGTTGGCAATTCCAAACCGCCAATAGCGCCCACCCGCCACCCGTCCGAGTCGCGCAAACACCGCGCCGAAGCGTGGCAGCGGCGGATCGACACGTCCGCTCTGGTAGGCGTAGACTGCGATCGCCAGCACCAGCGTGAGCGCGCCATAGACATAGCGCGCCAGCACCAGCGCCTCGGCGCGTGGGTCGATCGCCGCCGCGATCACCAGCGCTCCTGACAAGACCACCTGATTGACCAGCGACAGCGCCGCCACCGTCCGCATCGAGCGGCGCGCCTGCAAGGTCGTGACGATCAGCCCGTACAGCCCATCCAGCAGCAGCGCCCCGGTCAGCGCCAGCGCCAGCTCGCTGATGCGCGCGTCACCGTGCAGCCAATGCGCCATCGGGCGCCCGATCAGGGCGATCAGCGCGGCGAGCGCCCCATGAATCACGATGATCCAGCCCAGATGAAACGCGATCAGGTCGCGCGCTTCTTCGTCGTCCCGCGCGCCCAGGGCGACCGCCAGTCGGGAGACGGTGCTGGTAGTCAGCCCGGACAGGTCGAGCGTGTGCACGAGCGTCAGGAACGACAGCGCCAAGCCGTAGACGCCATAGCGTTCTGGTCCCAGCAGCCGCCAGACGATCACCGACGAGGCGAGGCTGGAGCCGACCGATCCAAACTTGCTGAATTGCAGCCAGATGGTGTCGCGGACGAAGCGACTCGCCCGCAGCCGTCGCAGTCGATCGCGCCAGATGCTCATCGACGATCGGCGTTGTAGCTGTCGATCAGCGCCGCCGCCGTGTGCGCCCAGGTGTGTCCGCGTGCGTGATCCCGTCCAGCCGCGCCCATACGCGCGGCGGCGTCCCGATCGGTCAGCAGCTCGATCAGCGCCGCCGCCAATGTCTGTTCCAGGTCAGTCTGATCGATCAGGCGTCCGGTGACACCCTCGATCACAGCGTCCTCGGCGCCGCAGCCGCGCGTCCCGATCACGGGCAGCCCCGCCGCGCTCGCCTCCAGCAGCCCCAGCCCAAAACCCTCGAATTTCCAGCCGACGTTCAGCGACGGCAAAACGAACACATCGGCGCGCGCATACGATTCGATCAGCGCAGCATCATCGATCCGCCCGGTCAGTGTCACAGCGTCATGCAGACCGTGCGCGTCGATGGCAGCCCGCACCCGTTCGACATACTCCGGCTCGCTGTCGAGCGCGCCGACGATCCGACAGTGTATCCCTGGCACATGGTGGCGCACCTGTCCGATCGCCTCGACCAGTGCCAGCACCCCTTTGCGCGCCTTGACCGCCCCGACAAACAGCACCAGCGGATGGCGGTTCGCCGCGCGCGTGTCACGGGGGATCGCGGCAAAACGGGCGACCGCGACGCCGTTGCCGATCACGCGCGTGCGCACCCCTGGCAGCGCCGCACGGGCAGCCGACTCGGTATAGCGGCTGACGCACAGCAGCGTCCCCCGTCGAAACGCACCCGCGTAGATCGCGCTGGCAGGAAAACGGCGCATCGCGCTGGCGCGCACGTAGCTGCCGTGTCCGGTGATGAACAGCGGACGCCCTCCGGCGATCAGCGCGCCGAGGGGCGCGTAGGGTTCGATCAGGCTGTGGATCACATCGCACGCGCTCAGGATGCGCAGAGCGGCGGGCAGCACCGCGATCTGACGCGCCAGCAGACCGCGATCCATCGGCTCGACGGCAGGCAGCAGGCGTGCGCCGTCGATAGTCGCGTGGGGCGGGCTGTTTCGCGCCGTGATCACGGTCACTCGGACGCCGGCATCGCGCAGCGCCCCGATCACATCGATCGCATAGCGCGACCAGCCATGTCGTCCGTCCAGATCAGGCGCCAATATGCCGATATGCGCCGCGCTCATGCGTCGGCACGCGCGGAGGCGATCACGTCGAGGATCATGCGGGCACGGGCGTCCCAGGTGTAAGACGCCATGACTGTGGCATAGGCTTGCTCGCTCAGACGCGACCACAGCGCGGGATCGTCGCGCAGACGGACGATCGCCTCCACCCAGGCATCGACATCATCGGGCGCCAGCAGGATCGCCGTCTCGCCGTCACGGATCACCTCACGCAGCGCGGGCAGATCGCTGGCGATGATCGCCCGCCGCGCCGCCATGTACTCGAACAGCTTCATGGGGGAGGCGTGATACGAGAAATGCGGATTGTGTGGAAACGGGATCGCACACACATCGCACGCCGCCAGCAGACCCGCGACGCGATCGGGCGGGAGCTGACCGAGCGCGTACAGGTCGGCATCGTCGCCGCGCAGCGCGCGCCAGCGCGTCCGCAGCACCTCGACCGTCGTGTCCGGTCCGCCGACGATCGCCAGCGCCGCGCCGGGCACCCGTGCCACCGCCTCCACCAGCAGCCCGACCCCTTTGTCCAGCCCCACCGTCTCCAGCCGACCGACATAGCCGACGACGAACGCATCCGCGCGCCAGCCCGCGCGCGCTTTTGCCGTCGCGCGCTCAGGCAGGTCGATGAAGCGCGCCGCGCGAATGCCGTCATGGGCGACATGGACACGACCTGGCTCGGCGCCCATGCCGATCAGCGTATCCGCCAGATAGCGCGTGGTGGCAAAAGTGGCGTCCACGCGCTGGAGGACGCGCCGCTGCAGCGCGCGGCTGACTCGCCCGTGCGACTCCATATGGGCTTCATAGGCGAGCCGACGACGCGGCGCGATCAGCCCGATGCAAAACAGCACCAGCGGATCGCGGCTGTAAATCACGTCGGCGCGGGTGAGCCAGGCGCCGACGCACGCCACCAGCGTGAAGGTGATCAAGCCGAGCGCGAAGATCAGCCTGGCGGCGATGTCGGTGCGACCCGGCACGAGGGGCAGCAGGTCGATCACAGGCAGGCGGCGAAGCGCAAAATTGCGCTTCACGCCGTAGTGCGCCCAGACATCAGCCGCCGTGCGTAAAGCGGCGGTCTGCCAGCGGCGCGCCACCCACAGCGTCACCTCGGCGCCCGCATCGGCGAACGCCTCGCAGTTCTGCACGATCTGGAGACCGTGCGCGCGCTCGGTCGGCAGACGGATGTTGGCGATGTACAGCAGTTTCACAGGCGCCCGCTTTCGCGCAGAATGTCCAGATAGAGAGCTTCATAGCGTGCCGCCACCGCGTCCCAGCGATAGTGATTGGCGCTGTTCTCGATGACCGCCCGTCCCCCGATGCGCAAACGGTCGCGCATCGGCGCGTCGGTCAGCACGCGGATAACGGCGGATGTGAACAGCTCCGGATCGGCGTCCGCGATCAGGATAGACTCGCCGTCGCGTACCGCGATGCCGTCCAGACTGAGCGGCGTCGCCACCACCGCGCACCTCATCGCCAGTGCCTCCAGCACTTTGTTCTTGATGCCCGCGCCGACGCGCAGCGGACAGGCATAGACCGCCGCCCGCGCCAGATACGGACGCAGATCGGGCACCTCCCCGGTCACGATCAAATCGTCGGCGGCGTAATCGAGCAGGTCATCGGGAGGGTTGGCGCCGACCAGATGCAGAGTCGCGCCGGGTAGGTGCGCCTGCACACGCGGGAGAATTTCTCTGATCAGGAACAGCGCCGCATCGCGGTTGGGCGGGTAGGCAAAATTGCCCGTGAACACGATCGAGTGCGGCTGCGGCGCGATCGTCGGATCGGGTGCGAACGCCGTCAGATCGACGCCGTTGGGGATCACCTCCAGGGGCAGCAGCGGATTGAGCGATCGCAGCGCCTCGCGGTCGCGCGCGGTCAGCACCACCACGCGCTTGTAGGGGGCGAACATCCACGATTCGTAGTGTTCCGCCGCCCAGCGCCGCGCCCGCGTGACGAGTCCGCCGCCCGCCTCGACCGCGCGATCGAGATACAGACTGTAGCTCTCGTAAGGGGTGATCAGCGCCGGAAACGGCACGGCGGCGTTGGCATATTCGTACACGCTCACCCCGCCGAAAAAATGCACGATGTCCGGCGGCTGAGTGGTCAGCGTGCGACGAATGGCGCGCCACATGTCTGGCGATGCGCATTCCTCGACCTCGATCGGAAAGCGCGCCGACGGCTGGAGCAGCCGCCGCACCGTGCGGACAGCGCCACGCGGCGGATCGGGAAACACATTCAGCGTGCGAAACAGGTGACGGTAGGCGTCCGGGTCGGGCGGGGCGGCACCATCGTCGAACGCCAGCAGATCGAGCGTGTGCCCGCGCGCGCCCAATTCACGCGCCAGATGATGCACGATCAGCCGATCGCCCAGCGTGAGCGGGTGTGGCGGACAGCGCGAGACGATCAGCACCCGCAGCGGTCGGCTCACACGCCACCGATCTGGAGTGCGCAAAAGGTGCTGCGCTGCGGCAGAATGATTTCGGGGAGACGATCGCGGTCGGGCCCATCGACACCCGTCATGATCGGCTGACCATCGAGCGTGCGCATATCCAGACGCACACGCACCGTGCCCGATTCGCGCGCCGGCAGTGCCCAATAAACTTCGATGCCGAGTGCGCCACCAAATTCTTCCCCGATGCCGCGCCAGGGTCCGACCCGCGTCAGCGGCGGCATGGTTTGCCCGTCGATAAATAGGGCATTGCGCGTCCGGCGCTGGATCGCGCGCGCCAGTTCGAGCGCGCTGTGGGGAATGGTCAGCCGCAGCACGATCGGCTCCCCGGCGCGCACGGCGATGGGGTTGCGCGCCGCGCGCTGCGCCGACGGGTGAAAGCAGTCATTCAGGGAGACGATTTGCCCTTCAGGGATAGACGGCATGGCGCGCACCTGACGTGGCAGCAGCCGCCAGGGAACGTTGCTCGCCCGCGACAGGCGAGTCAGCGCCGCGCGCAGTGGACGACCGCCGCGCGGCACGCGCACGCTCACCCCTTCGCCCGCGACCTCCGTCGCCCCGTCGGCGGTCACCTCGATGAAACCCTCGATGGTATCGACCGTCAGATCGTCCCCGTCGATCTGGAACAACGCCGAACTGCCGACCTTGACCTCGACATCGTTGATGCGGAAGTTGACCGTCGTCGCTTCGGGTGCCTGCACGATCATCCCGCTTTGTGCCACATCCTGACAGGCGATCCCGGTGATGCCGGTGCTGAGACGAAAGACCTGCATGGGCGCGTCGTAGCCCGGCACACTCCTTTCGGGGGTGACCTCGGCATCGCCAAACACGATGAAGGTGACATTTTGCCCCGGCGTGGCGTCGGGCAGATTGGCTTGCAGTGCCAGCATCGCCACCCCCCAGGTCCCGGCGTCGGGCTGGAGCGGCGCGGTCACCAGGCGGCGCAAGGCGATCACGCTGGCGCGGTCACCCGGCGCGGCAAAGTCGATCGACGAATTCCACTGTGCCTCAATCGAATTATTGCCGTAGCACACCTGATTGCGACTGATCCCGGCACACGCCGCGCTGACCGAGTCCAGCACCGTCTCGATGTATGCCGGACAAGTGCTGCTGTCGCCCTGTGCGCTGACCGTGATCGTGCCGCCGATGAGCATCGCGGTCATAAACCCCAGGAGGAGTATCCTGTTCGCACCTGAACGAGCCTGATTAGGCAGCATGGCGCATCCTTTGTTGTGCAGCAAACCGTTGCGGTTCATTGTGCATCCAGTTGGTACAATCGCACACTTTGTTTGCACACAGTTTACATCTGGACAGGCTGGTTGACGCGGACAGTACAGGCACTGTCCGTACAAAACAGGCTTTCATGGGCGTGCTTTCACCAGCAGCGGCACCAGCGACTCCGCGAACCGCGCCGCCATCGCGTCCGCCGAAAAATGCGCCTCGACACGCGCCCGCCCTGCCGCCCCCATGCGCGCGCGCAGTGCCGGATCGCGCAGCAGGGCGATCACCCGATCCGCCAGCACAACCTCATCGCCCGGATCGACCAGATAACCCGTCTCCCCGTCGATCACCGTCTCGCTCGGACCGCCGCGTCGCGTGCTGACGATCGGCACCGCGCACGCCATCGACTCGATATGCACCATGCCATAGCTCTCGAACTGCGAGCTGCACACCACCACGTCCGACGCGGCGATCACCCGCTCGGCGTCGGGTCGGAATCCCAGGTAGACCATTCGATCGCGCAAGACCGGATCGGCGCGGTGCGCATCCAGGATGCGCCGCTTGTAGGCATCGTCCGCCGCCTGTCCATGCACGTTTTCCCCCGCCACGATGAATCGGGTGTCGGGGAGCGCAGCCGCGACTCGGCGCGCCATCGCCTGAAACAGGTCGTGCCCTTTGACATCCTGGAAGCGCGCGATCAGCGCGATCAGCGGCGCGTCCGGCGCGACTCCGGCGTCGGCGCGTACATGCGCTCCGTCGATGCCAGGGTGAAAACGAGTCGTGTCCACGCCAGGGGGCAGCACAGGCAGTCGTCCCGGCTGCATGAACGGCGGATCGCCCAAAAAGCCATCGCGGATCGCCCATGAGCTGGCAAAGGCGCAGTCCACGCCGCGAAAGAAGGCACGCTGATACGGTTTGGGCTTGAACCACCAGCCCCAGCAAGTCCACATCACCGGGACGCACGCACGGCGTCCGGCGGCGACGGCGAATGGCAGCGTGTGATAATCGCTGTGAACAGCGGCGATGCGTTCGTCACGCAGCAGCCGCGCCATGCGTCCGACGATCGGAAAGCGTTCCCAAACAGATGGGATGAACCAGGTGGTGGCGCCGCGCCAGCGCTCGATATGGGCGCGCCAGCCGTGCGCGCGCCAGCGCGCCACCAATTCGCCCTCTGCGGGCACGAGCAGATGCGGCACGATACGCGGATCGCGGCGTGTCAGCCCTTCGACCAGGGTCATGAGCGCGGTCTCGCCGCCGCCCATCCCGGTGTAGATCGTCGTGAACAGCACAGGAATCGGAGTCATACGCCTAACTATAGGCGAATCGGAGCGTATGTTGTAGAGTTGACCCATGATCACACTCGACCCGATCCTCCATGCAGTCCGCAGCGCCGCCGCCGTCGCAGCCCAGATACGCGATCGTGGCATGGGCGCCCGTGAAAAGGGCGCGCAAGACCCGGTGACGCTGGCGGACTACGCCGCGCAAGCCATCCTGTGCCGCGCGGTCGCCGCCGCCTTTCCTGACGACGCCATCATGGGTGAGGAACGTGCCTCGGTATTCGACGCCACCCTCGACACCGACGGTCAGGCAGCCGTCGCACGGTACGTCGGTGAGGCGATCGGCGAATCGGTCACGATCGATCAGGTGCGCGCCTGGCTCGAAAGCGGGCGGGATCGCGATCCCGCCCGCCAATGGCTGATCGACCCGATCGACGGCACCAAAGGCTACATCGCCGGACGACGCTACGCGATCGCCCTGGCGCTGCTGACCGACGGACTGCCGACCGTCGGCATCATCGGCGCGCCCGATCCAACCGCGCGCGGCGGCGGGCTGATCTTCACCGGACAGCGCAGCGCCGCCTATGTGCAGCCGCTGTCGGGGAGCGGACGCGCCGATCGTGTCGCGGTCACCCAGACCATCCAGACACGCGCCTGGCGCGCGGTCGAGAGCGCCGATAAATCACACGGCAATTTCAGCCGTCCGACCCAGGTCTATCAGGCGCTCGGCATCACGCCGAACAACATCAGCGGCTACGACAGCCAGGTCAAATATGCCATGATCGCGGGCGGAGACGCCGAATTATTTTTGCGCTTCCCGCGCGACTCGGCATGGATCAATCTGGCGTGGGATCACGCGCCCGGTGTCGCGCTGCTGCACGCGGCAGGCGGGGTGGTCACCGACCTGGACGGTTCACTGCTCGATTTCACCACCGGGGCGCGCATGACCGCCAATCAGGGCATGGTCGCCACCAACGGCGTCAAACACGATACCGTCCTGGATGCGGTCGCCGCTGTCATGCGCGCGCATCCGACACCAGCCGACGAGACGACCCACCCGACGAGCAAAGGCTAGACCATGACCGAGGCGGTGCGGGTGCTGCATTTTGCCGATGTGCATATCGGCGTCGAGAATTACGGCAGCACCGACCCACAGACGGGCTTGAGCGGGCGCGTGCGCGATTTTCTCCAGCGCATGGACGAGATGATCGAGTTTGCGGGCAAAAATGAAGTCGATCTGACCATCTTTGCCGGGGACGCTTTCAAGACGCGCACCCCCAATCCCACCTATCAGCGCGAATTCGCCTGGCGCATCACCGATCTCACCCGGCTGGCGCCCGTGGTGCTGCTGGTCGGCAATCACGATATGCAGCCGACCCTGACCAAAGCGAGCAGTATCGAGATTTACCGCGTGCTGAACGTGCCCAACATCTGGGTCGCCGACGCCTACGAGGGACGGGTGATCGAGACGCGGCGCGGCAGCGTCTATGTGGGCGCCGCGCCCTATCCGATGCGCGCCCATCTGCTGGACGGGGTGAACACCGGTGGGATGACCATCGCCGATACCGATACCATCCTGAGCCGTCAATTCATCGCGGAGCTGGAACGACTGGCGGAAGAAGCCGATCAGCACGACCTGCCGCGCATCCTGACCGGGCATTTCGCGGTCGCTGGCGCGCACGAGGGCAGCGAAAAGCTGATCAAATTCGGACGCGACATCACCGTGCCGCCCTCGGTGATCGCCGACGCCCGTTGGGATTACGTCGCGCTCGGTCACATCCATCAGCATCAGAATTTGACTGCCGGACGCTCAGGCGTGCCCCCGGTGGTCTACAGCGGCTCGTTGGAGCGCATCGACTTTGGCGAAGAACGCGAACCCAAAGGCTTCTGCTGGATCGATCTGAAGCGCGGCGAGACCGAGTTCAAATTTCAGCGGGTGAAGGCGCGCCCTTTCAAAACGATCCGGCTCGACCTGCGCAGCTCGCTCGACCCCACCGTCGAGACCGTCGAGGCGATCGAAGCCGAACGGCTGGAGGGAGCGGTCGTGCGTGTGATTTTGCAGCTCACCGCCGAGTCCGACGCGCGGCTCAAGGTGGCGATCGTGCGCGACGCGCTGATTCGCGGCGGGGCTGCCTATATCGCCAGCATCAAGCGCGACATCGAGCAGCCCGCGCGCGCCCGTCTGGGCGCCAATGCCGAAGAGCTGACCGACAGCGAATTGGTCGAGCGTTATTTCCTGAGCAAGGATATGAACTCGGATCGGCGTGCGATTCTGGTCGGCGCGGCGGAAGCGTTGTTCCAGCCGCCCGACGCCGAATGACGACATGCAGCGGACAACGCTTACAAAGGGACGCATAATGATGTGTCGTGTCCGTCCGCCCGTATCGCACCACGCTTTACGAAGGGACGCATAATGATGTGTCCGTATAATGCGTTTGCATCGATCGGTGCAATTTTGCACTCACACGTCCTTCACGATCTGGCGTTATGCTCATAGTCGTTATGCAATTGAAGGCTGTCAATCTTCACGTCATTCATTATGAGAGGGTGTCATGAGCATTTTTGACGATGTGGCGCTGCGTAAGAAAGAAGAAAACCGTATCCGAGCCGAAGGGCGCCTCCCACCAGGGCAGTCGCTGACGCTCAAATTCCCCGTGCTGACCTACGGACCGACTCCCCCGGTCAATCTGGAGACCTGGGACCTGCGCGTGTTTGGCGAGGTGAAGCAGGAAATGCGCTGGACGTGGGAGCAGTTTCTCGCGCTGCCCACCGTCAAAATTACCACCGATATTCACTGCGTCACCCGCTGGAGCAAGTTCGACACCCAATGGGAAGGCGTGCGCTTCCGCGACTTTGTAGCGCTGTTCGGCTTGACCGACAAAGCTAAACATGTGATCGCGCACTGCGAATACAATTACACCACCAACGTCCCGCTGGACGTAATGATGGACGACGATGTGCTGCTGACCTACAAATTCGACAATCAGTGGTTGGAGGCGGATCACGGCTTTCCGCTGCGCACGCTGGTGCCCAAGCGCTATCTGTGGAAAAGCGCCAAATGGGTGCGCGGGCTGGAATTCTCCGCGACCGACAAACCAGGTTTCTGGGAACAGGGCGGCTATCACAACAATGCCGAACCCTTCGCGGAAGAGCGTTTCGGGCGGCGCGGGTTCTTTTAGCGCGGCGGACGCATCGTGATAGTTGTGCTTCGCTCTGTCCAGACGATCGCTGGGGTTTGGCGTGCCAAACCCTCTGACGCTCGTTGGGGCGCGCCATTTTACCACTGTTGCGCTCACCCGGTTTTCTTCGATTTTTCCTGTGCCTCGGCGATACTCTCCGCCACGCGCACGGTGACGATCCGGCTGATCAGGTCGAGCGGCAGCGGTTGGTCGATCGGAAAGCGGATCGACCCTTTGTCCACGTCGTAGGGCGCCAGTTCGTCCGCGAACGTCTTCCAGACCGCCCCCGATACTGGATACAGACCGATGTGCTTTTTCCAGGCGGCAAAATAGATCAGATTGCCGTGCAGCGCGAAGGTCGGCATCTGATAGCTGATCTTTTCAACGGCATCTGGCGCGGCGGCATGGATGGCGTCGGGAAAGGTGGCGATGTAGGCATCGATCGATTCGTGGCGGACTTTATCACTGTTCATGATGACTCCTTAAATTTGTGAAATTTAGTGAATAACGATTTTCTATGCGGACGCATTGTTATACGTACATACGATCGTGCTGAATCCGTGATCTACTGAAATTATCGGGCTGGCTGCGCGTGGCGTCAAGTGAACGCTACCACGACGACGCCGACGACTCGTTGCTGCCGCCTGGCGCTCAAACCATGCCGCCGCGCGCTGCACCGACGATTGGGGGGTGGACGCCGTAAATCCGCCATGCGCGCAGTCAGTCAGGGCGGCATGGCGCGCTGCCCCACCCTGATTTAAGATACCCATGTCGTAGTACTGCAACTGGACATGACCTATGCCGCAAAAATCGATCTACATCCTGGTATGTGTCCTGCTCGCCGTGTCGGTGCGCGCCGCGCCAGGTGTGCCTGTATCGCCACGTCTGACCGCCCCAATCGTCGGCATCGATACGGCGGCACAGGATCGCATCCTGTTGTACGACACATCGGGCACGGCACGCGCGATCCGATTCGACGGCGCCTGGGTGCGCTTCTGGGGGTTCTCGTCCGACGGCTGCCGCATCCTCTACACCCAGCGCGACGCGATCGCGCCGGGACGCCTGTTCAGTGCCCGTCTCGACGGCAGCGATCGCCGTCCGCTGGCGCAGTATGCCGGGTCGGAGTCCTGGGGCGTGTGGGAACCGTCATGGTCACCCGCCGCCTCGATCCCGCGTATCGCCTTCACGCTGATACGCGATCGCGGCACGGGCGGGCGTGACGCACTCACACATCATATCGCGCTGGTGGATGCGACGGGCGGCATCGTGTCGCCCTACAGCGTCAGCGGCGACGAGCATACTGTACGCTGGTCGCCCGATGGGCGCTGGCTGGTGTACGCCGCCTATGACGAGCGCGCGGCGGGATCGGGCGTATTCGCCACCGCCGCACCCGGTCAGACCGCGACCAGCGTCCGCGAAGCCGACCTGTGGATCGTCAGCGCCGATGGCACCACCAAGTATCGTCTGACCGACTTTCCGACGGGCAGCGTCAGTATGCCGCGCTGGTCGCCGGACGGCGATCTGATCGGATTCGTGTACGCGGCATCGCCAGGGGTCGATACGGTCTGGATGATCGGCAGGGAGCCGGGATCGGCGCCGACGCAGATCACCTACGCCGCCGCGCTGCTGCTCGACCTGACCTGGGCGCCTGATGGGGCTGCACTGGTATTGAGCGCGCGTGGGCTGAATGGGGTGAGCGAAAATCGGCTGTGGCGAGTCGGCTTGACGGGCGGCGCCGACGCCAACGCGGTCCAGGTGATCGCAGACCCGACGCTGGGCTATCACGACTACCCGCGTTACAGCGCCGATGGGCAGTGGTTAGCGCTGCGCAGCGAGTACGGTTTGGCGTTGGTGGACGAGTCGGGTGTGTGGCGCTGGCTCGAACGCGGCGCGCTCGGCAACGCGCCGCCCGTCTGGACGCCCGCGTCGTTCACGGGCGAGGGCGCGTGTACAGATGCTACCTGATTGTGCAGGGGATACCTCATGCGTAAGCGCATTACATTCGTAGTCAGCTTTCTCGTCGCCTTTTTTTACTTGACTGTTCATAGCTCGGCTCAAACACCGCAGTATGTCAACCTTGCACTTCAACTTAGCCCGAATGGTGAAACAATCGCTTTGGGCAGATATAATGGAGAACTTATTCTCTATGATGCAGATTCAAGAAATGTTCTACATACATTTCAAGATGAACACGACATCTATGACCTTCAATGGTCACCTGACGGGGGGCGAATTGCTGCCGTTAGCTACTTTGGGAACGTCAAAGTTTGGGACACCATATCATATGAATTACAATTCTCAGTTGACTTGTCATCAAATATCGTGTTTCGAGTAAATTGGAGTCCAGATGGAAGTCAACTTGCGATTACCTCAGCCGAAGCTGGTACTACAGTGTTGAGTGCAGCCACAGGTAGCAAGCTCTATCACTTGCAGACAGGCGACACCTCAGACAGCCTCTGGTCACTATCACCACACTTGATTACTGCTGATCTCGTAGGATTAAGGGTGTGGCAGGAGGAGACTGAGCTATCCCGAATTCTTGGAACCGTGAACGGCGTGATTAACGGCAATCTCCCCTCACGGATAGCGGTTTCGTCAGTTGTAAATTCTATCGCAGTGTATGGCTCTACTGCTCCAACCGTTGATTCTTCGGGTATGGTATCCGATGGTGGGTCGGTTTTACAAACGTGTGCTTTTCCATCGCTTGACCTTCTCAAGTCGATCGTTTTTTCTTTGCCAGAACAGATAGCTGTTATGAGATTATAATGGTCTGAAGATGGCGAGCATATTGCTATGAGTACAACAGACGGCTACGTTCGAATATGGAATGCTTCTTCCTTAAGCCGAGTGGATAATATCTTTATCGGCAATGCTGCATGGGCGTTCGACTGGTTCACCGACACAGAAATTGTCTTTGCAACAACCGATGGAGAACTGCATATTGCCGCATATTCAAACGTGCCAGCGGCGCGCTCACCCTGCAAAACCTGACCGTTCGCAACCGCAATGCCAGCGGCACGAACGGCGGCGCGATCCTGAACGCGGGCAGCCTGACCCACAACGCTTCACCGCTGAACCGTTCCAGCACAACCTGGGACTATACACCTAGTGTGGCGCCATTCCTGACGACGGGCTGCCCGCATCAGCCATGAGATGAGTAAGCGTTACGACGGCGGCGTGATGATCTCCCACAGCGCGCCGCCGGGCGCGATCGCCAGCACCGCCCCGTCGGCGCTGCCTACATACAACGACTCGCCGCCCTCGCCTGCCCCGCCGATCTGGATCACCCCGGTGAAGCGCTGTTCCGGCTGCGCACCCAACCCCAGACGACTGCGCACCAGATCGTTGCCGCGCCAGACGAAACCGAGTTCGTTGGTCGGCTGGAAGAAACCGGGCGGCACCGGGAACGACGGCTCGGACGGCGGATGGATCGCCGGGTCATAACGGTTGTCGATCACCACCCATGCCGGGTCGAAGCTGTCGTTGAAGAGCGCGTACACCCGATCGAGCGATCCAATGTAGACCATCCGCCCGCGCTCGAACGACTGCTCGATCACCTGGGTTTCTTCGGCGGGGCGCGTCGGACAGTCGTTGGGCGCCGGGCTGAAGAACCACACGTCCGGGCACGCCAGCGGGATCGAGAGCGGCTGCTCGGCGCGTCCGACCCCATCGCCGACGCTCAGGACAAAATCGATCACCCCGCGATCGGCGCGGCGAGTCTGGACGGGCAGGCTGCCGTCGGCGCCGACATTCCACAGGCGGCTGCGGGCGCCGTCCACGATCTGATAGATCACCGCGTCGCTGACGTTGCGCGTAGACCAATAGAGCGTGATGATCCCGCCAGGCGGCACCGCTGAGGCATCGGCGGTGAAAAATTCGATGCGCGGCGCGTTCGGGTTGGCGGCGACGATCCCGACCACACTGGAAACGCCAGCGGTGGCGACGGTCAGCGGCGCGCCGAACAGCGGCGTCCCGGTCGGACCGCCCGCTGTAGCGATTGGGCGCGTCGGGGTGATCGTCGGCAGCGCGCGGTCACGGGTCGCGGTGGGCGCGGGTGAGGGAGTCGGGGTGGCGGTCGGGCGCGCGGTCGGCACGATCGGCACCGCACCAGCGGCACAGCCACTCAACAGCAGCCACGCCAGCCCGACAATCCATGTGACGTGCAGCAGCGACGCGCGTCTCACCGCTGGAACGTCCGATTGCCAGCGGCATCGACGATCGGCAGCGCCGACACATCGCCGATAATCGTCAGCACACAGCGCGCCGTCCAGCCACGCACCTCACCCAGATGCGTCTGCACCTGCACCCACATATCCAGATCATTGGCAAAATCGGGCGTGCAGCCGCGATCGACCGTCCAGCCGTTCCAGCCGACGATGTGAATCCAGGCGTTGGGAGCCACCCGTCCGATGCGCGGGAAGCTCAACCCCGGACCCGATCGGATGGCGGCGGGTCCGCGGTCGGATTTGCCGCCGACCCCGGTCAGCGATGGAATGGCGGTGCCATCTCCCAGGACTGCCAGTGGATACTGTGGCACGCCGATGTACCCCGGACCCGCAGTCGGACCGGGCGTGCGCCCAATGGCGGCGAAAAAGTCGGTCGGCGTCGGCTGCACGGTTTGCCGTGCCGCTGCCCACTGAGTCGGAGTCGCCAGCGCCAGCAGCATCAGCCCGATCAGGGCAGCACACGCAATCAGGAACGCAGATCGTTTCATGGTCAGCCTGCCTGTGTGATTTTGCAGAATGTCCCCATTCTACTCTAACACCAGGGTGGACGCATCGTTATCCGGCGGACGCATAGCAGCGCAGCGCCAGCACAGATGCAGGCGCATCCCCGTGCGTGGCGAGAATCTCCATCTGCAGCGTGCTGGTGCGGATCGGCTCTGGAAAGTCGATCACGATCTCTCCCGTGTGATTGTCGTGAACCTCGGCAAGGATGCGCTTATCGTCGGTGCTGATGCGATAGGCGGTGACGCAAAACGGCACCACCGACTCAGGATGTCCCATCAGCACCGTCTCCATCGGATGATCGAAGTCGCTATCGAAGGTCAGATGCAGCGCGGCGATCATCTGAGGCTGTCCCCACTGTGCCTGCAGACAGGGATTGGCATCGTCAAATGACGCAACCCAGGCGTTGGGGGCGAATGTGGGTCTTCCCCAGCCATTGCGCACGTTGTCCGCGTCAAAGACCGACAGCGGCTCACTCAGGCTGAACGCGAAATTCCGCCCGCCTGGACGACGCATCGGCACCCAGAATTCAAACGCCTCGACACCGATATCCGCACTCGGCTGCTGCGCGCCAAAATTGGAGACGGCGGGATTTTGCGCGTTGGCGACCGACAGGATGCCCGTGATACGCTTTTCGCTGCTGTGCACGCTGACCGCCGGATTACGCATCAGGCACACGAACACGTAGCGCGCCTGATCGACGACGACATCGGGCGCAAAGGTGACATGCTGATCCTGCCCCGCATCGAGCGCCAGTTCGTGGACTGCCAGCGTGACATCCGGCGTGTGATTTTCGGGATTGTCACTGGTGCGCAGTTCAAAGCGCAGCGTCGTCGCCTCCGCCGCATCGATGGTAAACGTGATCGCCGGGATGCGCATCCCTGCCGGAATCGGCAGCATTTGTGCCCAGGAGGTGATGAGTGGCACGGGCGGGGCATCGTCGGGCAGACTGGCGAGCTGCAGCGCACTCGACGCGCTCAGGTGTGCCGTCTGCATCAGATCGGCGGGGTCGTCCAGACGCACATGCGGGATATGCTGACCCCGCTTGAGCAGCTCGCGTTGCAGCATCCCGATGTAGGGTGCCTGGGCGATCTGGGCGGGCAGCACCCCATGCTGACGGCACAAGACCGCTGCCATCGCCGCCGCTTGCGCGGCGTGCGAGACCGTGAGCATGACACGGCTGGAGCTGAATGCGACATGCGACGCGCTCATGATCCGTCCCGCGATGAACAGATTGCGGATGTTGCGGCTGTAGAGCATACGGTACGGGATTTGATACATGCCGCGTGCGTGCCATTGGTTACAGCCCGGTTTCTCGCTGTAGATGCCGTCGGCGGGATGCAGGTCGAGCGCCCAGCCGCCATACGATACCGCGTCCGGGTGGCGGCGCTGTGCGATCAGGTCTTGCTGGCACAGCATCGTATCGCCTTCAAAGCGGCGGCTCTCGCGTTTGCCGGGGATATGACCGACCCATTCCAGCGTCAGCGTTTCGGCTTCAGGGAACTGACCGGAATTCTTGATGTGATTCCACACCCCATAGACCACCTTCCACAATTCCCATTTGATCGTCTCGGTATCGTGGACGGTGTCCATTCTGCCGCCGTATTCGATCCACCACAGACGGCAGCCGTCTTCTTTGGTATTGAACGACCGGAAACGCGGAATTTTGGTGATGTCGTCCAGCGCGAAGCTGGGAGCGACGTACCTGACCGGCTTTCCGGTATCTTTACTGTAGAAATAGATCGAGTGACCGAGCAGATGTCCGTAATCGGCAGTCGGCGCCAGCTTTTCCCCAAATTCCTCGCTGTTTTCCGCGCCCATGCGAAACGCCGCGCCCGCCAGAAAACCGATCACCCCATCGCCGGACGAATCGACGAACAGCGGCGCACGCACGGCGTACAGAGTCGAGTTCTGCGAGCAGAAAGCACGCACCGACTCGATGGTGTCGGCGTCGGACTTGCCGACCTCGAATGCCGCCGTGTTCAGCAGCAGCCGGATATTCGGCTCGGACACCACCTTTTCCAGCAGGATTGTATCGACGATCAGCGGGTTACCTTCAGGATTGCGGTACAGGTTTTCGACCAGCACCTCCCCGACGACGCCGCCTTCGCGCGCCCAGCGGTTGTTGTTGCCCATGTGTGCCGTCGCGCCGAGCATCCACAGGCGGACTTCACTCGACCCGTTGCCGCCCAGGACAGGACGATCGTGGACGAGCGTGACCGTCAGACCTGCGCGCGCCGCCGTGATCGCGCAGCAGGTGCCCGCCATGCCCCCGCCGACAATCACCAGATCACAGACAATCTCCTCGGTCCTGAAGGTACGTTGGGCGACGGGCGCTTCTACGATCATGGAACGTCCTTTGGGTTAAAATACATTACACTAGGCAGCGAGAGAGACAGGAACTCTTGCGTGGGCGCCTGTCTCTCCAGAGTTGAGCCGGGGAGCGCATAGGGCGTCGGCACGTCGATACCGACACCCCTATGCGCTCCTCGTTTATTCGACCAGATCGGTGATGTCTTCGGCGGCGGCAGACAGCGCGTCGGCAGCGCTGGCGTCACCGACCAGCACCGACTGAACCGCCTCGCCTAACAGCGATTCCATCCGTGCCGACTCGACAAAGCCCCAGAACGGATTCGGGCTGGCGCTGGTCGTGACCTGTGCCGACCAGGTATCGATATAGCTGTCACCCGTGACACTCTCGGAAGCCAGCGCCTCGATGGTGGTCGGCGGTAGTGACATTTGCTCGAAATAGCCGACCCCGACCTCGGTCGTCCCGGTCAGATAGAGCGCAAACGCGGTAGCAGCGTCGGCATTGTCGTCCGCGACCACCGCCAGGCAGTGTCCCCACAGCAGCGACTGCGGCGCATCGCCTGCAGCCAGCACCGGACGGGGCAGTGGCACGACGGTCAGCGCGAGGTCGGCGGGTTTGTTGCCCGCAGCCAGCGATCGCGCCACCACCGCGTCATCGTAAAAGCCGACCATCCCCTGAGCGAACAACTGGCGCGCGTCAAAGCGATCGATATCCGCCGCGATCAGGTCGCGTGCGAGCAGATCCGCGTACCATTCGACCGCCGCGACCGCGCCCTCACCGCCGAGCGTGACCGTGCCATCATCCGCGAACACGCTGCCGCCAAAGGTGTAAATCCAGGGGATGATGTCTTTCAACTGCGCCACATCCGTGATGCCCGCATAGGGGATGCCATCGGGGTTGTAGGCTTCCAGCGCCTCCAGTGCCGCTTCAAATTCCACGATCGTGGTCGGCAGCTCAGCGACGCCCGCCGCTGTCAGCAGTTCCTGATTGGCGACCATGCCGATCGAGGCGGTCGTCCAGGGCAAGCCGAGCTGCACTCCATCGACCTGGCAGCTTTGCAGTGCCGCATCGGTATACACGCCCTCCGGGACATCCGCGCCCAGGTCTTTGAGGACGCCCAGCGCAGCCATCGGCGCCATCCACGCGACATCGAGCTGGACTGCCCCGCTCAACTGTGCGCCATTCGCCTGCAGGATAACCTGATTCAGATATTCGTTGAAAGGAAAGGCGACCGGCGTGATGGTGATGCTGTTGTCGGCAGCATAGCTGTCGGTGAAGCCGAGGATCACGTCGCGGCTCAAGCCCTCGTTGAGCGACCAGCCTGTGAAGGTGAAATCCTGGCTATCCTGTGCGGTGGTCGCGCCGACTGCGAAGCTCAGCGCGCTGATCAAGAAGAACAAAGAAACGAATTTGCGTGACATGGGACAACTTCCTTCCATCTGTCAGAAACCAGCTGAAACAAGAGTAAGCAATAGACTCGAAACGGCGGGATGAGCGCCGGGATCGACTAGCCAGTGGTCGAATGTCCTGGGACGGCGGTGTTGTTACACGTCCCTGCGAATGCGCGTCACAGGGGCGCAGCATAATACGTCCGCACATAGCGTTAGCCTTTGACCGCACCGCTGCTCAATCCGGCGACGATGTAGCGCTGCATGACCATGTAAAGCACGACCACAGGCAGCGAGACGATCAGCGAGGACGCCATCAGATTGGGCCACGAGGTTTGAAACTCGCCCATATAGGTCAGGACGAGTCCGGGCGGCAGCGTCATGTAGTCGGGACCGCCCAGCGTCAGCGAGTAGATGAAATCGTTCCATCCGCGAATGAAGGCGAACAGAAAGGTCGAGATCAACGCCGGACGCGCGATCGGCAGTAAGATACGGTGAATGATCGTGAGCTGTGAGGCGCCGTCTACCTTTGCCGCTTCGATCAGTTCATCCGGGAGGGTGTCGAAATAGCCTTTGAGAGTCCACACGCATAACGGCAGCGTGAACGAGGTGAACGCCAGGATCAGTCCCCAGTACGAATTGAGCAATCCCAGACGCGCAAACAACAGGTAGAGCGTGATCAGCAGTAACGTCTGCGGGAACATCTGCGCCGACAAAATCAGAAACATCAGCGCGCGACGCCCGGTATAACGGAATTTGGAAAAGGAATAGCCCGCATACACCCCGATCGCCACGCTGCTGATCGCAGTCGCGCCCGCCACGATGAAGCTGTTGAGCAGGTAACGCAGTAGAGCCGGATTGTTGAAAAAGTCGGCGTAGTATTCCAGGGTGATCGCGGTCGGGAAGAAGCGCGGCGGAAAGGCGAACACCTGATCGCGCGGCGTCACCGAGGTGACCGCCATCCAGTAAATCGGAAAAAAGGCGAACGCCGCCACCAGCACAAATGCGCCGATCAGCACCAGGCGGCTGCCTGTGCGGTTGGATACGCCACTCAGGGTCGTGGTGTGACCATCGAGCGATCGAACGGCTGAGGTCATGGCACACTGCCTTTCATGCGTCTTCGCGGACGACAAAGCGTAAGTAGATGACCACGATCACGGACAGCAGCGCCATCCACAGGATGCCGATCGCCCCGGCTTCACCCAGATCGCGCGACTGAAAGGCGGCTTTGTACACACCAATGGCAAAGGTGGTGGTCGCTGTGCCGGGACCGCCCGTCGTCATGACGTAGATCGTCTCCAAATGCTGGAAATTCCAGATGAAACTCAGCAGCAGCACGGTGCTGATCACGCCGCGCAGCCCTGGCACAGTCACGTTCCAGAAACTCCTGAGTCGATCGGCGCCGTCGATGGCGGCGGCTTCATACAGATCACGCGGGATCGTCTGCAATGCCGCCAGGATCATGACCGCGATCCAGGGAAAGGTATTCCAGGTCTTGGCGACGATCACCGCGATGATCGCGCTGCTGCGTGTGCCCAGGAAATTGATATTTTCGGTGATCAGACCGAGTTCGCGCAGCATGCCGTTGATCACGCCGTAATTGGCGTTGAAAATCCACATCCACAGAAAGGCGACCACCACCGACGGGATTAGCCAGGGCAGCAGAAACAGTCCGCGCCACAGCCCGCGCCCGATGATGCGCGCATTCAGAACCAGGGCGACGATGAAGCCGATCACGAATGGGAGCAGCGTCGCACCGACCGTGAACACCAGCGTGGTACTCAGCAGCGGCAGAAAATCGCGGCGCAGCGCGCGCTCGATATTCTTCAAGCCGACAAATTCCTCGCCTGGAAAGACCAGGCTCTTATCGAGAAATGCCATGTACATCGAGCTGAGCAGCGGAAACAGGATGATGACCGCGAACAGGATGAGCGCGGGCAGTACCAGCAGGAAACCGACCTGCCCCTCGCTGAGACGCTTCGCTCGAAATGGAGGCAGATCGTCTGGCAGCGTCGGACGCGCGTAAATGGGCACACTGTCATTCATTGCGACCGCCTTTTCATGTGGACTGACGGGCGATAAACCAGCAGGGGACGCGCATCAGCCAGGGGTCGCTGTCTGGCTCGTCGAGCAGCATCGACAGCCGTCGCGCCGCCATTCTGCCCATCAGCGCCATATCGAACTGCACCGACGACAGCATCGGATCGGTGTAGTGCGCCAGCTCATAATCGCCAAAGCCCACGACCGCCACGTCATCTGGCACACGCCGTCCCTGTTCGCGCAGCGCGCGCAGACCGCCGAGCGCGATACTGTCATCGGCGTACAGGATCGCGTCGGTATCGGGCCGGCTTTCGAGCAGGTGACGTGTCTGGACATAGCCGCTGTCGGGGTGAAAGTCCGCGACGATCACGCTGTCGGGATCGAAAGGCAGATCGTGCCGCGCCAGCGTCAGCCGCAGTCCATCCAGCTTTTCGGCGCTGGTCATCGTGGTCGCGGGTCCGTTGACCAGCGCGATCCGGCGGCGCCCCTGCGCGATCAGGTACGCCGCCGCCTCGCGGATGCCCTGCGCCACATCGACCATGACGGCATTGATCATCAAGCCATCGAGCCGTGAACCCGCCACCACAAAGGGGAGCTGGCGCCGTATCAGTTCCTCGACGAATTCCCGCTGAATGATGCCGCCTAACAGGATCAAGCCGTTGATCGAGACATCTTCGGCATACTGACGGGCATCTTCACTCGAAGCGGACGACTGTTGCAGCCGGGCAGCGATCCCGCGCGTCTCCAGCACGGTATGCACTGCGTCCCACACCCGCCGCTCAAATTCACGCATACTGGCGCCCTGGGCGGCGCTCAGGGTCGTTTCGACGCTGGTCAGCACCAGTACCGCCGGGCTGATCTGCGGTTTGAGACGCAGATTTTGCACCGGATACGCCAGTTCCTCGGCTGCCTTGAGGACGGTGTAGCGGATCGACTCGTTGACGGTCGCATTGTTGTTGAGGACACGCGACACGGTTGCGATCGAGACATTGGCGCGCCTGGCAATATCACGTATGGTCGTCATAAGTCAACTTTTGTTTCTCAATTCAAGAAACAACACAGATAAATCAACGCTCATTTCTGGAAACAAGAATAAACACAATCTTCAGCATTGTCAAGCGATCAAAAAACAGCCCGTTCGCGGTGCGCGAAAGGGCAAAAATGAACCAGCGATTCAGAGATTGAGAGGGGAAAACAGAGTACGGTCAATGCTTAACTCAAACTCAGTGAATCACAGCTTTCTCTACGGACGTATAACAATGCGTCCGAAAATGTGTGATGATCTGGCTGGCGGAGTGCTAACGCAGCGTGATCTGGCTGCCGTCTTCAGTCTTCTTGATCTCGATATGCACCGGAAAGGCGTCGCGCAGGTCGTCGATGTGGGTGATCACCAGGATCAGATCGAATTCGTCCTGAATGGCGGTGATCGCCTCGACCAGCTTGGCGCGCCCGGCTTCATCCTGAGTACCAAAGCCCTCATCGATGAACAGCGTGCGCAATTGCGCCCCTGCCCGCCGCGCCAACATCTGCGAGAGCGCGACGCGCAGCGCGAAATTGATGCGAAATGCCTCGCCGCCGCTGTACATCTCGTAGGCGCGCGTGCCGAGTCCGTCGGCGATCAGGATATCAAGCGTCTCCGCGACGCCGCCCGTCACTTTTTCGCGCTGTGTGGTGATGGCGATCGTCATCTGCCCTTCGCTCATCCGGCCCAACAGCCGATTGGCGGCTTCCTCCAGCTCCGGCAGTGCGGCGTCGATGATCATCGCCGGAATGCCGTTCTTGCCAAAGGCGAGGCGCAGTTCGTCGTAGAGCGCCCGCCGTTCGCGTTCTCCGGCAATACGGTCGGTCAGATCGACACGGCGGAGGCGCCCACGCGCGATTGCGCCCAATTCCTGGTTGAAGACGACTACGTTCTCACGAGCGGCGGCTTCTTCGTCCTGACGCAGCTTCATCTCCTCAAAACGGCGCTGTGCCTCGTTCGCCAGCGCCGACAGCGCCGCGATCGCCTCTTCGAGCGCCGCGACCGCCGCCCCTTCGCTGTCGTACAGCGCCTTTTGTTCGCTCACGGCGGACTCGGCATCATCCAGGTCAGCGATCGCCGCCGCCTGTGCCGTCTGTGCATTTTGCAGTTGGTGATAGCGCACATCGTATTCGTTGTAGGCGCGCAAATCCTGGCGGGCGCCCTGATGACTGGCATCGTCGTAGCCGAGTTCGGCGCGGGTAGCGTCGAGCGAGTCCCGTTCGGCACGCTCGGCGTGGGCGTAATCCGCGCTGTGCAGTAGCGTGTCGAGCCCTGCCAGTCGCGCGCTCTCTTCCTGCAAGCCCGCTTCCGCTTCACGGGCGGCGTCGAGCCGTTCCGCCAGCTTGCCTGCGCGCGCCTGCAGATCAGCCAGCGGTTGAATCGCCAGCGCCACCTGGGTGATCGCCTCCTGATGTTCCGCGATCAACGTATCGAGCGCCCTGACGCGGTTGCCATTGGTACGATAAAGATCACCCATCGGCGTGCCCTCTGCGGTGATGTCCGCGATCAGGCTGGCGCGATGATCGGCGTCGAGCGGCTGCCCGCAAAACGGACATAGGGCGCCCTCGACCGTCTCCAGCCGATTCCTGCGATCGTTGAGCTTGTTCATCTCCGCTTTGAGCGCCTTATTTTCAGCGCTCAGATGGCTGTGTTCGTCGCGGTGGGTATCGAGCTGTTTTTGCAGCGGCGCGCGCGCGCCCTCGCGGGTACGCAATGCTGCGATCTCGCCCTGGATCGCCTCCAGCGCGCCGGCATCTCCGCCCGCCGCAGACCGCCGCAAGCCGTCCACACGGGCAGATGCCGCTTTGCGTTCGCCGTCAATGGCGGCACGTGCCGCGTCGATCTCCCGATCCAGTTCGGCGCGGCGATCGTCGAGGCGCTTGAGCGCGATCAGCTTTTCACCGAGCGCCTGATCGAGATCGCGCGCCGCCTGCAGCGCGTGATAACCGGTCTCGATCTCGTCACGGCGCGCCAGCAGCGCGGCGTACTCATCGACGCGCCCGCGTTTGATCTGGGCATTTTTGGCGGCGCTCGTCAACCGGGTCTCGATCATTCTGAGACGGTGACGCGCCTCCAACAGATTGTCTTCGGCATGGCGGCGGTTGGTGGCGGCGTCACGCAGCTCATCGTAAGCAATCTGGGCGGCACGGGCGCGCTCGACCGCCTCGATCAGGAGGGTTTGCGCCGACGCGAGCTGACGTTTGATGTCCGGCTCGCGCGAGACCATCGCGTCGATCTCACGGATCTGTCCTTCCGCGATGGCGATCTCGCCAGCCACAGCCTCGATCATGGCTTTAGCGCGCGCTTCATAGGCTTCCCAGCGGCTCAAGCCGAGGATGTCTGCCAGAATCTGTTTGCGTTCGCGCGCGGTTTTGAGCGTGAAAGCGTCGGCGTTACCCTGGCGCAAAAAGGCGGAATGGGTGAAGGTGTCGTAATCGAGGTTGATGGTGCTGTCGATCAATGCCTGAGTCGCCTTGATCGATCCAGCATCCAGCTCGATCAGGTTGCCGTCGGGGTCGGTGGAAAAGAACGCCAGCGTGCCCGCCGTGCGCGACCGCGATCGTGCGCGTTTCACCTGATAGCGGGTGCCGTTCTGCTCGAATTCCAGCAGCACCAGCATTTCGTTTTGTCCGAGATGGATCAGCTCCTCGTCGCGCTTTGCCCGCGCCTTGCCCCACAGCGCCCAGGTAATCGCATCCAGCAGGCTCGACTTGCCCGCGCCGTTGTCGCCGCTGAGACAGGCGAGATGAATGCCCTCGAAATAGATCGGCGCGGGCGAGCGGTAAGCGAGGAAATTTTTCATTTCCAGTCGAATAGGCAGCACGGGTCAATCCCTCACATTTAGCGGCAGACGCATCGTTATGTGTCCCTACGCGCGGCGGTTGTAGGGGGTCTGGCGTGCCAAACCCGTCATGTCACAAAATCGCAGGGGTCTGGCGTGCCTTACCCATGCAATCTGGACAGGTTCGATTATATCAGCCACGGCGCGCTATAATCGGCATCTCATTGGTAAATGACACCCTCAGGAGTCACCCGACTATGGCAGACATGCGCCAGCTTCCCTCACCCCAAAATACGGAACCGGACGACGATCTCGCTCGCATCGGCGCCGACGACAGCGGCTTCTATCAAATTCTGGTGCTGTTCGTGGTATTCGCCATCCTGATCGGCGTGATCGTGGTCGGCGCCAACGGCGGCGTCTGACCAGATAAGCGCGGACGCACCGTTATGCGTCCCTACGGCGCGTATCGCACGCGCCAGATCTGCCCGTACACCTGATCCGCGACCGTCAGCGTGCCATCGGGGGCGATCGCCAGATCGGTCGGGCGGATCAGCCCGGTGACGAACGCAGTCGGCTGATAGCCTGACTCGTTGACGCGCCTTGGATCGATCTGGATGATGCGCTGTCCGCCCTCGACCGCATTCCAGAGCGTGACGAACAGCGTATCGTACAGGTTGACCGGAAACTGCGTCCCGGTGTAGACCACGATCCCACGCGGCATGGTTCCCGCCGTCAGCGTCAGCAGGTCGGACTGCACGTCGAGTCCAGCGGTGCGGATCGGGCAGACAGTACAGCCGCGTCCGCCCCAGAATGGAAAGCCGTAGTGTCCGCCGGGCGACAGACGCAGCACGCGATCGCCGATCCCGCCTGCGAGTAAGCCCTGATCGCTGGCATACAGCCGTCCGAGACTGTCGAGCGCCAGATCGTAGGCATTGCGCACGCCCTGGGCATAGACGGCGATTTCACCCGTGTGTGGTTGGATGCGCACGACCGCCGCTTCATAGGGCGCCAGCGTTTGAAACGGCGGCAGGATGCGCGGCGGACTGGCGGTCGTGTCGTAGCTGGAGCCGATGCCCAGGTAGAGATAGCCATCGCGCCCGAAGATCATACCGTTGGGCTGATTGTCGATCAGGCTGAGACAGCACGGTAAATCCGTCAGCACCGCGATCGGCGCCCCGCCTCCCGGCGCGACGCGCCACACCCCGCCACCGGACTGCGCGGTCATCCGCCCACTGACGAACAGATCATCCGTCCCCGGCTGAAATGCCAATCCCAGCGGCGCGATCAGCGCCTCGCTGTAGCGGCGCGTTATTCCATCGGCATCCATCACATGCACCGCGCCGGAACGGGCGCCCTCTTCCAACACGGTGGCATACAGGCGTCCGTCACGCCCGTAGGCGATCTGCTGCACCTGTCCCGGAAAGCGACCGATCGACTCGACCGCGAATCCATCAGGAACACGAATACGTTCGAGCCAGGCGGCGCTGTCGTCGGCGCACGGAAAATCGCCGCACGACCAGCCTTCTGGCGTGCTTTCGATGACAGCTGCCAGAACGCGGGCGGCGGGCGCGCCCAAAGGCAGCGGCGGCGTGAGCGTGATCAGCGGCGCCGGAGTAACCAGACTCGCATCGCCGGTCACGGTTGCTTCGGCGGACGGCGACAAGACGAGCGTCGGCGTGCGCGTCAGAGTCGGCGTCTCGGTCGGCGGCGTCTCGGTCGGCGGCGTCTCGGTCGGCGGCGTCGATGGTGTGAGTGAGGGGGTCGGCGTCGGCGCGATCGTCTCGGTCGGACGCGGCGTGCGCGTCGGCGTGATGGTATACACGGGGGCAGCGGCGATCACGATCGGCTGGGTCGCCTGAAACACGACGCCCGGCGGTGAGTCAGAGGCGCACGCCGTCAGCCCGATCAGGGTCAGCATGGGCACGAGCGCATGCCTGAAACGACACATCATCGGCATGGCACCAGTCCTCGCATCAGGCACACGATCACAGCGTCGTCGTGAAATGATCGCTGCTCAATTTTTTCAATGAATCGAAAGCGGCATCCTGCACCATCGACTCTTGATCGTTGAGCGCATCGGTGAGCGCCTCGACAGCGCGATCATCGCCAAAAATGCCGAGCGCTTCGGCGGCAGCCCGGCGCACCCATTCGTTGGGATCGCGCAAGGACGCCAGCACACCCGTGAAGGCGCTCTTGTCCCCGATGCGCCCCAACGCCTCGGCTGCGGTCTCGCGGATGGCGTCGGCAGGGTCGGTCAGCACGCCGACCAGCGTGGGCACGGCACGGGTATCACCCAGATAGCCCAGCCCTTCGACGGACGCGACTCGCAGCGTCAGCACGTCTGAGTCCAGCAGCGTCAGCAGATCGTCCAGACGGCGGGTGTCGCCCGTGCGCCCGATCAGACGCATGAACAGCGCTTGCTGGTATTCGTCCAACGGCTTGGGTTCTGGCAGTTCGTCCGTCTGCAGCGCCGCGTACAGGCGATCGGACAGCGCCAGATCGCCGCGTCGCACCAGATCGAGCAGCCCGGCGCGCAGCCGCAAGCCGATACTGAGCTTCAGCAGCTCCCAGACGCGGCTGGAACGGTCTGCCAGCAGCATGGTGATGATCGGATCGAGCGCCTCCATCACCTCTAATTTGATCAGTGACGACAGCGCCGCATACTGCACTTTGGCGCTTTCATCCCGCAGCGCTTCGGTCAGCGCGGCACCCGCGCGCGGATCGTCGAGCTTGCCCAGACGCTGCGCGGCATAAAAGCGGATTCCAGCATCCGCGCTGAAGAGATCCGCGACAAGTTGATCGTACATCGGTCGAAATCCTGGTGTTTGAGCGAAAATGGGTCGTTCCGATCGATGATCGCACGCATCGATCGTGCTTATTGTACAGGAAACCACTTGGCAATAGGCGCCCATGTAGGCACAATAAAGCGATTATCATGTGATCATTGGCGGCGAGTCTGGCTCGCGCCTTCCTTAGGAGAGATCGAGTATGACTGACGCCGCCGACATTGCCGTGCGCCCCGACATGGATATTCACAAGCAGATCACGTCGATCATCACGCAGTACCCGCCCACTGCCTCCGACCGCTTTTACATCATCACCAGCGTGCAGGATGGTGTGGTCGTCCTGAGCGGACATGTCAAGACGCCGATCAACCGCCGCTATCTGATCAACGAGATTCCGAAGGTGCCCGGCGTGCGCGCGCTGGACAGCAGCAGCCTTTTTGACGACGAAACGATCCGTATCGAGGCGGGGCGACGGCTGCCGCAGGGCGTGATGGCGAACGTGCGCTATGGCACGGTGGCGTTGAGCGGCGAGGTGCCCGCCGGCACCGACCTGGATGTGATCGCGGCGGCGGTGTCGGCGGTGCCAGGGGTGCTGCGGGTGGTGGCGAACGGGTAGCGCGCGGTCAGATTCGGGCGCTGGCATGACACGGCGTGCGCCCGCTCACCCGCCACAATCCCACGCCGCGCGCGCAGCATCGATCCGCGCGATCAGCGGCGCGTAGAAGGTCAGATCGGCGTCAGTATCGGCAGTGGCACGCGCCAGCCAGATGCACGCCGACGGCGCCTCGACCGGCACAGCGTCCGGATCGTCGTGGGTCAGCCACGCCAGTTGATACGCCGCGATCGGGAAGGGCACCGGCGCCGCGTCACGGGCGGCGCTCAAAAACTGGTAGGCGAGCGGCACATTGCCCGCCTCGCTGTTGAACACACCCAGACGCCAATTGATCAGATAGTGCGCCGACGCCACCCTTAAGCCGCCCTGATAGGCGAGCAGGCTCACCAGCGGCGTGTTCGTCAGTTCCGCGATGTACCCGCCCAGGAAGTAAAAGTCGGCGGGCGGATTGTTGATGCTGCTGATGAACCCGGTGGCATCGCTGAGATCACGATTGGCGTTGACACGCGCCGCCGCCCCCTCAAACGCGGTATCATCACCCTGCATTTGTACGGCGATCGCTGCCAGTGCATCGTAGACGGGCAGTCCAAAGATCGGCTGTTCGCGGATGCTGCCGCTGGTCTCTGCCTGCACGCGGGCAAAATCGCCCGTCATGACGAGCGCCATCTGCCGATACGAGAACGGGATGCTGTAGCCGAGCTTGGTCGGGTCGAGCCGCTCGCTGAGAGCGAGCAGGCGCGCGTAATCCCTCTCCGCCAGACTGATATTCATGTCCATCCACAGCGTCAGGTTGGTCTCTCCCAGGAGCTGACGCAGACGGTCGGCATCGACACGCGCACGCCCGATATTACCGTTGTAGAATGCCTCCAGAAAGCCGCGCAAAAAGACCAGCGTCGGATCGCCAGGCGCGACCCGCAGCGCATCGGTGAGCGTGTCGGTCATCGAGCTGACATTGTCTTGTCCTGGCTGCCATTGATACATGTTCAGGATGTGGCGATCGAGATCGCTCGGTGGGATGACGCGCAGATTCACCGCCTCGCCGTCCATGATCCCAAAGCCAAAGCCGGCAAGCCCGTCGATGTCGCTGGTGCGCAGGAAATGGTGCAGCAGCATCGAGGTGAGGAAATTGCGCATGGCGACTGGCATATCCTCGGTGGCAATGCTGTTGAACTGCTCATTTTTGGGGATGATGAAATGCAGACGACTGGCGCTGTCCGGCTCGGCGTAGATATCCTGAAAGACGACCTCCACCCCGACCGCATCCTCGACCCCATACACGACCAGGTGCGCGCCGACGCTGTTCGCCAGCGACTGCGCCTCGGCATCATCGGCAAAGACATGCTCGATCGGCTCGACCCGCAGCCTGACATGCGAAGAGATGACCGCCGCGTCGCTGCTGCGCAGCGTCTGCACAATGCGGCGCTCAAAGCTGTCGTTTTCCGCTCCCCACTGTCCGACCAGCACCAGATATTCATCAGGCTGCGCGGGCGCGATCGACAGGCTGTAGGGCGTGGCAGCGGCGTTGCGGCTCACCGCGACCGCGACGATGGCAGCACCCACCAGCACCAGCGCGATCAGTCCGATCGCCAGAAAGGGATCGGCAGCACGACTTTGCGCTGCAACAACGTCGAGGACAAGGCGCTGGACTGTCCAGCCGGGTGTAGGCTGGTCGCCGCCTTGCTGTCAGACACTCCGCCATTCAGGAGGGTATAAGCGGGTGGATTGACGATCGCCTGGCTGACATCGAGACGGGGCAGCAGGCTCAGGCTGGTCTCGCGCTTGATCGACTGTTCCAGCAGATCGAGGTCTGCCAGCAGCGCTCCTGCATTGGGATAGCGGTCGTCCGGGTCTTTTGCCAGCAATTTATAGACGATAATCCCCGTCAGCGCCGGCAAATCGGGACGCAGCGCCAGCACATCGGGGACCGGCGTCGTTAAATGCTGCACCGCCAGATCGAGCGGCGTGCTGCCCGTGTAGGGCATCGTCCCGGTGAGCATCTCGTAGAAGATCACGCCGAGTCCGTACAGGTCGCTGCGATGATCGACCGCTTTGGAGCCGGCTTGTTCGGGTGAAAAATAACGCGGGGTGCCGATTACCAGGCTGCCGTTCATCGACAGATCGCTGGTGTCATTCATCTGCCTGACCAGACCAAAGTCCATCAGCTTGACCTGGCGATCGTGCGTGATGAAGATGTTGGACGGCTTGATGTCCCGGTGGATGATGCCACGCGCGTGGGCGTAATCGAGCGCCAGCGCCACGCCCGCCATGATCGTCAGCACATCGCCCAGCCTGAGCGGGACATTTTTGGTGAGAAAGGTGCCCAAATCATCGCCGCTCAACAGCTCCATGACCATGTATGGGCGCTCGTCGCTGTCGTGGTCGTAATCGTAGACCTGAGTGATATTGGGGTGGTTCAACCCCGCGATCGCTTTCGCCTCGCGCTCGAAGCGGGTGCGAAACTGCGCGCTTATATGTTCGGTCTTGATGAACTTGATCGCCACTGGGCGATCCAGATTGGTCTGCGTAGCACGGTAAACGGTCGCCATTCCGCCTTCGCCAAGTCGTTCGTGGAGGTTGTAGCGGTCATTGAGGATCGTCTGCACGTCATGCCCCTTGCTTGATTCACACGTAAATCCTGCCTGCTGATTCGAGCTGTGCCGACGATGCCAGCGCCACTCGACAATAATTATAATCGCATTTTACGCCAACAGGCACGAATACAGGTCTTATCTTAACAAGGTCAAGCAGGTGATCTTCAGGCGGGAAAACGCATATGTACGCGCCGCGCTGGCAGCGGGGACGCATAATAATGCGTCCGAAAACAGAAGGCGGCTAAGTCCGATCGAGCAGGTAGAGATCATGCGTACTTTGCAGGTCGGGGTCGGGGTAATCGTAGTGCGACACCAGCCGCGACGGGGAGAGTTCGTCGGGCAGGGTCAAGCCGATCAGCAGGTTGGCGATCACGATGTCGATTACCAGCAGCAGCCGCGCAAAGCTCGGATACTGTCCCTGCAAGGCGGTAAACAGCACCGCGAAGACCCGTTCGTGCAGCTCGCTATCGACGATGCCGCTGCCGGGCCAGCCGCTCACCCACCCCTCGTGGGTCGTGCCGATACGCAGGATGTCGATGCGCAGTTTCAGCAGTTGATCACAGGCGGCGCGGCGGTCGTGGGCGTCGATCGCGCGTCCGGTGGCGCGGTAGATCAGCGTCGGCAGCAGCCGACACAGCTCGCCAGGGGGAGTCAGCTCGATGAAGCGGAAAATCGGGTGTGCCTCTAAGCCGAGGGCGTGGCAGAGCGCGGTCAGGCAGCGGCGATAGTAGCGTTCGCGTCCGGGCAGACCGCCGCACTGATCCAGCCGCCACAGCAGCGACAGCAGATCGCCAAAATCGAGCGAGGTGCGCGGCGGATCGGTCGGGGCATAGGCACTGGTGAGCTGTGTGACGCGCGCCTGCTCGAAATGGCTCTGCATCGGATTCCCCTGGGTAGGTCGGCGGCGAGCATCTGCTGCGACAACGCGCAGCGGGTGAGTCAGGGCAGCGGGTGCCGTGCGTCCACGGTCAACCCGCGATGACGCACGATCAACTGCCACACCAGCAGCGCTGCCTCGAATACGATGTGCGATCCCATCTTGGACTTGCCTTTTTCCCGATCAGGAAAGTAGATCGGAATTTCCGCCAGCCGATAGCCGAGCTTGTGCGCCACATACGCCATTTCCACCTGAAAGACATAGCCGTTGGCGCCAATGCGATCCAGGTCCATGCCGATCAGGGTCTCGCGCCGCCAGATGCGGTAGCCCCCGGTCGAGTCCGAGACCGGAATACCCAGCAGGACGCGCACGTAAATCCCATTGGCGAACCAGCTCAACAGCTTGCGAAACAGGCTCCACGCGCGATCGACGCCTCCGCCGCGCATGAAGCGCGATCCGATCACCACGTCGGCGCCACTTTCCAGACGCGCGATCAACTGCGGAATATAGTCGGGCTGATGTGAAAAGTCGGCGTCCATCTGGATGATATAGTCGGCGCCCGCCGTCAGCGCGCGACGGAATCCGGCGATGTAGGCGGGTCCGAGTCCGGCTTTTTCGGTGCGATGCAGCACGAATATCCGGTCGGGAGCGCGCGCGGCAAAGTCGTCCGCGATCTGTCCGGTGCCGTCGGGAGAGTTGTCGTCCACGACCAGGATGCGCAGCATGACGCCTGGCAAGCGCGTCAGCGTATCGAGCATCAGCGGAAGATTTTCGGCTTCGTTGTAGGTAGGCAGCACCACCATTACGTCGGGCATCGCGCTGATTCTTTCGTACCCGTGTGTGACGGGGTGTGCCGGGTCAAGTGGGGTGAGTCTAAATGACCCCGTGAGGGGATACAAGTCGTAACTATCTGGGTGTAGACTGAACACTTGGTTGTATAAGTTGTATGTGATGAAAGAGATTCGCTAAAACTGTAGTCTCTTTACGATCGTGTTGTATGGTGATGTGCGAATTGACCTGTATATCGATAAAAAGGCGTGAACATGCCGCCCCCGCGACCTGCCGAGGATAAAACTGTGAGTGTGGCGACACCCGAAATCACGACACCCGAAATCACGACGACGGAAAAGATTCGGCGGCTTCCCTGGAATATCGCCCTCAATGCCACCAACAATATTTTCGCGCAGCTCACATTTTTTGGCTCGGCGTTTCTGCTCTTTCTCAACGAACTGGGCGCCAGCAGCACGCAGATAGGCGTGCTGCTCTCACTGTTACCCTTTCTGGGCGTGATCGCGCTGTTCATCGCGCCGGCGGTGGCGCGCTTCGGCTACAAGCGCACCTTTTTAACCTTCTTTGGCATTCGCAAATTTATCGCCGCCGGGCTGCTGTTGGTGCCCTGGGTGAACGAGCAATACGGTCTCAACGCCGCCATGACCCTGATCAGCGCGATCATGCTCGGCTTTTCGCTGTGCCGCGCGGTCGCGGAGACGGCGCTGTATCCCTGGGCATCGGAATACATCCCCGACTCGATGCGCGGCAAGCAGTCGGCGATGAACGATATGGTCTCGCGCCTGACCGGGATCGCCGCGATCGCGTTGGGCGGCTATATCCTGAGCCTGTCCGACGGCATCGATCGCTTCATGCTGCTCTTCGCCATTGCGATCGCATTTGGGCTGATCGCGGTCTGGGCGGGCACACACCAGCCGGGCGGTGCGCCGATCACCGGGGCGGCGACCGTGTCGTATCGCGGCTTTTTCGAGGCACTGCGCGATCGCAATTTCGCGCGCTATATGGCGGGCTTGGGTGTGACCACGCTGGCGAGCGCGCCGCTGGCATTCATCCCGCTGTTCATGCGCAACCAGATCGGCTTGAGTGACACCGCCGTCCTGTGGCTGCAAATCGCCAGCATCCTGGGCGGGCTGGTGGTCGTCTATCTGATCGGATGGGCAGCCGACCGCTATGGCAGCAAACCCGTGCTGCTGACCGGGCTGATCGCCAAGACACTGCTGCCGCTGGCGTGGCTGTTCATGCCGCGCCAGGGTGAATTCGTGCTGGCGGCGGCGATGGGCATCTCGGCGCTGTGGGGCATGGTCGAGATCGGCTGGGCGATCGGCAGCGGACGACTCTTATTCACGCGCGTGGTGCCGCGCGACAAAAAAGGCGAGTACATGGCGGTCTTTTACGCCGGGATCGGGCTGATCGGCGGATTGAGTCAGATTCTCGCCGGGTCGGTGCTGGACGCGACCGCGTCGCTGAGTGCGCAGGTGGGCTTCATCAGCATCGATCCCTTTACGCCGCTGTTCCTGGGCAGTATCGCGCTCAACGTGGTCGCGCTGCTGATCTTCCGGGGCGTACAGGCGGACAGCAGCGTCTCGATCTACGACTTTGCCGGGTTGTTCACGCATGGCAACCCGGTCACGGCGCTGCAAACGGTGATGCGCTACTACCGTGCCAAAGATGAACGGGCAATGGTCGAGGTCACCGAGGCGATGGGGCACAACGACAGCCCCCTGACCACCGATGAACTACTCGAATCGCTGGACGATCCGCGCTTCAACGTGCGCTACGAGGCGATCCTCTCGATCGCGCACCGCGAATCCGACACGCGCCAGACCGAGGCGATTTGTAAGCTGCTCGACGAGGGCGGCGAGCTGGCGTTGAGCGCGATCGCCGCCTGGGGTCTCGGTCGCATGGGCGATCCCAATGCTGCCCCCGCGCTGCGCCGGGCGCTCGACTCGCCCTGGCGCTCGATCCAGGCACAGTCGGCGCGCTCGCTCGGTATCCTGGGCGATCTCGACGCCGCGCCGATACTGGTCGAACGCTTAGGCGATGAGACTGACAAAGCCGTGCGGATGGCGTTCGCCACCGCGCTCGGTCAGATGCGCTATGAACCGGCGCTGGGCAGCATTTTCGACGTGCTGCACCTGGCGGACACCAGAAACGCGCGGCTGGAGCTGGCATTGGCGCTGGCGCGGCTGTTCGACTGCGAGTCGGCATTCATCCGTGCCTGGCGCGGGTTTCGTTCCGACGCCGCCACCACCGCCGCGCAGATGGTGAGCGGGCTGCGTCGTCCGCTGCGCGATCTCGACGACGAGGTACGCGCGCAGTTGGTCAGCAGCAGCGACGGCTTTGCGCGCGGCGATTTTCCAGCGGGCATCGCTGACCTTGCCGCGATCGTCGAACAGGTCGTCCCGGCACTGTCTGGCGCGCCGTCCGATGCGGCGTGGATGCGTGCGCTGCGCCTGTGTACCGATCGCATGGTCACGCATGGGATGCAGCGTGCTGAGTATCTGCAATTGGCGCTGGTGCTGCTGACGCGGGTCGGCGATAAGCTGGCAGACGAGGATGAGGTGCGCGTGGTGGCGTAGCCCATCCGTGCTACAATAATCCTCATGTATGCTCAAGTCGTCGTCAACAACCCCGTCGATGAAATCTTCGATTATCACATCCCGCCCGACCTGGACGGGCTGCTCGCACCGGGTCATCTGGTGCAGGTGTCGTTCGGCACGTCGATGCAGCCCGCGATCGTCATGGCGATCGCCGAGTCTTCAGCCGTCACGCGCACCAAGCCGATCCTCGCCCGCCTCGATCCCGATCCGGTCGTCAGCGCCGATCAGATCGAGCTGTCACGCTGGATGGCAGTGCACACCCTGGCACCGTTGAGCGCGTGTCTGTGGTTGTGGCTGCCGCCAGGGTTGACCGGGCAGAGCGAGACCACCATCGCGCTGGTGCCCGATTATGACATGGCACAGGTCAGGACACCCGAAGAACGCCAGTTGGTGGCGCTGCTGGAAAAGCGCGGGATGCTGCGCGCTAAACAGCTCACACTCGCCCTGACGGGCGTGGCATGGCGCCCGGCTGCCGACGCCCTGGCGAAAGCCGGCGTGGTGATCAAGGACGCGCTCCTGAGCGAGTCGCGCGTCAAACCGCGCGTGGTGACGACGGCGGCGCTGGCGATCCACCCCGACGGTATCGACGCCGCGATCGAGGTATTCGCGCGGCTGAAGCGCCCGCCCAAAGCGGAGGTGATCGCACGCTATAAGCGCGTGCTGGCGTTGCTGGGGCGCGAACGCGGCGCGGTCGATGTCAGTGCCATCGCCGCGCAGACCGACGCCGCGACGCCCGACTTGAAAAAGCTGGAGGCGGCAGGGCTGATCGCGCTCGGTGACCGCGAGTCGATCCGCGACTCGCTGATGGGCAGGATTTTCGCCACCGCCACCCCGCCCGCGCTGATGCCCGAACAGTCGGCGGTCTGGTCGGTGGTGCGTGAGGCGATAGCACGCTCGACGACGCACGCGGACGGCGCCTGTGCCGCGTTTCTGCTGCACGGTGTCACAGGAAGCGGCAAGACCGAGATTTATCTGCGCGCGGTGCAGGCGGCGCTCGACGCCGGACGGTCGGCGCTGGTGCTGGTGCCGGAGATCGCGCTGGTGCCGCAGACCGCCCGCCGTGTCGCCGCACGGTTTCCAGGCATCACCGCGATTGCGCACGGCGCGCTGACCGAGGGCGAGCGCTATGACACCTGGCGACGCGCGCGCGACGGGCGGGTGCGCGTGATCATCGGCACGCGCTCGGCGCTGTTTTCGCCGCTGCGCGATCTCGGTCTGATCGTGATGGACGAGGAACACGATAGCAGCTACAAGCAGTCGCCGCCGATCGCCCCCCCGCTCTACCACGCCCGCGACGCCGCCGAACGGCTGATGCGCCAGCGCGGGGGCGTGCTGATCCTGGGCAGCGCCACGCCCTCGGTCGAGACGATGTATCGGGTGGGCACCGGCGATCTGACGCTGCTGGAGCTGCCCCGACGGATCATGGGACACCGCGCGCACATCCTGGAGATGAGCGAGCGAGCGGGCGTGCTGCCGCGCTACCGCGCCGGGATCAGCGCCGACGGCACCCACGACGCCGACGAAGCGCTGATGATCGACCTTCCCCCCGTCGAGGTGGTCGATATGCGCGCCGAACTCAAGGCGGGCAATACCGGCATTTTCAGCGGCTCGCTGATGAGCGCGCTCAAGGCGGTACTGGCGCATGGCGAACAGGCGATCCTGTTCATGAATCGACGCGGACAGGCGACCTACGTCTTTTGCCGCGACTGCGGCTATGTCGAGAAGTGTCCACGCTGCGAGACGCCGCTGACATTTCACCGCGTGGACGAGGCGCTGCGCTGTCATCGCTGCGGCTTCACCGAGATGCAGCCGTCGCAGTGTCCCGACTGCGGCTCGCTGCGCATCAAGTATTTTGGTGCCGGGACGCAGCAGGTGGAAGCCAGCCTGATCAAGGCGTTCCCAAAAGTGCGGATCGCCCGTTGGGACGCCGACACTGCCGCCAGCCATGACGCCCACGAGGCGATCTGGACGCGCTTTTCCGAGCGCCGCGCCGACGTGCTGATCGGCACGCAGATGATCGCCAAAGGTCTCGATCTGCCGCTGGTGACGCTGGTCGGCATCGTGAGTGCCGATATTGGTTTAGCATTGCCCGACTTTCGCGCGGGCGAGCGGGTGTTTCAGGTGCTGACCCAGGTGGCAGGGCGCGCCGGACGTGGGCTGCTGGGCGGCAAGGTGATCCTACAGACCTATCAGCCCACACATCCCGCCATCGCCTTTGCCTCGCAGCACGACTACGCCGGGTTCTATGCGCACGAGATCGCCGCGCGCCGCGACCTCGGTTATCCGCCGCTGCGTCGGCTGGTGCGGATCGTCTTTCGTTATGCCAGCGAGACGACCGCGCGCCAGGAAGCCGAAGACGCAGCCATGAAGCTGCGTATCCGACTGGGGCGCCAGGAGTTGACCGGCACCGAGCTGATTGGGCCCGCACCCTGTTTTTACACCCGTCAGGACAACTTTTACCGCTGGCACCTGCTGCTGCGCGGACCGAATCCGGTCGCGGCTCTGGACGGCATCACCCTGCGCAAAGGCTGGTCGATCGACATCGATCCGGTCGATACGCTCTGAAAAACGATTCTCAGTCCGTAAGGACGCATAACAATGACTCCGTAGAGCAAAGCGTAATTCACTGCCTCCGACAATCCCCCCACAAAGAATAGGGCGATAGGACGATCGAATGTCTTGACACACATGAGAAATTCGTATACTTTGTAAGCTAAGTTAGGATAATGTTACCACACCACCTCGATCATCGTTGGCTAAAGGGTAGTAAGCCGCCGTGAAGACATACACAAACGGTTATGTGGCAAACCGCGTTTTGAGACAGAATGTCGGTTTTCTGCTCGCCGATGGACCCGGTCACTCCCACGCAATCAGCTTTGATGTCCCCGCGATCCGGGTCGCCGAGGATGTCGATCTCGCCTATATTCGTGGTCCGCTGCGTCTCAGCCGCACCAAAGAGGGTATCCTGGTGCAGGGGACGCTGCAGGTCGGATTGGACGAGGAATGCAATCGCTGTCTCGACCCGCTGCTGGTCAATGAGGCGATCACCGTCGAAGAATTGTATCCCTATCCCAGCCCGGTCGATACCGAGTACAGCATCAGCGACGATTGTATGCTCGATCTGGCGCCGCTGATCCGCGCCGAAGCGATCATCATCGACTCGCATGGCGAGCTGTGCCGGGAAGACTGCAAGGGCTTGTGCCCCGACTGCGGCACCAATTGGAATCACGCTACCTGCGCCTGTGCGGACGATCGGATTGATCCTCGCATGGCGAAACTGAAACTGCTGCTGCAACGATAGATCGGCATATTCACTGATAAAAGTGATGGGTGAGGGCAATCCCGTGAAAGATTTCGACTCCGCGTTCGAGCTGCCATTTTCCTTCGACGATGATGCCTTCACCGATGACGAAATCGACGGACAGTCATTTCCCGAAGACGATCTCGTCCCGTTCGACGACGAGACAGTCGCCTGGGATGCCATGAGCGACGAGCCGCTCGATCTCGACGAAGATTGGGTAGAGGACGATCTGCTCGCCGACGAACTGGCATCCAGTGATACCGTCGGGCTGTACCTGAAAGAGATGGCGCGCGTCCCGCTGCTGAATACCGAGGAAGAGGTCGCGCTCGCCAAACGCATCGAGGCAGGGCGCGACGCCCAGCGCAAGCTGCGCGCCCAGCCCGATCACGCGCACGCCGGGACGCTGACCGATCTGGTCGTGGACGGCGAATCGGCGCGCGAACACCTGATCAAAGCCAATACCCGGCTGGTGGTGTCAATCGCCAAGCGCTATCTGTCACGCGGGGTGCCCTTCCTGGATTTGATTCAGGAAGGCAATCTCGGCCTGATGAAGTCGGTCGAGAAATTCGATTATCGACGCGGCTACCGCTTCAGCACCTACGCCACCTGGTGGATTCGCCAGACGGTGACGCGGGCGATCGCCGATCAGGGGCGGACGATCCGCGTCCCCGTCCACATGAGCGACCGCATCCGCCAGCTCTACCGTGCCGGGCGCGAGCTGGAACAGGAACACGGGCGCAAGCCCACCCCCGATGAGCTGGCAGCCGCGCTCAGGATCGACGTGCGTAAAGTGCGCTGGATGCTGCGCGTCTCGTGGCAGCCGCTCAGTCTGGAGCGTCCGGTCGGGGACGACGAGGACAGCGAGTTTGGACATTTCATCGAAAACGATCTGGCACCGAATCCGTCCACGTCGGCGTTCGAGGTCATCCTGCGCGAAAAGATCGACGCGCTGCTGGGCACGCTGACTCCACGCGAGGCGCGCATCCTGCAGCTTCGCTTCGGGCTGCTGAATGGCGAAAGTCACACGCTTGAAGAAGTGGGCGAAAAATTTGGACTGACGCGCGAACGCATCCGTCAGATCGAGGGGCGCGCGCTGCGCCGCCTGCGCCATCCGCGCCGCAGCCGCCATCTGCGCGATTATTTCACGTAGAATAGACTGCACACACCGCACACGATAAAGGCTGCTCATGCGTATCGCTTTACAGGACTCTCTGCTCGGCGGCGGCGATCCGGTCGCGCTCTGTGAACGTGCCGCCGCGCTCGGCGTCGATGGACTGGCGATCGCCAGTGTCGGTCTGGAAGGGCGCCTGGATGCGCTGGTGAACGCTGCGCGCCGAACCGGAGTGCGGATCGCCGGCATCCACTACGGACGTGAGGGCGCGCTGCTCGACGCCGACATGCCGACCCGCGAACGCGCCCTCGCCCGTCTGCGCGCGGCGATCGCGGCGGCGGTCGATCTGGAGGCGGCGGGGGTGGTGATCGTGCCGCATTACGGCGCCTACGCCCTGCCCGACCTGTTCCCCTGGAAGTCGAGCGGCGAGCTGTATGCCGAGATGCTGCATATGCACTTACGCACGCTGTCCGACTTTTGCTACGCACTGGGCACCAGCCTGTTCATCCAGACCGCGCCCACCCACGAAACCGCCTTCATCAGCCGTCTGGAACAGGCGAACGCGGTCGTCAGACGGATCAAGCATCCCAACGTCAGGATCGCCCTCGATCTCGACGTGCTGGTCGATGAGATGCCCGATCCAGCGGCGATCGACCGTCAGGTGAGCAGGCATGGCGATCAGATCGGCTACGTCGCGCGCGCGATCGCCAGCTGCGATCCGCTGCATGACCATTTCTTTTCGTCGGCGCTGCGTCAGGGGGGCTATGACGGCTGGCTCGTGCTGACGGGCACCAGCGCGCCGCCTCCCGATCGGCTGATCGAGATCATCGACAGCGTGCGCGCGCGACTCCAGGGGTGACAAGCGCGCGATTTTTTGCGATGATCATCAGCATAATCCGATCCAGAGTTGTCCGAGGACACCGCCAACTTGTCGCTCTCACAGTCTAACCCGCAGCATCCCTGTGCTGTATCGAACATGATCCTGAAACCGCTCACGATCGGCGGGCTGGTAATCGATGTCCCGCTCACGCTGGCGCCGATGGCTGGTCAGACCAACCACGCCATGCGCGCGATGTGCCGTCGCTATGGCGATGTCGGACTGGTCTGCACCGAGCTGATGAGCAGCGTCGCGCTCACGCGCCACAACCCGCAGTCCTACGCCATGTTCGACTGGCAGCCGAGCGAAAGTCCATTCGCGGTGCAGTTGTTCGGCGCTGACCTCGGTCAGATGGCGGAAGCGGCGCAGATGGTCGAGGCAGACGGCGCCGCAATCGTCGATATCAACATGGGCTGCTGGGTGCCCAAGGTCGCCAAGACGGGCGCGGGCGCCGCGCTGATGCGCGATGTGTGTACCGCGACCGAGGTGGTCAGGACGGTGGTCAATGCGGTCAAAGTCCCGGTCACGGTCAAGATTCGCGCCGGGTGGGACCCGGATCAGCCGACCTGTGTCGAATTCGCACGGGCAGCCGAAGGGGTCGGCGTGCAGGCGATCGCTGTGCACGCGCGCTTCGCCGTGCAGGGCTTCACCGGCGAGCCGGACTGGTCGTGGATTCGTAAGGTCAAAGAGGCGGTCAGCATTCCGGTGATCGGCAACGGCGATGTGCGCACCGCCGCCGACGCCCGTCGGCTCTTCGACGAGACCGGCTGCGACGCCGTGATGATCGGGCGCGCTGCATTGGGGCGCCCCTGGATTTTCCGGCAGATCGCGCACGAGTTACGCACCGGGGAGTCGCTGCCCGATCCGCTGCCATCGGAAAAGATTCAGGCGTGCATCGATCATGCCCGGCTGACGCTGGAGACGACTCGTCTCCCGGTGCGCCAGGCGATCCTGGAGATGCGCGGACAGCTCACCAAATACAGCTTTGGCGTGTACGGCGCGGCATCGATCCGCGAAAAGCTGGTTCACATGGAGTCACTGGAGGATGTCTACAGCGCGCTCACGCCGATGCTGGAGCGTGAATTAGAGCGGGAACAGGCGCTGGCAGTGGCGTAGATCGGTGCCTTTTGCCAAAGTGAAGCCTTGGTCGCCCCATACATCGACAGCCCTTACCCGTTCCAGGACCATTTGCGCGGCACTGCGTTGATCGGTCGAGGCGGGTACGAGGTCATATGCGAGACGTTCTCCCTTTTTGCCGACTGCATGTCACAGCAGATGTAAAAGAATGTTATTATCTGTTCAGCTACACTGGTCGTATTTGTTCCTGCCGATAAAGGATACTGAATGAACCGTTCACACATGCTGGTACTCACGACAGTACTCCTGCTGATCGTCATATCGATGCTTGCCATGACTTCGGTAGCCCAGGTTGACCCCGCTGTCGCTACAGCAGTTCAGCAACGTTTCAATGGGACCGCCACCGCACAGGTGCAGATCAGCGTTACCCGGACGGTGCAGGCGGCGTTCGACCAGGCGGTCACGGCGACGGCAGCTTTCAATGCAACGGTCGATGCGGGCATGCGTCAGGCGGTCGCCGCCACCACATTCGCGCAAAGGACGGGGCTTGTTGATAACGCGGCGCTCAGCTTCGCCGGAAGTAACACCGACTGGCAGGCGCTCTACCCGGACGGCGCCATTTATACCCTCGAGGACGCCGTGCCAATGGTGCTGGTGCCAGCGGGCTGCTTCACCATCGGCGCCGGCGCACAATACGATAACGAGCAGAATGGCAGCGAGGTCTGCTTCGAGGCGCCCTTCTGGATCGACCGCACCGAGGTCACCCAGGCGCAGTTCGCGGCATTGGGCGGGGTGAAAGCGAATGCGAATGGGTTCGATAGCGATCAGCGTCCGGTCGAGCAGATCACCTGGTTCGAGGCGCGCGACTTTTGCGCGCTGCGCGGTGCCCGCCTGCCGAGCGAGGCGGAATGGGAATACGCGGCGCGCGGCGTCGA
>DAOTUN010000023.1:0-38120 GCA_034437395.1 Anaerolineae bacterium | reverse complement strand
AAATGCCGCCCCGCCACCGCGTCGATCTCTCCCGCCGCCGTCAGCAGCGCACGGGCGTAGGTGTGGATCAGACGGTGGAGACCGTAGCGCCCGTCTCCGCCCGGCTCGATCAGTCCGGCGCCCTCCAGAGTCTTGAGCGGGGCGCGCGCGTCGTCGGCGTCGGCGTCGCCCCACACCGCAGCCAGCGCCGCCCGGTCGAATGTCCCCTCACGGGCAAAGGCGCCGAGCGCGCGGTAGCGCCGCTGAAGATCGTGCTTGAGAGGGTCGCCATCCTGCTTCGTCTTATCGATGAGCGCGTCGTAGCTGATCGACAACGACAGCGCCAGATTGCCATCCTTGTCGGTCCCAGCGATCGTCAGGTCTTTGAACGGCTCGCCCGCCGCTTCGCGTTTGTCCAGCAGGCGCAGCATGTCGGCGGCATCGTCGGCGTAGCCTTCGGCGATCTGCGCCGCCGCCAGCGCCACCGCCAGCGTGTGCCCGCCCAGGCGCACGCTGATCGCGTGGTAGAGCGGGTCGGTGCTGCCGATGCGCGCCGTCATCAGCCGTGCGCCTTCGTCGGCGGTCAGCACGCCCAGGCGGATATCGGCGCCCTGCACGCGCGCCGCCAATGCGCCGCTGCGGGTGGTGATCAGCAGACGGCAGGCGGTGCCGCCGACCGGGAAGCGCTCGACGACCGTCGCGTCCCACACATCGTCCAGCACGATCAACGCCTGCCTGCCCTGCAGGGCGCGGCTCAACGCTGCCGTGCCGCCGATCGCGTCGTAATTGTCGCGGCTGTCCCCGAAGTGCGTCCCGATCACCGCCTGCAAACCGGGCACGTCCGGCGTCTGCCCGACGGTCACCCACAGCACATCGTCGCTGTAGCGGCGGCGAATCTGGCAGTCGTCCGCCAGCGCAGCCGCCAGCGTCGATTTGCCGATCCCGCCCATGCCGTAGATGGCGGCGGCGCGCGCCGGGGCGCTGATCACCGTCGGCGTGATCGCGTCGGCGCACAGCACCTCGCGGGCGGCATGGAAAGGCGCGTCGCGCTGGATGTAGGCTTCGGGCAGCTGCCGGGGCGGGATCACGCGCCCGACCTTCGCCTCCTGGCGCAGCCGCGCGATCAGATCGCGCAGCGCGTCGGCTTCCGAGCGTGATGGGCGAAAGTCGATCGCGTTGAACATGCGGACTTCGGCGGGGATGATCGGGAAGTCGCCCGCGCGCAGGATTGGGGTGATCGGCACGCATTGCTCGTAGGCGAAGCGCCATTCCGCCGTGACGTATTCCGACGCGGCGATCGGGGCACCGTGCGCGTCCGGCACGACGTTCGGATTCCCGTCTTTGTCTTTGCCGGTGCCGACGGCGTGATAGCCCGCCACCAGCACAAAGCGGTCACAGGCGCGGATGGCGCGCTCGATCTCGGCGGTGAACGCTTCGCCGCGCGTCGGCAGCGACTCGCGATCCCACCACACGCGCAGCCCGGCGGCGGTCAGGTCGCGGTACAGGCGGCGCATGAACGAGCGCTCTGGTTTGTCGTAATCGGGATCGTCGTCTTTGCGGGCATACGAGAGGAATACGTCGAAACGCGGCGACTCGGTCATGGCACGATCTCCCCGGTGTGCGTGGCTGTGATAGCGCAATGATAACACGGGTTGCGCTGGATGACATCGCGCCAGCTCGATCGTCTCCTCCATCACGTCTCTACCAGCGCCGCCGTTTATGCGACCCTGCTGGCAGTGCGAGGCTGTGGCGTAACCCTACGCATCCACCTTCACGATCGCCGCGCGAATCTGATCGATCGCCGTCCTCAGCATCGGATCGGTGGTCATATCCTCGATCACCTTGTGACACGAGTGCAGCACCGTGCTGTGCGTGCGGTCAAAGGCGTCGCCGATCTGGTGCAGCGATGCCGACGTCAGGTCGCGCGCCAGATACATCGCCACCTGACGCGCGGTGTTGATACGTCCAGCGCGGCTCTTGCCCGTCATGTCGTTGATGCGCAGCCCGAACTGGCGCGCGGTCACCTCCAGGACGCGACTCAGGGTGACATTTTCGCGCGGGCGCCGATAGCCATCGAGGATGTGCGCCGTCACGTCCATCGAGATGTGCGACCGGGAGAGCTGGTGCGTCACCGCCACCTGATTGAATACGCCTTCCAGCTCGCGCACATTCATTTTGGTGCGTCCGGCGATCATCTCGATCGCATGACCGGTCAGCTCGACATTGCGGTCGTTCGCCCACATGCCCAGGATCGCCAGCCGCGTCTCATAAGAAGGCGGCTGCACTTCCATCACCAGCCCGCCCTGAAAACGCGACCGCAGCCGATCCTCGAAATGCTGGAGATCGCGCGGGTGACGATCCGAGGCGATCACGATCTGCTTGTTGAAGCGGTGCAGCGCGTCGAAGGTGTGGAAGATCTCTTCCTGCGTATTTTCCTTGCCCGCGATGAACTGGATGTCGTCCAGCAGCAGCACATCGACCGAGCGGTAGCGGTCACGGAAGACCGCCGTCGATTTGTTGCGGATTGAGTCCACCAGATCGTTGGTGAATGCCTCCGACGGCACATAGACGGCGTGCAGACCGCGCGCCTTGCACGCCTGGGCGATACTCTGCAGCAGGTGTGTCTTGCCGATGCCTACGCCGCCATGTACAAAGAAGGGGTTGTAGCCGCTGCCGGGGCGCTCCGCCACTGCCATCGCCGCCGCATAGACCATGCTGTTTTCGCTGCCTGGCAGAAAACGGGCGAAGGTCAGGCGCGGACTCAGCTCGGTGTCGGGCAGACCGGTCTGCGACGGACGCACAATGCGATCGCGCAGCGTGTGCGTCTCCTGGATCGGCTGTTGCTGGAGCAGACGAAACAGCGGCGCGTCGGTATTGGGCACTTCTGGCACGGGTTCCGGCTTGTACAGCTCGAAACGCAGCGTCACCGGGCGCCCAAATACCTCGTGAACGGCACGCTCGACCACCTTGTACAGGCGGTGCTGCAGCATGTCGCGCGCATAGGTCTGGATCACGCCGATGACGAACACATTGCCGTCCTCGATCCTCAGCAGCTCGGCATGACGCAGCCAGGTGTCAAAGGTGGCACGGTCGAGCTGAAGTTCTAATTGTTGGTAGGCGCCAAGCCAGGCTTCCTGCGCGTTCACGATTTCATCCTACAGTCAATCTGTTCGACAAAGGCATCGGCGGCGCAGATACACCCACCGATCCGGTCAATAAAGACGCAAACAGAACCGTCCAATGATGACAATAGACGACTCATCCACACCCAGATGGGCACGGCTGCACAGAATCAGAATTGTTTTGCATGTTCGATTGTCACGGTTGCCCCGGCGGAAAAACAGGGACAGGAGCACGTGGGTGATACCCTTGAGTACAGAGCAGTATAGCGCACTCGCCGGGTAAAATCAACAAATTGCCTTAAAAAACAGAAAAATTTAAGGTTGGGATAAGTTTCTACCAGACACGAAAATATGTGCTAATTCGGCTGGCGGCGGTTATCCCAGATTATCAGAGCAAAAGGGTCGATTCTTGCGATATACGGCGCCAGTTTTGGAAATAAAGGGCGCGTAAAACCGATCGCCGCAAATTCGCGGTCGGGCTTGTGAAGACCGGAACTTTTTAACATTGGGATATATTCGGCGTGATTTTACCAGCGAGGGAAGAGTATCGAATCGGGCAGTAAAATCTGTTAAAACTCCGTGTCGCTAACCCCCCATATGGCTCATGCGATGTGGGCACGCAAAAACGACAATGTTATTCATGAAAGCTGTTCGCGTGAAGACATCCGAAAGTCCTTTATGTTTTTCATGACTGCGCGTGATATGATCCGTTTAGTAAGTCGTGATTAGCAAAATGCTTTCCGGGTTACCTTCACTATCTTCTCTGCACACCGGAGTTCACAATGACTCAACTATACGAGACGCCCATACTTTACGATGAAGACGACGCGCCGGAGCTGCACGAAACGCACCCCGTTCATGAGCCGATTAAATCGGATATTATCAAGGTGTCCGCCAAGTCGCGCTCGACAGCGGTCGCCGGGGCAATCGCGGCGGTGATGCGTGAATGCCGCTATGCCGAGGTCCAGGCGATCGGCGCGGGCGCGGTCAACCAGGCGGTCAAGGCGCTGGCGATCGCCCGGACGTATCTGGAGCAGGATCATATCGATCTGATGTGTACTCCGCATTTCAAGGAAGTGGACATCGAGGGCAATGAGCGCACCGCTGTGCGCTTCACCGTCGAGCCGCGTCCCACGACTGCCGCTCACTAAGTCCGGCTCGCCATGCGTGCCGACCTGCATGTGCATACCAACGCTTCCGACGGGCAGTACAGCCCGTCGGAAGTTGTCGTATTGGCACGCGGCTTTGATCTGATCGCCATCACCGACCATGACACCATCGACGGGATCGCCCCCGCGCGTGCTGCTGCCCGCGCTCAGGGATCGCCGCTGATCGTGGCGGGGATCGAGCTGAGTACCGCCGAAGACGCGGGCGATATTCACATGCTCGGCTATTTCATCGACCCGGACGACCTGATCTTTCAGGCAACGCTGCGCGAATTTCAGCAGGCGCGCCTGGATCGCGGACGGCTGATGGTCGAGCGGCTGGCGGCGTCGGGCGTGCTGATCGAGTGGGCGCGCGTGGCGGCGATCGCCGGGGATGGCGCGGTCGGGCGTCCGCACATCGCGCGGGCGCTGATCGAGGCGGGCTATGTCGAGTCGGTGCGTGAAGCCTTTGAGCGCTACATCGGCAATGACGCCCCGGCGTATGTCGCCCGCAAGCGGCTGACTCCCGAAGGCGCGATCGATCTCATTCACAGCGCGGGGGGTGTGGCGGTGCTGGCACATCCGGGGCTGGTCGAGCGCTGGCGGACGATCCTGTCCGGGTTGATCGTGGCGGGACTGGATGGCGTCGAGGTCTTCCACCCATCCAACGACGTACCGACGCGGCTCGATCTGCGTGCCTGGGCGCTGCGCCACGATCTGATCATGACGGGCGGGTCGGACTTTCACGGCGAAAAGGTCAAGCCGGGCAACGCGCTCGGCTCGATGGCGCCGCCTGAGGGCGCGGTCTACGCGCTGCAAACGCGCGCGCAGCGCTATCAGGCGAAAGAAAAGACTCAACAAGAGGACACGTAGTAGTCCTTCAGCAAGGTATTTTTCTCTTACCCCTCCGTGCCTCCATAACTACACAGCCCTCACCCTAAATACTTCTCCCACAATGAGGAGAGGGACTTGCTACTGCGTTTCTCCCCTTCGCCCCTTGTGGGAGAAGGGGTCGGGGGATGAGGGATACCTGCTTTTCTTCGTTTTCTTTTCCGATGCAGCGCTGGCGCCACTCTCCCCATCATGACGACCCACCAAAACGTCCGGTCAGCGGCACGAATCGCACCGCGCCGACCGCGCGCTCGTCGTAGCGGTCGCCCTGGCGCGTGACTGCGATCAACTGCTGAAGTTCCGCGCCGCCGATCGGCATGATCAGGCGTCCGCTGTCCTTCAACTGACCGCGCAGCGGCGCTGGAATCGCGGGCGCGGCGGCAGCGCACAGGATCGCATCGAAGGGCGCTTCGTCGGGCAAGCCCCATCCCCCATCGCCCAGAAAGAACAGTGCGTTTGCTGCCAGGTGCAGCCCGCGTAAGCGCTCGGATGCGCGTTCCGCCAGGATGCGCGACCGCTCGACACTGTAGATCTGTCCGCCATCCCCGACCAACAGCGACAGCACCGCCGTCTGATAGCCCGACCCAGTACCGATCTCCAGCACCCGTTCCCCACCGCGCAGCGCCAGGAGCTGCGACATCCACGCCACCATATACGGCTGCGAGATCGTCTGATCGTCCTCGATCGGCAGCGCGCGATCGGTGTATGCCTGTTGTGCCAGCAGCCGCGCGACGAATTCGTGACGCGGCACCCGGCGCATAGCGTCCAGCACGCGCGTGTCGGTGATCCCGCGCGCCTGGAGCTGCTCGCGGATCATCGCCTCGCGCGCCGCTGCGAACGAATCGGGCAGCATGGCATCAGCCTGCCGGGGTTTGTGTTGGCACAATCAGCGGGGCGACCGGCGCGATCGTCGTGGCAGTCGCCGCGCTCGACAGCGTACCAGGCGGCGGCAGCGATGGCACCGGCGGCAGCGCATCGATCGCCTTGTACAGGTCATCGGGTGAGAAACCGACGCAGTTCAGCGCGGTGCGTTCGCCCCACCCGCGCGCTCCGCCTGCCAGCTGCACCCGCAGCCAGCGTCCGAAGCTGTCCTGGGCATCGACCACCACCGTCGTGCCCGACGGGACAGTCGCCACCACCTGCCCGCTGCCGTCTGGCAGTGCGCGCAGCGGCACATCGCCCGTATTGGCGCCGCACTGTGGAGAGGTCATCTCCAGATCGTAACGCTGCGATACGACCGCACCATCGCGCTCGGCATCGAGCGTCAGCGTCAGGGGTGCCAGCGCGATCCCGCTCAACGTCAGCGACCCGACCTCGCCAAACGGCGCGTCCCCCGTTGGCGCGCTGAAGCTGAAATCCTGCAAGCCAGCCACGCGCGTCGTCCCGGCGCCGGGCACCTGCCAATCGAGCGTCAGCGTCTGCGTGACGTACAGCATCAACGGGCGCGGTGCATAGCTGAACGTCCCCACCGTCAGCGGCGCGATCACCCGGATCGGCAAATCCTGGCGCGCGCTGCCATTTTCACCTGACACCAGCAGCGACAGTTGATGATCGCCGAACAGTGCCGCAGTATCGAGCGCGATCGTCCCCTGTGCCGCCGTGTCGCGGTGAACTTCCAGTTCGTCGATCAGGATGCGGATGGTATCGACGTTCTGAGCCGTCCACTCGACTCGCAGTGCTTCGGTTTGTGCGATCTGAGCAGGGTCGGCGTTCAGCACCACGAAACGGTCGATCGCCGCCCCCGCCGCACGCGGCTGCAACAGGATCAGCGCCCCGACGATCAACAGCGCCACCAGCGCCACCGCCAGCCCACCCAACGCGAATACTGCCCATCCCGGTAAGGGAGGACGCTCATCGACCGTCGCGCGCACCGGCACCGCAAAGGCAGCGGCATCGGTCGAGCGCGCCACGATGTCGAAGCTGTACGCGCGTGCCTCGCCAAAATAACGAGTGCGACGCGGATGCGCGATCAGCATCACGACCGCGCGCGCTCCGGGTGCCAGGGTGAGCGCGCTCGGCTCGATCTGCAGCCGCAGCGCCTCATCGAGATCACGCGCGATCAGGCGAATCGGCAGGGGGGCACTGCCGCCGTTGTGCAGATGCAGGCGCATCGGGACGCCCATGCGTGTGGTGCCGGGGGCGCTGTCGGCGCCAGCGGCGGGACGGCGAGCGGGCGGCTCCAGTGCCATGCCGAAACTGCCAAAAGGCAGCACGCGCAGGATCACCACACCGGACAATTTCAGATCTGGTTGATCGACCACGCTCACCACGACCAACACCGAATAGTCACCCGGTTTGCTCTCGCTGCGGCGGCGCGGCTTGAAGTTGATCACCACTGTACCCGCCCCGCCCCCCGCGATCTCCACCTCGCGCCGATCCTGACGCGCCCAGCCATCGGGCAGCCCGCCGATCTCGATACGAAAGCGCAATGCGGAGTCGCCTGTGTTGCTGATCCGGATCGTGCTGGAGATGTGCGCGCCCGGCGGGATCGGAAATTCGGGCGCCTCGATCTCGACAAAAAAAGGCAGCTCGGTGCGCGCCAGACGGCGGGTGGCGTCTTCCAGCACCAGCATCGGGCGCGTGGGCGAGTCGTCGAGCATCTGGAAGACCAGCCGCACATCCCCGATGATGATCTCTTCGCCGCCGTAGAGGGTGTGGGCACTGTTGGCGGTCAGGCGCGTGCCATCGACGAATGTCCCGTTGATCGAGTCCAGATCGGTCAGCAGCACCGTACCATCCTGCCGTATCAGGCTGGCGTGGTAGCGCGAGAGCGAGTCGGTGTCGAGCGCGATCGTGCTGCCCGGTGACCGCCCGATCGAGATACTGTCCTCGTGCAGCGAGAAGGTCTTGAATTCGCCGCTCGGTAAATACACATCGAGGCGCCCAAATGCCATAACGCCGTCCTCTCGTTTTATCGCATGACCCCTATTCTAACGGTTGTGCGGGCAAGTGTGCAAAAGCGCGGGTAAGTGGTATGGCAGCGCACCAGGTCGATCCCGTCTTAAAGAACGAGACGCATTGGCGTATACTTCCTTATACTTCAAAGAATGACGATCGTGCATCAGCCTGGAAAATGCTCATGAGATCACTGTATTACGGCGACAACCTCGACGTGCTGCGCCAGCATATCCGCGATGAGTCGGTCGATCTGTGCTACATCGATCCCCCGTTCAACAGTAAGCGTAATTACAACCAGATTTATAACAATATTGGCAAAGAGGATCGCGCTCAGGCACAGGTGTTCGTCGATACCTGGGTGTGGGATACACGCGCCAACGAAGGCTTCGACGAGATCATCGCCAATGATCACGGGCGTTTCTCGGTGCAGACCGTCGAGCTGATCAAGGGGCTGCGCGGCGTGCTGAAACCTGGCAGCCTGCTCGCCTACCTGATCAGCATGACGCTGCGCGTGACCGAGATTCATCGGGTATTGAAGCCGACGGGCAGTTTCTATATGCACTGCGATCCGACCGCGAGCCATTATCTGAAAATCCTGATCGACGCTGTATTTTTGCCAAAAGGGGGCGAATTTCAAAACGAGGTTGTGTGGAGTTATAAATCCGGCGGTGCTTCAAAAAAGCGATTTGCAAAGAAACACGATGTGGTGCTGTTCTATTCCAAAAGCAAAAAATGGACGTTCAACGCGCAAAAAGAGCGTTCTTACATGAAACACAAGTACGGCTTCAAAAAGAGTGATTTTCAACTCGATCCAGAAACAGGTTTGCAGTATTCGATGGTCTACGCACGCGACGTTCTGGAAATCTCGTCGGTCGGTTCGGATACCGCTGAACGTTTGGGCTACCCCACCCAAAAGCCCGAAGCGCTGCTGGAGCGCATCATTGCCGCGTCCAGCAACCCCGGCGATGTCGTCCTGGATGCCTTCTGCGGCTGTGGCACCACCATCGCCGTCGCGGAGCGGCTCGATCGCCAGTGGATCGGCATCGACATTACCTATCACAGCATCTCGCTGATTCTGCGGCGTTAGAGGGGCGGCACGGCGCAGAGATGGTCAGCTCGGTCGTACTCAACGGCATTCCCCAGGATACCGCCTCGGCTCAGGCGCTGGCGCTGAAGCAGGATGATCGCGTGCGCAAGGAATTCGAGAAGTGGGCAGTACTCACCTACAGTGACAACCGCGCCATCATCAACGACAGGAAAGGTGCCGATCAGGGCATCGACGGCACCGCCTGTTTCCTGGCTGAAAAAGGCGGCAGCGCGAAAATCGTCTTTCAGGTCAAGTCGGGGCAGGTCGGTCGCGCCGACATCGCTACCTTCAACGGCGATCGGCTGCGTGAAGGTGCTGAATTGGGGATATTCATCACGCTGCAAAAACCGACCAAGCCCATGCAGGATGAGGCGAACAAAATCGGACTCTACAGACACGTCGTCATGGATCGCAGCTATCCGCGCATTCAGATCGTCACCGTCGCCGATATGATCGAACACAACGCCCGTCTGGACATCCCGATGAGCCTGGAAGTGCTGCGTATGGCGGAAGCCGCCTCCGACTCGACCCAGATCGAGCTGTTTGGCGTGGAGGACGATTAGCCGTCTCGACTGCCCCTGACCATCCTCGTCAACCGCCCGACACCCGGCAGACTGGACGCCAGCCGCCACAGCAGCGCCGGATCGTCCGGCGCCAGAATCCGCCCGTAGGCGATCGCCAGCGCATACACCCCCGCGCCCACCGCCATGCCGACGAACGGATGCACCATCCCGGCGAGTGTCATCACCGCTGCCGTCACACCCGCTGCCACTGCCAGTCGCGCCAGCCGGGGCAGGGCAGCCCGCGCATCGGGTCGAAAGTCGCGCAGCAGCAGCGCCAGCACCACCATCTCGCTCACCAGCGACGCCCCGGCAGCGCCGACCACACCGACGCGCGGCAGCAGGATCAGCGTCAGCGTCAGCTTGATCAGCAAGCCGACCACTCGAAAGACCACCAGCCGCCGCTGGCGATTTTGTGCGAACATCGCCTGGGCATACACATTGGCGATCATCGTCAGCGCGGCGAACCCCATCAGCACACGTAGAATTTCCGCCGCTGGTGCGTAGCGCGCCCCAAACAGCGGCACGATCAGCGCGGGTGCGAACAGCGCGAACACCAGCCACATCGGCACCGCGATCAGCAGCGTGTAGCTCGCCAGCCTGACGGTAATGGCGCGCAGCGCGTCCCCGGCAGCGTCGGCGGCGCGCGACAGGATCGGGTAGACGGCGACCAACAGCGTGGTGTTGAGGATTTCGACCGCGCCGATCACGATCACCATCGCTGCCGTCAGGTGTCCGACATCGGCATCGGTCAAGGTGGCGGAGGTGAGCAGGCGGTCGATCTGGGTGTAGGTCATGCCGATGAAGGCGTACAGCGTCAGCGGTGCCGAATCGCGCAGCAGTGCGAGCGTGGTCGCGCGGTCGGCGGGGAAGTGCGGACGCACACCCGTGCGCCACAACAGCACGGTCATGGCGACCGACCGTCCGACTCCGGCGATCAGCGTCGCGGCGTACACGCCGACCAATCCAGCACCGCCAGCGACAGCCAGTGCCGCCAGCGACAGCCGCGCCCCAATGTGGACGATCTCCACCAGCGACGGCGCCACCATCCGTTCCTGCGCCAGCAATTGATCCGAGGCGTGCGTGCCCACCGAGTCGATGAACAGGCTGAGTCCGGCGATGGCGGCAAAAGCGCGCAGTGTCTCGTCGTAACCGAGAGCGGCGCCGACCATGCCGACGTAGGCGATCAGTCCGGTGATCGTCTGGATCACCAGCGCCGCGCTCCACAGTCGCCCGGCGCGATCGGGGTAGCGCGCGGCTTCACGGATGACGATCAGGCTCAGGCTGAACGAAGCGATCGTGATGCCGATGCTGAAGAGCGCGCCGACCGCGCCGTACACGCCGTACAGCGACTCGCCCAGTGCGCGTCCGAGGACGATCTGCCAGGCGAATTGCGCGCCGCTGCTGATCACCCGTGCGACGGCGATCGCGGAGGCGTTGCGCGCGGCGCGGGCGGTGATGGTCAATGCAACAGCATATCGAGCAGCCGATCGAGCGCGGCGTTCAGCTCGGCGGGGGAACCATTGTTGAGCAGGGTGTAATCCGCGATGGCGATCGGGCCGCCTTTTTCCAGCTTTTCGATCTCCGCGATGTCGCGCTGTTCGGCTTCGGCACGGGTGAGCGGGCGCTCGACCCGGCTGCCGAGGCGCGCGTAACGCACATCGCGGTCACTGACGATGGCAATGACCACCATCGACACCGCCAATTCGCGGTTCAGCATGGTATATTCGCTAAAGCTGTACAGCCCGTCGATCACGATCACATCGTGCGTCTTGAGACTGGTGCGCAGGAACGGCAGCGCACGGCGCGCGATCGCATCCATGCCCTCGTTGGTGCGGAATTCCTCGCGTACTAATCGTTCATTGGCAGGGGTGAGCGGAAGACCACGCCGCACCACCTCGGTGGTAACGATACTGCCAAAGCGGAACTGCACCAGCCCGCGCAGCGCTAAATGCGCGGCACACGTCGATTTTCCCGCTCCAGGCATCCCGACAAGCGCCAGCGCACGTTTACTGTTCACAGCCTCATCCTTCCCCGCCCAAACGGGCAAAATTATAATCCATCGCGCGCGAATGGGCTATAATCAAACCTGGAATAGCGTCCGTCTTGTAGAGACGCATAACGCTGCGTCCGTTGAGGGAATCATGTCCGAGTCCGCCAGTCCATACCATCAGGGAAATCCCGCGCGGCTGCGCTATGCCCCCTTTGCCGGGCGCCAGGAAGCGATGGCGCGCGTGGCAGCGCTGCTGGCAGACCCCGGACGCGCCGACGGACTGCTGTTTCTGGGCGTGCCAGGGATCGGCAAGACCGCGCTGCTGCACGCCATTGCCGCCGCGCTCCCGGACGCCTTCGTTCCAGTATATCTTCCTCTCCAACCGCTCGACTCGCCTGCTCCCGGCGCCACCCTGCACGAGACAGCCTGGCTGCTGGCGCTGGCGGAGGCGATCACGGCGGCGCTGGTCGATCGCGCCTTCACCCTGAGCCGCCTGGAACAGATCGAGCCGCCAGGGGACGACCCGCGCGGCTGGTTCGAGGTGACCTTCCTGCCGCCGATCTTCGGGGCGCTGCGCGGCGACCGTCCGCTGGTGTGGCTGATCGACGACGCCGACCGTCTGGTCGCCGCTGTCCGTGCCGGGACGCAGTCCACCGATCTGTTCGCATGGCTGAGTGCCCTGCTCGGTCGAGCGCGCACCATCACCGTGATCCTGACGGCAGACGACGCCATCGAGGGTGATCTGGCAATGCTGGCGCCGCTGATCGGCATGAACGACACGCTGCGCCTGGCGCCGCTCGGATCGGACGATCTGCGCTGGCTGCTGACCGCCCCCGTCGCTGGCGCCTACACGCTGACCGAGAGCGCGCTCACCGCCGCCGCAACACTCACGGGCGGCTTTCCGGCGCTGGCACAGTCGCTCGGCGTACAACTGTACAGGCGCTGGCAGGCAGCGCCAGAGATCGAATCGTTGACTTCCCGCGATGTCAACGCGATGCAACCGTCGGTCTATCTGACCGCTGAAGAGTCGATCCTGACGGCGTGGGAGCGCCTGACCCCCAACGAGCGAATCGTGCTGGCGGCGCTGGCGGGGCTGCACTACGACGATCCGCTGCGCCGCGCCAACGCCGAGTCGATCCAGCGCTGGCTCACGTCTGGCGAGTCGCCGCTGGACATCACCACCATTCAGACCGCCTTGCGCGCCCTCGAATATCGTCACTGGCTGACACTGGCAGCGGAGGGCGCGGCGCTGCGATCGGCGGTGCAATTGCAATGGCTGCTCGCCAACGCATCGGCGCGCATCCGTGTGCGCACGACCGCGCGCGTCGAGTCGGGAGAGCGTCCGCGCCGCTACAGCCGCGACCGCCAGAGCGGACGCGATGGGCGGGGACACGAGTCCGAGGCGGCGCCGATTCCGCGTCGGGCGCTGCGCTGGCTGGTGATCGCGTTCGTCGTGGTGCTGCTGGCGAACGCGGTCGCGTTCGCCGTCACGCGCGGCACCCCCGCGCTGACGGTCGAGGCGCCGCCGCCGACGGTGACGCTGGTGGCGCCGGGCGGCGGATAGGTTTTTATGGATACCGTTTGAGTCCCGTTTGATCAGGTCGAGGGTTTTCATCGGATTGACACCGTGACAAATGCCATCGCGTTAAAAGGGTTCATCCGCGATATTCGTTATAGTCCACAGCTCGTCCGTCCGCTGCCCGTGTATCCCCGGAGCGACTTTGACATCAATCGGATGCGTGGGTCTGGCCTTACTTACCTATCGACAAGCAGTCGCCAGCTATCAGCACCTTCAAACCCGCACTGGCATAGCGATGCACAGCGCTGATGATCATTTCAGAATGCTGGCGCGGTTCCAGAATAATGGTGTTTTTGACCTGGCACGATACAAAGAGCAAACCCTCTTGGGATCATCGGCGGCAGCACATCGTGAGACAGGTGTAATTCATGCACATGAACGATTGGACGAGGGCGCGAAATACGTCTTTCGCATCGAAAACTATCTGGGCGGTGAGTACTATTTGACGGCGGACGAGATATTCTGGAAAGATGACAGTTTGATCATTCAAGAGTCAAAGCACAGTGCACGCGACCGGCTGCCAAAATTTGCAGATATCCAGGATGGATTGTTCAAGCTGATCCTGTTTACCAATCTCGATCGACTGCTGTTCAACGACAAACCTGTTTTGTTTCAGACTCAGCTCAAATTGACAGGCGCACTGTCTGGTTCGCTGCGTTTCCCGGCTGAGGCGAATATCATCGACGCATTCTGCCGTCAGAACACGCTGACTCCGAGCCAACGCACACTGCTGACCATGCTCGATCGGGAAACTCGCTATAATGCGAACTTGTCGATCATCCTTACAGGAATCACATGACTTCTTATCGCAGTCCGCTGCGCTACCCCGGCGGCAAGTCACGCGCCATTGGACGCATTCTGCCGCAAATACCCGCGACGATCAGCGAATATCGAGAGCCGTTCATCGGCGGTGGTTCTGTGTATTGTGCTGTGCGCGGGTTGTTCATGAAACGCCTTGATTACCTTGTCGGTGATCTCAACAGCGATCTGATCCATTTTTGGCGCTACGTGCGCGACGATCTCGATACGCTGGTGATGCTGATCGAGTCGTTTCACGTGCATTATGCCGATGCCGGACGTGCGCTGTACCTCTTCATGAAAGATGAGGGCAATATGCGATCCGAGCTGGATCGCGCCGTGCGATTTTTCATCATGAACCGCATCACCTTTTCCGGCGTGATGGATGCGGGTGGGTATTCGCAGCAGGCGTTCGACAAGCGTTTTACCGCGTCCAGTATCGAGCGACTGCGCCAGTTACAGGGCGCCTTTGACGACTGCGACATCATACATGGTGATTACGCTGCGCTGATCGAGCGTCCTGGGGAGAATGTGTTCATTTTTCTCGACCCGCCTTATTACAGCGCCACCGAGTCACGACTGTATGGCGAGCGCGGAATCCTGCATACCGGATTCGACCATCTTCGTTTTGCGGAAACGATGCGTGCCTGCCCCCATCGCTGGTTGATCACCTACGACGACTCGCCCATCATCCGTGATTTATTCAGCTTCGCTCAGGTCGAATCCTGGGAGCTGCAATACGGCATGAACAACTTCAGGCAAGGCAGCGCCGCAGTCGGCAAAGAACTGTTCATCCGCAATTATTGAGTCGCACTGTCACCAACGCTGCCAGGTGAGATTGTACCAACCCAGCGACCTGGCGTGCCAAGCCGCACGGATGGTCAACGATGCGACTCCGCTGCCTACGCCACCGCCATATCGCCCTCGGCGCGTCCCTCGGTGATCAGCCGCGCGTACAGATCGACCACCTCGTCCATCATCGCGTCCCACGACTGTGTTTCCGCGAACGCCCGCGCCGCGACACCCATCTGGGTGATGCGGGCGCGGCTCGATGCGATCCGACGCACACCGTCGATCAGACCCGCCGTGTCGCCCACCTCGAAGGTGTACCCGGTCACGCCCAGCTCGACCACATCGGGGATGCCGCCCACGCGCGACGCCACGACGGGCAGCCCCGCCGCCATCGCCTCGACCACCACCAGCCCAAAGGTCTCCATCGCCGACGGAAAGACGAACATATCGGCGCTGGCATACGCCTCGGACAGCGCCTCGCCCTTCAGGTAGCCCATGAAGCGTGTCGGCGTGCCCGCGAAATAGGCTTCCATGTCGGCGCGGGCAGGTCCATCGCCGACGATCGCCAGCCTCGTCCCCGGCACGGCTTCCAGCACCGGGCGCAAATGATCGATCTGCTTTTCGCTGCTGATGCGTCCGACGTAGAGCAGCAGCGTCTCGTCGATGTGACCGTCGCTCATGGCGTGACGCATGTCGGTGGTGCGATAGCGCGGGTTGAATTTATCGGCATCGACGCCCCGCCCCCACAAGCCGACATCGCGGACGCCGACGCGCTGCATGTCGCGCTGAATCTGTTTCGACGGCGCCAGCGAGACATCGGCGGCATTGAAGACGGTGCGGGTGAATACGTCGGTCATCGGCTCCATGAAGCCCAGATTGAAATGGTGCATCAGCCGCGCCAGGTCGAGATGAAACGACGCCACCACCGGGATACCCAGATGACGCGCCATCACCATGCCAGGAATCCCGATCAGGACCGGGTGGATGAAATGCGCGACATCGGGCTTGAACGACTTCAACTGTTGATAGGTGGACAGCGTGGGCGGCCCAATGCGCAGCTCTGGATAGAGCGGCAGTGGGACGCCGGGGACGCCGATCACAGGCGTGCTGCGATACTGTTCGACCCCCATTTTGGGCGCGATCACGATCGACTCGATCCCACGTTTTTCCAGGTGATCGAGTAACAGACAGACGACCGTGACGATTCCGTCAATCTTGGGCAGAAAGGTTTCTGTGAAAAGGGCTGCTCTCATAGGCGGTTTTGGGTGTGCGCGGTACAATGAGGATAAAGACCATACACTCTAACACCGCCGGATCGAAAGCGTTCTTCTCATGAAAAAACTCAAGCGCGTTTTGGTCGATTTACACGCGCGGACGCATCGTTGTGCGTCCCTGCGGGCGCGCAGCGCCCTGTCTTTCATCTCCCTTTGGATTTTCGGGGGGGCGTTCCTGCGGCGGACGAATCATTCTGCGTCCTTACCTGATTGGACTGCACGAGCATGACTTATTCCAGCGACGTAATCGTCCGTGTCGATGATCGGCTGCGGCTGGTGTCGGCGGTACTGGCGCTCACCCGCTATGCCGACGAAGAAAAAGCCAGGCGCGGACATGGGACGCATCTGCACGCGCGCAATACCCGCAAACAGCTCGCCGACCAAGCCGACCATCCAGCGGTGCGCGCTCTGCAAACGCTGCTCGATCGCGGCGCGCCTCTGGAGGCGATCTTCACACTGGCGCTGATGCTGAAGCTGGACGGCTCGCCGCTCGACAAGCCGCCAAGCTGGATGCCACCGCACTGGGACAGCGAATTGAACGACTTTTATCACAAGACGCCGCTGCAGCGCTTTTGGACCAGCGAGTCCGACTCGTGGAGCGGCGCCGAAGACCAGGCGCGCCAGGCGTTGGCGTCGGCACAGTTCGAGCCATTTCTGGAGCGTTTCGTCGGGACAGTTTCCGACACGCTGGTGTTCGTGCCCAATATCTGCTACCCGACCGACCGCGAGCTGGCACTGCGCCTCAATGGAGAGATCGTCTGCCTGGTGCCGCCGCGCATCGCCTGGGGCGAGAGTCCGCCCTGGCCTTTCGACGAAGACCCGGCGCACGTCTACCGTGCGCTGATCGCCACCGCCGGACAGATGCTGATGCTCAACTTTTTGCGCACGCACGCGGCGGAGATCTCGCTGGAAGGGCAAAAGCCGCTGCCGCTGACCGACGGGTTCATGAGCAAGAATCCGACCTGGGCGGAACAGTTCACTTATCTGTTCGTGACCAGCGCGGTCGCCATCTTTCTGGAGGACAACGTGAGCAAGGCGGAAGCCGACGCGCATGTGCTGATGGAGCGGCGCGTGACCGGGCTGGAGGTGCTGCCCGCCGCGATCACGGTCTATCGGCGTTATCTGCGCGAAGCCGACGAGGGCAAGTACCCCAATATCCTGGAATTCATCCCGCTGTTTTCGCGCCAGCTGCGGGTGGCGCACCGGGTGAGCAAGATTTGATCACGCGCGCCGCTGGTGTGTCATGTCGCGCACTTTTGCCCTCACCCCCCCGACGCCTACAAGGGGCGAGGGGGAGAACTGATCTGCTTTGAAGTTCCTCTCCGCTTGCGGGAGAGGAATTTAGGGTGAGGGGGCAGGAGGTGAGGGCGCAGTAGTTACCCTTCTCTTTTCTTCTGTCCTCTGTATCGTCTGCAATCTTTCCTTTGTTTTCCTGCCAGCCTTAACCCGCCCTTCATGAAAATGGCGTAACTTTACGAAGCATTTGTAACAAGCGCGCGTACAATAAAATGTGTACACGACTATAATGTCATGCGCCGTACTTGTGTCATAAAACGAGAGCGCCACCTATGTCGCTGCGCCGCCGCACGCTGCTCACCATGATACTCCTGCTGATCGGCATGATCGTCGTGCTGTATTTCGCCCTACAGCGCATCATCATCTCCAGTTTCGAGACCGCCGAACGCACCCATGTCACCCGCGACATCAGGCGTGCCGAGGCTGCGTTGGAGCGCGTGCTGGAGGATGTGTATCGGGGACAGGTCGATTGGTCGAGCTGGACTGCCACCTACGATTACGTCACCGAGCGCGATCCCGCGTTTGCCGAGGAGAATCTGACGCAAATCAGCCTCGACACCCTCGACCTCGACTTTATGATGCTGCTGGACAGCGCTGGCGCCGAGGTGAACTGGCTCGCACGCCCGGAGTATCCATCGTCGGCGCTGCTGCGCCAGCCCGACGCGGCGGGCGCGCCCTTACTGGATGCGATCACGGCGCGAGGGTCGAGCGCTTTTTTTGCGCTGGTCGATGGGCTGCCGATGATCGTGTCGGTGCGCCCGATCCTCAACAGCTTTTCTGAGCCTCCCGCTGGCGGCGCGATGATCTGGGGTCGGGTGATCGATCGCGCTCTGTTGGATCGACTCGCCTCGATGCTGCAAATGGAGATCACGCTGGAGGTGAACACTTCGACTGCTGAAATCATGCAGGCGATCGTCACACAGGGCAACAGCGCCGTCGGCACGAGCGCCATCGATGCAGTAGGCGGCATATTCTACCTGAATGTCACGGTGCCGCGCGACCTGCTGACTCAGGTAGAATTGAGTGTGCTGCAATTCAGCGGTGCGCTGATACTGTTCGGCTGCGTGGTAGTGGTCGGCGTGTTTCTGCTGATCGACACCCTGCTGCTGGGGCGGATCGCGCGGATGATCGACGCAGTAAAATGGATCGGCGCGCCCGGAGCGCCGCCCCAGATCGCTGTGGAAGGGCGCGACGAGCTGTCGGCACTGGCGCGTACCATCAACGCCATGCTGCAACAGTCGATCGACGCGCGGGCAGCGCTGGAAACCCTCAACGCCGACCAGGATCGGCTGATCAGCGAGCGCACCGCCGCCCTGACCGCGCAGGAAGCGCAGCTGCGCGCGATCGTCGATACGATGGGCGAAGGGCTGATCTACAACATCGATGGGCGAATGGCGCTGGTCAACAGCGCGCTGGCAGAGATGACGGGCTATCAAACAGCCGATCTGATCGACAAGCCCTTTCGTCTGCTGCTCTCCCAACCCGAAAATATCTCGACCCAAGACCTGACGCGACGCCCCGACCGTTTCGAGACGAGGCTCGTGCAGCAGGATGGCGGGCACATCGACGTGGCGATCACCGCGACGCCGCTGCCGATCTTCGACGGCAAGCGCCGCCGCGTGATCGTGGTGCGCGATGTCACACGCGAGCGAGCGCTCCAGCGGCAGCGCGATTATTTTTTCGCACGCGCCTCCCACGAGCTGCGCACGCCGCTGTCCAACATCATGACCCGTCTCTATCTGATCGAGCGCGACCGCGCCGGAATGCCGCATCACCTGGCGGTCATGGACAAGGTGTCCCGGCAAATGCTGACGCTGCTCAACGATCTGCTCGATGTGGCGCGGCTGGAGACAGGTATCCCGATCAAGAAACAGCCGATCGATCTGCGTCTGGTGGTACAGGAAGTGATCGAGGTGCAGCAGCCCGACGCTGACAACAAGACCATCGGCGTCACAGTATCACTGCCGCCCATGCCGCTGCTGGTCTATGCCGACGCCACCCGCATCAATCAGGTGCTCACCAACATCGTGCGCAACGCGGTGCTGTACACGCCGATCGCGGGCGCGATCACCGTCGATGCCCGCTGTGATGAGATGACCGATCGCGTGGTCGTGCGCGTGCAGAACAGCGGCGCCGGGATCGCGGCGGAGCATCTGCCCCACCTGTTCGAGCCGTTTTTCCGGGTGACCGAGGGCGGGGTGGGCGCTGGACTCGGACTGTTCATCACCCGCGAGATTCTCGATCTGCACGACGGGACGATCGCCGTCGAAAGCACCCCCGACTTGCACACCACCTTTGCGATCAGCCTGGCGGTCTACCACGAGAGCCTGTAGGGTGTGGCATGCCACACCCCGACGGTAACAGATCGGCGTCAGTCGCCCATCACGTCCTGCCACTGCTTCAGCGCACGTAACTGCGGCGTCTTTTTCACCTGGTGCTGCTGCATCCGCGTCAGCAGGTCACCCAGGATGGTCACCGCCTCGCCCACATGCGGACCTTTGTTGAGCATCACGCATTCGGCGCGGGCGCCCATCGCCGCGTCAGTCATCTCGCCGCGGGACGGCGTACCGCGCTTGACGAAGCTCTCCAGCACCTGGGTCGCCCAGATCACCGGGATATGCGCTGCCTCGCACAGCCACAGGATTTCTTCCTGAATCTCCGCCATGCGCAGATAGCCGACCTCGACCGCCAGATCGCCGCGCGCGATCATCACGCCGAAGGGCTGCACACCCCCGGCGCGCACGATCAGGTCAGGCAGATTGCGAACGGCGCGGCGCGTCTCGATCTTGGCGATCAGCGCGATCCGGCGCCAGTCGTCACGCCGCTTCGCCAGTTCCCCTTGCAGCAGATCGATGTCGGCGGTGTCCTGCACGAACGAATAGCCGATCGAGTCGGCGTGGTCAGCAATGAAGTCGAGCGCGCTCAGGTCGTCGTCGGTCAGCGGCGACAGATGCAGATCGGTATCGGGGAAATTGAGTCCCTTTTCCTCTTTGAGACGCACGCCCTCGTCCTCGGCGTGCGTGACGCGCAGCACGGCGCCATCGGCGTGCATCCCGACGATCACCGTCCCGATCAGCCCATCGTCGATCCAGACCGCTTCCCCGACCGCCACCTGATCGAGGACGGCGGGCAGTGTGCAGCGAATCTGCTTGGGATAGTCCTGGCGCTGGCGCGGAACGGCGCGCGTGAGCAGGAGGGTATCCCCAACGTAGGCGCGCTTGTCGTCCAGCAGCAGATCGGCGGTGCGGACTTTCGGTCCGCCCAAATCCATATGAATCCTGACCGCGTGTCCGGTCTCGCGCGCTGCCCGCTGGGTAAAGGCGATCATCGCCTCCCAGTCGGCGGCGCTGTCGTGGGCGCAGTTGATGCGGGCGACATTCATCCCGCGCGCCACCAGATCGCGCACAAAATCGTAATCGCTCGCCGCCTCGCTCGGATAGGTCACCATGATCCGCACCGTGCGATACGCCGGTGTCGCCCCGAAGACCTGATCGGTATTGGCGCGCAGCAGCCGCGCCCCGCGCGAGGCGCGCTTGGTATTGGGGAAGGGCGTGCGTTCCGGGGCGGGCACATCCGTGATCGCCTCCAGCGCGGCGATCACTGCCTCCAGATTGGGCAGCACCCGCCCCTCGGCACGTCCGAGCGAGGACATACCGTAATGACTCAAGCCGGGCTGAAGCGCGCGCAGATCGTGTGCCCGCAGCGCCAGATAATTCGCCAGATTGATTGCGCCCAGGCACATCGCCCGCCGGGTGATGTGATCTGTCCAGCGGGCATAGATCGTCTGACCGTCGCGCACTACCTCGCCGTACAGCCCGCGCATCGAGTCCAGCAGGTCACGCGGCGCGATGGTCGTTGTGGGAGGCGTCATGAGTCTGTCCTCGGCGCGTGCAGACGGGCATCGGCGATCGCCGCCATCATCACGTCGATGCTGGCATATTTCACACGCGGACGCCCCACTGCCGCGCCGCGCGCCAGTTCGAGTGCGTCGAGCGCCTGCCAGTCCGCGAATGTGACGACATCACAGCCGCCGCGCGCCAGCAGATCGGCAGCGTCGTCGACGGACGTAGGCATGGGCAGCATACCCGCGTCGGCATCCGCGAGCAGGCGCTCGACCGTCGCCTGCGAGTCCGGCTTATTGGTGCCGATGATCCCCGATGGACCGCGCTTGATCCAGCCGACGACATACTCGCCCGGATGCGGAATGCCGTCGGCGCCGATCACCCGCCCCTCGATATTGGGAATGACCCCGCCACGCGCATCGAAGGGCACGCCGGACAGCGCGACGCCGTGATAGCCGATCGAGCGGAACACCAGACCGATCGGGATGGTGATCGCCCGATCGGTGGTGCGTGGACGCAGTGAGCCATCTTCAGCGGCGATCAATTCGTTCTGGGCAAGCTCGATCGCCTCGACGCGATCCGTCCCGATCAGGCGCACCGGGGAGACCAGGAAATGCAGGTGCAGTCGTTTTGGCTTGCCCTGGGGCGACTGGGCGGCATAGCTCGCCAGCGTGGTGACATTTTTAATGGCGTCACGGTCAGCGGTGCGAGCGAGCAGATCGGCACTCAGCGGATCGAGAACATCGGCGCCGGGCTGCACGATCACGTCGGCGTCTGTCAGCACGCCCAACTCTTTCAGCTCTGGGTTGGTGAAGGCGGCTTGGGCGATGCCGCGCCGCCCCAGGATATAAATGTCGGTGACGCGGCTGACGGCTAAGGCGTCGAGCGCGTGATCGGCGATGTCGGTAGCGGCGAGCTCCGCGCGGCTGCTGGCGAGGATACGCGCCACGTCCATCGCCACATTGCCATTGCCGATCACGGCGGCGGCGGTCTGCGTCAGGTCGAAGGTCAGATGACGGTAGTCGGGATGGGCGTTGTACCAGCCGACGAACTCGGTGGCAGCGTGGCTGCCGGGCAGGTCTTCGCCAGGGATGCCCAGGCGTCGATCGGTCTGAGCGCCGACCGCGTAGATCACGGCGTGATAGCGCGCGGACAGGTCGGCATGGGTGATGCCCGATCCAAATTCGACATTGCCAAAGAAGCGAAAGCCGGGCTTGAGCGCGATCTTTTCGTAAACTTTGGCGACCGTCTTGATTTTGGGATGGTCGGGCGCGACACCGCCGCGCACCAAGCCGTAGGGGGTGGGCAGCCGCTCGAACATATCGATCTGAATGTCCCACGCTGCCGCTTTTTGCAGGTGTTCGGCGGCGTAGAAGGCAGAAGGTCCCGAACCGATGATCGCCACCCGCAGCGCGCGGGGGAGTGTGAGGGTCATATGAGGGTCATCCTGAGCAATCCGGCGTTGATAGATAATTTAGACAGGAGGTCACGGAGAAAAAAGGGGAAGGAGAAAAAGATTGAACCGGAAGGCGCGAACGCGCGAAGAATATATTCTACCACCTGCTGTGTCAACTACTACTAGTCCGTCAGGAAAGTAGTTGAAGATAATCCGATCTTCATATTTCCTTTCCACCTTCGCGCCTTGCTGTTCAATCTTTTTCCTTTGTTTTTCTTGCTTGCGCGATCAACAGGGGTTTGGCGCGCCAAACCCCCACATCCACGCCCTGATTATGCCTGCGCCCCTGCCAGCGCGGGCAGCAGCACCGCCTGACCGTTGACGACGGCGAACCAGAATGGCATCCAGCCGACGCCGATCACATCGATGGCGATGTCCTTCTTGTACGCCGTGACCAGATATTCCTGCACGTTGGTGGCTGCCTTTGCCCACTTGTCGTTGAGACGAGTCACCTCCGCCTGATACTGTTCGACGCTGATCTGTTTTTCCTGATCGAGCTGCTGCAAGTCCAGCTCGAAGCCCTGGAGCTGCCCCGCCGACCGTTCTTTGTACACCCCGGTGCGGCTCATGCGCGACAGCGTGAAGGCAGTGCGCCCTTGCAGCAGGCTCAACACCGCCTCGCCCGTCGTGAACAACTGCTCACGCTTGATATTGCTCAACTCGCGCTTTTCCGACTTGAGCCGCTGGAGCTTGCGCTCTTCTTCCTGTTCCAGGCGCGTGATCAGTTTTTCGTATTTGGAGGTCAGTGCATCCATTTCGGCGTCGCGGCGCTCACGGGCAGTTTGCTGCACCTGCGCGCGAAAAGCGGCAAAGTCGCCAGCCGGGTCGCCGTACTGATCCAGATCGGGCGCATAGGGCACCCGCAGCGGTTTAGCACTGTAGACCAGATCGCTGACCTCGCGGCGCAGCGCCGTGTAACGTTTGGGGTCTGCCAGCGCGGGCGGCACATCACCAAACAGCGCCGCGCCCGCCGGACTGGGCGACAGGCGGTTGAGTTCGAACGGCGTCACCTCGAATTGATCCCACTGGATGAAGCCAGCGCGGTCGATCTCCGGGATCATGTAGGCATACTGACGGGTGGTGTAGAGTGTCGTTTTGCGATCCTGATAGCGCGCCGACGCCTGTGCCAGCAGGTACGGACGGTATGCCAGGGCGATCCCCTGCACCGTCCCGGCGGTGGTGAAGCCGGTGCGCATCTCCCACGCGCGTAATGCCTTTTGTCCATCGACCTCGACCGCGATGAAATACTGCGCGATCGCGGAATTGAGCGGCGTCTGATGCTCGTTGTAGCCGGGTGGGACGCTCAATCCGCTCGACGGCGCCGGCGTGATCGCTGAGGGCGGCGGGCTGAACACGGGCGCGCCCGGCGTGTTGTAGACCGGGGCGCTCGGCGTCGGTGTATAGGTCGCGCTGCCGGGCAAGGTCGTCGGCGGCGGCTCGTAGACGCCGGGCAGCGTCGTCGGCATCCCGACTGGTGCACCGGGCAGCGTGGCGGGTGGGAGAGGCGCGCTCTGGCTGGCGGCGGCGAGCTGACCACTGAAATACGGTGATGCACTTTGCGGCGCAGTCGGCGGCGGGGTATAGCTGACCTGCGGCACGGGCTGCGCGGGTGCGGTGCGCGTCTGTCCGCCGCTGCGCGCGTAGAACGCCGCGCGCTGATCGCCCATGAGCGTGGTGATCTGCTGGCGCGTGAGCGGACCACGCAGATAGCTCATCGCCCAACGGGTGTGCATCATGCTCGGTCCGCCCTTGTCGTGGACGTTGTGAATCAGAAAGACGCGCGGCGGAATATCCTGGATCAGGCGGCTGACATCCTGCAAATTCATCTGCGTGCTGGTATCCGCCAGCGACTCCAGCCCCGCCATGACGCGACGCTGATCGAATTCGCTCTGCAGGCGCCCGATGAACCACGTTCCGGCGTTGCTCAGACCTTTATAGTCGAGGTCAGCGGGGTTCTGCGTCGCCAGGATCAAGCCTAAGCCAAAGGCGCGCGCCTGCTTCAGCAGCCGCAGCATCGGCTCTTTGGTGGGCGGATTCTTGGGGTGCGGCGGGAAGTAGCCGAAAATCTCATCGATATAGAGGATGGCGCGTAGGCTGGTGGTGCCGCTCTGCGTGCGCATCCAGCCGAGCATATTTTCCAGTATCAGCGTCATGATGAACTGGCGCTCGGTCTCGTTGAGGTGCGCGATGTAGAAGATCGAGACGCGCGGGCGTCCATCCTTGCCGTAGAGCAGGCTCTGAATGTCCAGCGGCACACCGTTGATCCACGACTGGAACGACGGCGCCGCGACGATGCTGTTCAGCTCCATCGCCAGCTTGCCGCGCGCTTTTTCGCTGATGTACTCGTCGATCGGGAACACACCCAGCTTCTCGAAGGGCGGACGCTGCACCTGCAGGATCACGTCTTCCAGCGACAAATCCTGCCCGCGCGACCAGGCGAACTCGAAAATATTGGCGACCAGGACGTGTTCCTTGTCCTGGACGGGCTGCGCATCGCGTCCGATCAGCGTCAGCAGCGCGGTCGTGATGCCATTGATCCGTTCGCGGTGCGTCTCCAGGTCGGAGTTCCAGTCGCTGCGCGGGGCACGCAGCGACGCCAGGATGCTGACGGGCAAGCCTGCGTCCGATCCGGGGGTGTAAATGGTCATCTGGGACGCCAGTTTCAGCCATTTCATCCGGTCGGGGCTGATACTCCAGCTCGCCAGTCCTTCGCGCCAGCGGTGCGCCACGTCCGCCGCGTACTGCGGCAAGTCGAGTCCGGCGCGGCGCGCGTCATCGACGTTGACCCAGGGCTGGAAGTCTTCCGGGCGCATGTCGGGAAAGTTGAGCAGCAGGTTGGTGATGTCCCCTTTGGGGTCGATGATGATCGCGGGGATATTGTCGAGCGCGGCTTCTTCGAGCAGGTTGATGCACAAGCCGGTCTTGCCGCTGCCCGTCATGCCGACGACGACCGCGTGCGTGGTCAGATCGCGCGAGTCGTAGTACAGCACATCGTCGGTCAGCTTGCCACTGTTCGGGTCGAATCGACGACCGAGGTAAAAGGTTGTGGGCGCTTCGATGAACGGCATGGGGCAGATCTCCTCAGAAATATCGCGTTATTTTAGCACATTATTTCTTACCACCTCACCCGCGATCGTAGGGGTCTGGCATGCCAGACCCCTCACACGGACGCATTTTTATGCGTCCCTACGTCCGCACACCGTAAGGGTTTGGCGTGCCAGACCCAGCATCACGCCGCGCAGGTCAGCGTCGGCACGCGCGACTGTGCCAGCCGCTTGTCGAATTCCTCGATATAGAGCGCGGCGATCGTGGGATCGTCGATCACGATCAGATTCTCATCGTTGCTGTTGGTGGCGTTGGCGGAAAAGTTGAACGATCCCGTCAGGACGATACGCGAGTCGATGATGAAGACCTTGTGATGCAGCACGAACGAGCCGCCGTCCTGACGCACATCCATCCCGGCGCAAAACAGCTTGGTCAGCTCGCTGAAACGAGTCTCGCTGCCCGTCGACTCGAATACGCCCTGCACCGTCACCTCGGACGTGCGCGCCCGCTTTGCCACCAGCGCATCGCCGATCGAGTCCTCGGTGAACGAAAAAGCCAGGAAGCGAATCGACGTGCGCGCTCCGGCGATGGCGTTCAGGATGCGATCCAGCACCACATCGTCAGGCGAAAAGTAGACCTCGATGCCGATCCCATCGACCGTGAAGGCGCCGTCCAGAGTCGGCAGCGACGCGCTCGGACCAAAGCTGCGCAGCGTGAACATTTCCTCGAATTCCGAACGGTAGGCGGCGACCGCCTGCGGCGCGCGTAAATAAACGGCGTTGTTGTTGTTGCGATAGGTGTCGTTGATGGTGAAATTCCACGATCCAGTCAGCACGGTGGTGCTGTCGAAGATCACGAATTTGTTGTGCATCAGTGCCGAGCGGTTGTCGCGCACGATCTGCACGCCCGCGTCGGCGAGCTGTTGAATGGTCGAGTCGTCGTCGTCGAAGGTGTGTTCGCTGTCTACGACCATGCGCACCACCACACCACGCCGCACCGCGTCCAGCACGGCGGACGTGAGCAGCGGATTATTCCACTCGAAAGCGGCGATCTCCAGGGTGCGCCGGGTGGCGGCGATCGTCTGCGCCAGCGGCACATCGATCCCGCCGACGTAGGTCGAGGCGCTGCGGCTGCCCGACGGCGCGTTGAAAAACACATTCCAGAATCCGCGTCCGGCGCCCGATCCGAGCGGCAGCACAAAACGCGACAGTCCGTCGGCGCCGCGCGTCGAGGCGATCGTCGGGACGATGAAAGGCGCGCTCGTCGCTGGCACAGTCGCGGCGCTGATGCTGGTCGCGGCGCGGGTGACCGGGAGCAGCGTCGGCGGCGGCGCGAACGTGCGCGTGGCGACGACGATCGGTGTGTTGGAAGCGGCGGGGATAGCGGTATTGGGGACGCGCGTGGCGGCGGTGGTGGCTGGCGCGCGCGTGGCAGCGACAGTCGACGGGCGCGACGTGGCGCTGGACGCCAGCACGAACGTGTTGGTGGGCAGCGCGCCAACCGACGTGGGCACAGCGGTCGGATCAGCGGAACAGCCGACCACCACCAGCAGCGCGGCGATCATCAGCACGCCGAAAAACCAAGTCAGGTACGAGAACGGACTATCTGGCGGACGTTCAATTTCCATGTATCAACCCTTTCAGGCAGTCAGGCAGATAAAGTTGTAGGGACGCCTATCTATGGATGCGTCCGAAAATGGCGTTCAATTGTCCGGATCGAGCGCGGGAGCGTCGTCGGATCTCGGTCGTTCGTCCGCGTCCACTGCCGCATCGGAACGCGGGTGCATCACGCCGAACGCGCCGACGATCGCCGTGCCCAGGTCGCGCGCGATCGCTGCCGCGTCGGGCGTGTCGGCTAACGCGGGCGTTTCGCCGTCCTGCGCGGCGATCAGCGCCTCGATCAACGCCATTTCGTCCGGGTCTTCGCCGGGTGGTGCCGCGTGCGCCGAAAAGCCACCCATGCCGCTGAAGGCATTTTCGACGCTGCGATTCATATCTTTGATGATGGCATAGATCGCGCGTTCGCCAGAGGTGAAAGAGGCATCGTCAGAGGCGGATTCGTCGAGCGCCATCAGCTTGTCTTCCGCCCACTTCAGCAGGCGTTCCGCTGGCGCGTCGGACAGATCACCGCGCAGCGCTGCATCCTCGTACAGACGCATGACGGCATCTTCGGCGCGGCTCATCCCAGGTCGCCTTCGTCGCTGTAGAACGGTTGCAGCAGCTCGATCGCCGCCTGAAAGCCCTGTACCCCCGCGACTGCCAGCGCATCGCGTCCTTCAAAATCGGTGCCATAGGGATTGGCGTCCTGTGCCAGCAGCCAGCGTACCATGTCGGCATGTCCGCCCAGGATAGCGCCGATCAGCGGCGACTGCGGACCGGGCGGGTTGACCAGTGCGCCCGCCGCCAGCAGCGTCTCCGCGATGGCGATGTGTCCGCCCAGCGCCGGATAGTACATGATGTCGATCCCATGCGGTCCGGTCGCGTCCTTGAGCGCGGGATTGTCCGCCAGAAACGCGGCGACCTCGTCGGCACGACCCAGTAATGCCGCCGTGCAGATGTCCACCGGCGCGCCCTGTGCCAGCAGATAATCGATAATCGGGTGATTGGCGACATGGGCGGCGCCCTGGATCGCCGTCTCGATCCATTCGGCATTCTCGTTGAGGATGTCGGGATGTTCCGCCAGCAGCGTCTGCACTTTGGGCAGGTCGTGATGCGCGGCGATCACGAATTCGTTGATCGTTTCCTGGCTGGGTAGGGTGGTCATGGTGTTATATCCTTTTGTGATATGCCCCCCGGAATCAAGCATAGTGTACCGCGATCCGAGGCGGGTGTGGCACGCCGAATCAGTCTACGTCGATCTAGACAAGTTTCACGGTTGTACATGGTTACCGAAAAAGCGCCGTCGGTGGATTTACTGGATCGCGCCCGTCATTGGCACGACCATCGGGGCGGTCGTGTATCAGGGCTGCGCGAGCCGCGCGATTGACGATCAGGCGGATGTGCAGGACAGGTGAACTGTCCTAGTGACAGTTGCGCCGCATCACCGACGCGATCCCGGCGAAAACAGGGTAGGATGGATATATTGCACACATCGCGGGGAAGACTCATGTCCCTACCATCCACCACACCGATCGTCCAGATTCCGTCCAACCCGAACAAGCCCCCGGCACACGGATTCATTGGGATCGTGCGCCGCGCGTTTGAAATTTTTCAGCGCAGCGACTCGCCCCGTATGGCGGCAGCGCTGTCCTATTTCACGACCTTCGCGCTGGCACCACTGATCATTCTGGTGACGGTCGTTGCAGGGCTGATCTTCGATCAGACGACGGTGCGTCAGCAAATCCTGTCGTCGGTGGCGACGGATGTCGGTGTCGGGACGGCTGATCTGCTCGCCGGAGTGATCGACCAGATGAGCAAGCCTCAGGATTCGATCGTCTCGACGATCATCAGCGTCATCGCGCTGATGCTGGGCGCGATCGGCGTCTTTTCCAATATGCAGGGCGCCTTTGACCGTATCTGGGACGTGAAGCCAGAGCAAATGGGACAGGGTATACGTGGTTTTCTGACCAACAACCTGATCTCGCTGGGGATGGTGGTGGGGGTAGGGTTTCTGCTGCTGTTGTCGCTGGTGGTCAGTACGGTGTTAAGCGCGTTGACTGCGGGCTTCAACAGCATAGTGCCAGGAGCGGATTGGCTGCTCGGTCTCGGCAATTTTGCGGTTTCGTTCGTCGTGATCACGCTGCTGTTCGCGATGATGTTTCGCGTGCTGCCGCACGCGACGGTCGTTTGGCGCGATGTGTGGGGCGGCGCCGCGCTGACCTCGCTGTTGTTCACGGTCGGCAAGACGTTGTTGGGGCTTTATCTGGCGCGCAGCACTATGGCATCAGTGTATGGGGCGGCGGGATCCCTGGTGGCGGTGCTGATCTGGATTTTCTACGCCGCGCAAATCCTGCTGCTCGGCGCGTCGTACACGCGGGCGGCGGCGGAGACCCGCAAAGATCGAAGGGGCGAACCTAAAAAGAAACCAATCAAGGTGAAAAGGCATAAAAAGGCGTCCGTGCCTGAAGATGTGGCGGTGCCTGATAATGTGTCTGCATAAAACGAGCGCGGGCACGATGACCGTGCCCGCGCTCGTTTATTTTCTCGCCTAGCCCTCGACTGTCAGCGGCACGACCACCACTGCCTCAGCCACGAACACGGGCGCGTCGGCGCCTTCAACCGTGCCGAACTCGTATTCCCCGATGACGTTGGTGTCGTAGTGCAGCATCGGGAAGACCTGCTCGCCCGCCGCCGCCGCATCGTCCAGCGTGATCACCACATTGCTGTGGGCGCCAGCCGCGAGCGCGACGCCACCGATGACGCGACCGGGCGCGCCGTTATCGCTGACATGGATCACCAGCCAGCCATCGGCGTCGATGACCGCTTCCTTGATCGTCAGCGTGCCGCCTTCACCGAGCGCCTGCGACGCGACCGTCAGCGACGGCATGGCAGCGATCGGGAAGGTGACGACGGCGCCATCGACGCTGATCGGCAGGTCGGCGCCCTCGACCATGCCAAATTCGTATTCCCCGATCACGCCCGTATCGACGTGCAGCATCGGCCACACGACGGCGGTCGGATCGACGCCCAGATCGAGATTGATCTCGATCGCCTCGGTCAGACCCTCTGCAAACCAGCCCCAGCCCGCGACCGGGCCCGGCGCGCCGTCATTGTCGATGTGGATGACCACAAAGCCTGCGACATCGCTCAACACCGATTCGATCGTCACGACGGGCGCCATCATCATATCCGCCGCTGACGCACCCTCGACGACGGGCACATTGTCGCCGCCGATGACCGCCTGGCTGCTGGCGCGCATGTGTGTCACGGTCCAGAATGCCGGGGTGACCACCTTGCCATCGACCGCGACCGGACGATCGGCGCCCTCGACGGTGCCAAATTCGTACACGCCCGCCTCACCCGTGTCATCGTGCAGCATGGCGAACAACTTCGGTGTTGCCATCGTCATGTCGAGCGTGATGACGACATCGGCGTTGCTGCCTTCGACGACCGGCGCATAGCCCGCAACCGGACCTGGTCTGCCTTCGTTGTCGATGTGGATGACAATCCAGCCTGGAGCGGCGGAGACGACTTCGTTGATCGTCACGGTGTCGTCCTGTACGAACTGGTCGGTGACGGTCACAGAGGGGACGATCGCGTCCTGTGCGCCGACGGCGGCAAAGGGTACGAGCGCCAATAGTGAGAGCAGAGCGAGCGACAGCTTACGCATGGGTACAGCCTCCAAAAATGATGCAGCATCGGGGAATGTGGTGAAGTCGAAACAAGACTTGTTTCCTACGATCATATGATACGCCTGACACTGGTGTAGCAGATCTAAAGACCGTTTGTTTTTCACACAGTCCTCATGTTACCCGGCGTCTGCGTCCACCTCTACTGGCGCGCCAAATCTCTACGACCGTCCTAGGGACGCATAACAATGTGTCTGAGTTCGTTCGGGCGTCCGCATGTCTTGCGCGTCCGCCTCTATTGGCGCGTCCAGCGCGGACTCACTACAATAGCCGGAGATTGTTTTGTCGCGCGCCTTCATCCGGCGTCCCGCGACCTGTGCAGTGAGGGCGGATGTATGAGCGAACCAAAACGCTGGAGTCGGGGGATCGATGTGACTCATCAGGATCGAAAGAATCGAAGCAGATACGGCGCCTCCGCCATTTTGCTGCTGGTGCTGTGCGTGATCGCAGCGGCGGCGCTGCTGGTCGGAGACACGCCCGCCGAGGCACAGGACCTGCCGGCGCCGCCGCCGCTGGCGATCTTCATCAGTCATACCGGGACGCTGCCGCCCGCCAATACCAGTTTTCTGGTCGGCACGACCGGCACCGTGACCGTGATCCTGACCAACAACAGCGCGACCGAGATGGCGACCAATACGATCGTTCTCTCGCTCACGCTTCCCGGCGGGATCACCTATGCCACGCCACTCGAATCGACCCTGTTCACCTGTGAATTCGTCACGGGGGTGAACGCGGTCTCCTGCGCCAACAGTGCAGGCGCGCTGGCGGCAGGCGCGACCGAGGTGATCACCTTCCGCGCGGTGGCGCCGGCGACACCGGGCGGTCCCTATCGTTTCAGCGTGACGGTATTCGTCTTTGGCTTCACCACGCCCGTCAGCGCCATCGAGGCGTCCGATTTTTTTGTAGTCGTCAATACACCGACGATTACACCGACGTTCACGCCGAGCATGACGCGCACCCCCGCGCCGACGATCACGCTGTTTCCGACCATCACGCTGTTTCCATCGATCACGCCCTTCCCAACCGCGACAATCGTCCCGACCTCGACGCTGATCCCCAACCCGCCGACGCGCACCCCGGTGCCGCGTCCTGCTAACGCGGGTCAGGCGATCGGAGGCATCCCGCGTCCGGGCGTGCGCGTCGTGGTGGACCGCGATAATGTCAATATCCGCATCCTGCCCGCCATCGGCGCCGAAGTGGTGGCGTTCGTCAACGCGGGCACGACCTTCGACATCCTGTCGCGCAGCCCGGACAGCCAATGGGTGCAGGTGATCGTCGGCAATCAGCTTGGCTGGCTCGGCACTGCCGTCGTCGCCGTGATCGCGGGCGACCTCAATGCCGCGCCGGTCGCTGACCCGCGCACCATTCCCTATGGCGGCTTCGAGAATCCGCGCGCGGGCATCACCGCCTCCACCAGCCAGTTCACGGGGCGGCTGGTCAACAGCGGCTTGCGCGTGCGCGGCGGACCGGCGTTGGGCTATCCGGTACTGGCGAATGCGCCGCGTTACACCATCTTCCCGCTGCTGGGTCAGGCACTCGGTGGATCGTGGCTGCAAGTCAACTTTGAAGGCACGCTCGGATGGGTGGCGACCGAGTTCGTCAATGTCGAGCAGGGTCTCGGCATCATCGCGGGCTTACCCGAAGACGGCATCGTCGCCGACGGTGTGGCGGTCAGTGAGCCGACGACCGACAGCTACAACGATACGCTGCGTCTGCTGCTGGCGCGCGTCGAGCTGGCACAGCCGTCGCTCGATCAGATCCGGGCGATCTGGACCAGCATCGCCATCGGCGATCGCGCCGCCTGTGCCAATTTCCCGGCGCGCCCGACCGACTACAACATCCCCAATCCGGTGCTGGCGCCGTTCTATGGGACACTGTTCCCGCTGCAACAGGACTTCAACGCCGCCATGACCAATCTGCGCCTGGCGATCGACCTGTTCATCGACATTTGCAGCCGTCCGCAGCCCGCCGAAGGGTTCGTCGGTCAGGCAGTCGTACAGAATGCGCTCGACGCCATCAACGCCGCCGATGCCGCTTTTGCCAGCCTGCGCGCGCGTCTGCGCGCCCTGCTGCCGCCGGATGCGCCGCTCACCGACGATCAATGTCTGTTCACCTTCAATCAGCGCAGCGAGATCATCGATCGTCTGCGCGTGAATACGGCGAAGATTGTCACACTGCGCGAGCCGAATCTGCGTGTGATCGGGCTGTGCTTCGACGCCGGCGCCGGACAGTCGCTCACCATTCAGGGTCTCAAAGTGACGGGCAACGCGCAGCCGCGCCTGACCGTGACCAGCTTCGACAATCCGACCAATTTCCTGGGCGTAGCGGAGTTTGGCAGCGACGGCACCACCGCCACTGTTTCCAATCTGCTGTTCACGCAGACCGGACGTTACCTGCTGCTGATCAGCGACCTGGACGCGGGTTCGCGCGGGGTGCGGCTGCAAGGCGAGATCGCGGTGCTGCTGACCGATGTGGGCGCCAGCCTCGCCATCGACCCGGTGACAGGCAATGTGATCGTCAATCAGACGGGCGGGTTCGTGACACCGGCGACACCCGGCGGATTCGTCTCGACACCGATCAGCGGCGGCGTGGGCATCGGGACGCCTGTCGCCGGAGAATTCTGCCCCAATGTCACCTTTACCTGCGAACAACTGACCACCTGCAATCAGGCACGCGCCTGTCTGATCTTCAACCCGGCGCTCGACCCTGACCGCAATGGCACGCCCTGTGCCAATCTGTGCGGCAGCTAGTCGGGGTCTGATCGTGCTGCTGGCAGCGTCGGCACTGCGGACGCTGCCAGCAGCACGATCAGCGTGATAGATCCCTGTCGAGATAAGGTCATGGAGCTTCCTTGAACGATCAGACACACCAATTAACCTTGTTTGGCGAATCATCTGCCGACGATCTGCCGCTGCCTGTTCACGTCGACAAGAGAGATTACGGCACATTCAAAGACAGCCTGCGCGCGCCGATTCACTCGTGGTTTCGCTATCCCGCTGGTTTTTCCAATACTTTTGTCGAGCAGATGTTCGCGCGCTTCGAGATTCATCCGGGACAGTGGATCTACGATCCATTTTCGGGAACCGGGACGACTTTGATCTGTGCGAAACAAGCCGGAATCAACGGTTATGGCGTTGAAGCTCATGCTTTCGTGCATTGGATCGCTCAGGTTAAGCTGTTCTGGGAATTTGACCGATCTTCATTTGGAATGACTGTCGAAAACACGTTGCGCTCGATAAAGACCTGGGTCAATTCACGCCGTGATCACACCTCAGTAATGGGCGTTTTTCCGGAGCTGATTTATAAGTGTTATCATCCACAGGATTTAGTTGAACTCTACCTGGTGCGCGAATTCATCGAGGGCGAAATTGACGATCCACATCTGGTTGATTTCTTGAAAGTGGCGCTGACCGACACGCTGCGCAAAGCAGCGGCAGCGGGTACGGGCTGGCCGTATATCGCGCCAAAGAAAAACACCGGTGATAAACCTCCAAAGAATGCGTTAGGGGTTTTTACAGAGACCGCCAGGAAAATGTTTCGTGATATTCAATTGGTCACGGCGAATCCCATAGCGCAGAGCCGTATTCATAACGTGCTGGGCGACTCACGAGAACACCAGCATTTGCAGGATGAAACAATCGATTATGCACTGACATCGCCGCCCTATCTGAATAATTACGATTATGCGGATCGAACTCGTTTGGAGACTTATTTTTGGGGTCTTGCCAAAACCTGGGGTGAGATCACACAGCAGTACCGCAATCAACTGCTCGTCGCTGCTACCACACAGGTTGTGCGCCGTCAGCATGACATCGATACGGTACTCAACCGCGAAATCGACCGCATTTCCCAGACAACTTATGCGACGATACAAACTGCGGTTGAGGCGTTAGCGAGCCAACGTCTCGTCAAAGCGGGCAAAAAAGATTACGACCTGATGGTCGCTTTGTACTTCAACGGATTGCTGTCTGTCATCCGTGAGGCTTATCGCGTTCTCAAACCAGGGAGTAAATTTTGTCTCGTGCTAGGCGACTCGGCACCCTACGGTGTGTATATCGCCACACATGAGCTGGCAGGTCAGCTTGGAGTTGGTCTCGGCTTCAAACGGTTCGACTATGAGATGTTTCGTGCAAGAGGGGATAAATGGCGCGGTAATCCTCAACGCCACCATGTCGAACTGCGTGAAGGGGTCGTCATTCTCACCAAATAGGGAGTCACTGTGCCAGCATCACGATCGGCTAAAGGTTCGAAACGTTTTGCGCAGAACGAGGCTCACGGGGCGGCGAGTAAATTTGGACAGATCATAGGCGAGGCATTTGCCGCCACTGTCTATGAATTTATTGAAAGTTATCTGCAAAGCGATCATCCGAATTTTTTGTTGTTAGCACCGTCCGTCGGAAAACAGTTGGTGCGACTTGAGATGATGGGGGGCACATCACGTCAGCTCGATAACGTGATTGTGCCAAAAGATTCCAATGATCCTGTCGCGTTGTTTGAAAGTAAATGGCTTAAAGATGCGCGGCACCATAACGACAAAGGCGCATGGATTCTTCAGTTAAGGGAGATTCGAAAAAAACACCCTACTGTACGAGGCGCCGCAGCTCATTTGGCGGGCTATTGGACAGAAGGGGTCGGAGCGATGTTTGAAACAGAGGGCGGAATTACTACGGTCATCGCAGCGACCGATGAAGAAGTTTACAGCACGCTGCAAGAACCGCTTCATCAGGTTTGGCTTGAGCACGGGATCGAGCCATTTGAATTGAAGGCAAGTGAAATCAGACAATCGCTGCCCCGTCCATGGGACTTGGCAAATGGCATGATGACGTTGATCGAGCAGGGGCGGATAACAGCGCTGGCGAAGCAATGGTTGAAATTTCGCCGCCAGACGCTCAACGATGGTAGTTTCATTTTAGGAAGTGACTTGATCGCCGCCGCAATTGACCAGCTTTTGCAGCCCCTGCCATCCAATCCACAGATCAAAACGTTCGAGATAGCACTTCAAATTGACACCGGCAACATTATTTACGCAGAATTCACCGACTTTGAAGACGCCGTAGAATTCTTGCGCGCGCATGTTGCCGATCCCAAAGCAATTCTCTCGAAGATCACGCCGCGTTCTGGATAAACGAGATGACCCCGGCGTGCAGCCAGGATCGCCTGGCTCATCGCTCATATCCCCAAATTGCGACGCATTTCGTAGGGACGCCAAACAGGGCGTCCGATGGCATAAACACCTTTCTGAAGGACTGGTAGTTGCTTTTATTTTTGATTAACGACGCCGATCTCCGATACAATCAAGTCAGCACGCCTCTAGGGACGCCTGATGATGCGTCCGCAGAGAACGACCCTGTTTGCCGGCCAGGAGACAATGATGATGACCGCTTACCGCCCCGAAGTCAAAGCCGTCCTCGACGACCTGCTCACGCCGATCCCGGGCGTCAAAGTCAGCAAGGCGTTCGGCTATCCCGCCTACAAGGTCAACGGACGCATTTTCGCCTTCGTCGGCGACAACGGCATGATCTTCAAACTGGCGCCCGACCGTGCCGAGTCGCTGCGCGCCGCCGCGCCGTTTGCGCCTTTTTCGACAGGCGGCAAACCCTGGACAGGGTGGGTCAGCCTCGATCTGGACGACGCGACCGAGTACGCGGCATTTTTTGACCTCCTGACCGAAAGTATGACCTTTGTAGCGGAGTCCTGACCCAACATGATCGTACATCCCATTCCACACGGCTGGCAGATGATCGACCAGCGCGCCCATGCGCTGCTGGCGTCGCAGATTGCGACCGCCTGGCATCCCGACGCTCGCCCCGCCGCCGCCAACGCGCGCTGGATCGAGACCGTGATCGCTATCTCCCGCCACGACGACGGCGGACACGGCTTTGGCGGGCACAACCACATCGGCGACGCTGGGACGCCGCTCGATCTGGCAGGGGCGCCGCTCTCGCTCGATCAGCCGGTGCGGGTGATGGAAGAGGCGCGCGGTGCCGGCTTGTGGACGGGTGTCCTGATCTCGATGCACGTGCTGCGGCTGTACAGCGCCTTTCGTGCCGAGCCTGGATTCGCGCAGTTTCTCGATGAGCAGACGGAGCGCCAGAAAGCCTGGCTCAGGCAGTTGAATGTTAAAAAAGCGGACGCCGACGCCGCCTATGGCTTGCTGCATTTCTGCGACTCGCTCTCGCTGATCCTGTGCCGCCGCGACCTGCCGACCGATGGACGCGCCATCGAGATCGCCACTCTGCCCGATGGCACGCGCTACGATGTGCGTCAGGTGGTCGGAAAAAAAGGCGGCGATCCGCGTGCGACCGACTCCGATGCGCCTACGCCGATCACGGTCGAGCCGTCTCCATTTGGCAAAGGGATCATGCCGCTCTATGTCGAGGCGGCGGAATTGCCGTCGCTGACGTTCAAAGACGACGCCGACCTGGACGCCCAGCTCGACACCTGTCCCCGCGCCACGCTGCGTTGGGATTTGCAGGGGTAGTCGTTGCTTTTCTTTTTGATCAACGGCGCCGCTCTCCGATACAATCGAGTCAGATTGTGAGGGAGTGAAATGCCTTGACTCAAATTTGACACTGGTTCGCCGTCATCCTGATCGTCAGTCTGTGCGCGCTGACCATCCCCGCTCATACCCAGGACGATATCGATCCGCCGCTGGCGGGTGCGATCACCGGGACAGTCACGCGCGCTGACAATGGCACCCCGATCGCGGGTGCGACCGTGCAGCTGATCACCGGCACCGGGACGAACATCACCAGTACCACCAGCGCGCTCGACGGCAGCTGTGCCCTCAGTGCAGCCGCCGGCACCTACAAGATTTATTCCGAGGCGCCCGGCTTTGCGATCGAATACTGGAACAACCAGACCACACGCGGGGCAGGCGCCTCGATCGTCGTCACCGAGGGCGGCATCCTCAGCGGGATCAATTTCACGCTCGATCTGCGCGGTACGATCACCGGCATCGTCCGCCGCACCGACAACGTGACGCCGCCGGATTCAGTTGAGCAGCTTCCGCGAAAAAGGTCTCAAAATCGGTTTCTTTTTCCAGGTGCGCTGCTAACGCTTCCTGACTGTATCCG
>DAOTUN010000022.1:0-84399 GCA_034437395.1 Anaerolineae bacterium | reverse complement strand
GTCGATGGTACTGCACGGGTGACTGTGTGGGAGAGTAGACCGCTGCCAACACAAATCAATTTTGCCTTCGTTTAGCCATGACCCCTGCGCAAAGCATCGGTTTTTCTATTTCTATAGCACCCCTCCTCTTTTTTCTTCAACGAAATGCTTCGCGTCTTCCTGTTCAATATTCCCCTTATTTTCATAACTTCGATTTTAACGCCAATTTGTGGTACGCTTAAACAATTCTGTTAAAGGGCGTCGCCATGTCCTCGACTCCGCAAGACCTGATGGTCGTCTATACCACGCATAATACCCCTGAAGCCCACATCGTCGCCGGACGGCTGGAAACACACGACATTCCCACACTGATCATGCAGGAACCTGCTGGCAGCGCGCTCGGTATCCAGATTGGCATACTGGGCAAAGTCCGACTGCTGGTACGTCAACAGGATTACGAGAACGCGCTCGCAATTCTCGAAGGGGACGCTGAGCCACCGGGCCTGACTGAAGATGCCGATCAGGTGATTTTCGACGCCGACCAGCCCTGACGCACGACCCAATCTACTTTCGCCATTAACCGAAAAAGCACATAAGCTTAAAAACGGCTTATGAATAGCTTGATATTTTTAACCCAGTGAGTAAAACAATGACCTATCCATACAGCAATAACGAGAGAGAAATGGCGAAAGTTCTCATTGTCGAAGATGAAGAAATGATCGCGCGTAACCTCGCTGAGAAACTGCGCAGCGAAGGCTACAACGTGGTCACCGCCGGAGACGGTGAAGAAGGTCTTGAAAAGCTGCGCGCTGAACACCCCGATCTGATCGTGCTGGACATCATGCTGCCCAAACTGGACGGCTTGAGCCTGTGTCGCATCATCCGCCGTGATGCTGCTACCTCCCACATCCCGATCATCATGCTGACCGCGCGCGGTACGGAAGTGGATAAAATCGTCGGACTGGAGAGCGGCGCCGACGATTATGTCGTCAAGCCGCTGGCACTGGGCGAATTCCTGGCACGTGTGCGTGCCGTGATGCGCCGGGCACCCGGCAGACCCGCACTCCAGGATGAGCTGATCTCCAACGATCTGCGTCTCAGCCTGACCGGGCGTCGCCTCTTCAAAGATGGCAAAGAGACCAAGTTGAGCAACAAAGAATTTGATCTCTTAGCTGAACTGATGCGTAATCGCAACGTGGTGCTATCGCGCGATCTGATCCTGACGAAAGTATGGGGTTACGATTACTTCGTCGATAAGCGGACGGTCGATGTCCACATCCGCTGGCTGCGTGAAAAGATCGAGGAAGATCCGTCGAACCCGAAGCGGATCGTCACGGTGCGCGGTGTCGGCTATCGATTTGAAGGATGAAGGGCGGATCGTGAGCAATTTTCAACACACGATCGAGGCGGCGCAGCGCCACTTGCTGGCGTTGCAGCAGTCGCTCGTCGAACATGAACAAAATCTCGTGCGGTTGCAAAATGAGGTCGCGCAGCGCGAACGCGATCTCGCGCTGCTTCAGAATGGCGAACGCAGCCCGTCGCTGACCTCAGCACCGGCTGTGGCGCCAGACGGTCTCGCTTCCCCGAACGAGAGTCAGGATGCCGATTACAAGATCGCCCTGGCGCTGACGCTGGCAAACGCCGCCTATGATGCATTGATCGTGGTCGATGGGGACTATCGCATCATCGCTATCAACGACAGCGCCGAGACGCTCTTCAATCGCAAGCGTCCGATCGGCGAGTCGCTGCAGGATGTGACCGGTGTGGCGGAACTCGAAATGATGGTCATCGATGCGCTGGCGAACGAAGAAGAGTCGTTCGAAGAACAGATGATGATCGAGAAGCGCTACTATCGCGTGCGCGCACAGGTCATTCGTCGCCTCGGAAACCTGTTCATCGGGCTGGCGCTGCAGGATGTGAGCGAATTGGTACGGCTCAATCGGGCGCGCCGCGATATGGTGGCGAATATCTCGCACGAACTCAGGACTCCGATCGCCAATATTCGCCTGATCATCGAGAGCCTGTTCCATGAACAGGATCGCCCCAAGCGGAAACAGAGTATGTCGGCACTCAAAGCGATCGGGCGCGAGACAGAATCGCTGATCTGGCTGGTGCAGGAATTGCTCGACCTGTCCATGATCGAGTCAGGACAGGCAATCCTGCGGCTGGTCGAGCAGCCGCTGGCGCAGCTCGTCCTGAATTCGACGGAGCGCCTGGAAGATCAGAGCGCGGCGAAACAGATCGTGTTCATCGATGAAGTGCCCGAAACGCTGCAAATTCTCGCGGATGCAGATCACATTCAGCGCGTCCTGATCAACCTGATGCACAATGCCATCAAATGGTCTCCACCGGGCGAAACGATCCGTATTCGCGCGCACGAGCAGGGTGATGAAGCAGTGATCAGCGTCCTCGACAACGGACCCGGTGTGCCAGCAGATCACCGTGAACGCATTTTTGAACGCTTTTACCAGGTCGATCCGTCCCGCTCTGGCAAAGAGGGGAGTGGTTTGGGCTTGGCAATCTGCCGTCATGTGGTCGAGGCGCATGGGGGACGTATCTGGGTCGAGAGCAATCCCGACCGCAGCGATGGCACAGGCGGCTGTTTCCGTTTCACCCTGCTGCTTGCCGATCCAGTCACCGAGCCGGACGACCGTGACAAACCTGTCTAATCCACAGGTGCTTTGTGGTATACTTTTCACACAACTTCATATTTGACCTTCAGGGCAGGGTGGAATTCCCGACCGGCGGTAGTGTTCAGGAGAGAGTGCTGGACAAAGCCCGCGACCCGTTTTGCCGTGCGCAATTTCGCGGTGAGTCGCTGTTGTATCAATTCGATACAGCAGCGCCGGTGGATCTGGTTCAACGCCAGAGCCGACAGTAGAGTCTGGATGGAAGAAGGTGCGCAGGGTGACACGCGGATGAACGCTGTGTGTATTCGTCTTGTCTTACCCTCTTTAGGCGGCGTGCGACCAGCGCGTTTCGCCTGATTCTGTATATCGCGCCCCAATACAAGCCCTGGAGTTCAGACTAGAACGACAGGGCTTTTGTATGCACATCCATACTGCACTCAAGCGACCCACCCCACACCCCAGCAAAACCAACCCAACCCAATCGGCGCGCGCGCCGCGACATCTGCTGCGCCAGGCAGCGCCGATCATCGGGATCGGGCTGTTCCTCTTCATCTGGCAGGCTGTCGTCTGGCTGCGACTATATCCTGAATTCATCATCCCCTCTCCGGCAGCGGTCGCATCGCGTTTCGTGGATGTGCTGCTCGACGGTCGCTTGTGGCTGCACACCAGCACGACCGCGCTGCAAATAATCCTCGGCTTTGCGCTGGGCGCGACGCTGGCGATCAGTGTCGGCTATGTGGTGGCGAAAAGTCTTGTCTTCGAGGCGATCGTCTCGCCCATTTTCATTGCGATCCAGTCCACCCCCGTCGTCGCCTATGCGCCGCTGCTGGTGATCTGGTTTGGCAGCGGCGCCGCCAGTAAGGTGATCACCAGCGCGTTGATCGTCTTCTTTCCACTGCTGCTGAACACCGTTGTCGGTGTGCGCAGTGTGCCGAACGATCAGCGCGATGTGATGCGCCTGCTCAACGCCTCGCGCTGGCAGATTTTTTGGCAGCTTGAGGTGCCCGCCGCGCTGCCGATCCTGTTGGGCGGTCTGAAAGTGAGCGCGACGCTGGCGGTCATCGGCGCAGTCGTGGGCGAGTTCGTCAGCGCCAAAGCAGGGCTAGGGTATCTGATCGAGCGTGCCGACTACGACTTCGACACGCCGCTGGTGTTCGTGGCGATCGTGATGCTGGCGCTGCTCGCCCGCGTGATGTACGGCGCGGTCGCCTGGGTGGAAAGGCGCGTGTTGCGCTGGCGCGTCAAATAGTGTTTGCTGTCTCTTGCTTCGCGTTATCACAAAGGAAAATGTCATGCTTCGTCGTATTGCACTCATCATCCTGCTTGTGGCGATCACGATCAGCGTTCATGGTCAGGATAAGCAGCCGATCACGTTCTTCCTCACCTTCGTGCCAAACATTCAGTTCGCGCCGATCTACGTGGCGATCGAAAAGGGCTACTTTGCCGAAGCCGGGATCGAACTGACACTCGAACACGGCGATGAACCCGATGGAGTCAACCTGATCGCGGCGGGAGAGCGTCAGTTCGGTATGATCAGCGGCGAACAGGTGATCGCGGCGCGCGCCAACGGGCGTCCGGTCGTGTCGGTCTACGAGTGGTTTCAGAAATACCCGATCGGGATTGTGGTCGCGGACGACAGCGGCATCGAGTCGCCAGCCGATCTGCGCGGACGCACCGTCGGCATTCCCGGCGCTTTTGGTGCCAGCTACACCGGCTTGATCGCACTGCTGACGGCGAACGAACTGACCGAGGCGGATATTCAACTGGAGAGCATCGGTTTCAACGCGCCGCAGGTATTCTGTCTGGGCGGGGTCGAGGCGGCGGTCGTGTATGTCAATAATGAGCCGACGCAGATTGAGCGTCTGGCACAGCGTGGCGAATGCGGCGCCGTGCGCGGCGTGCGCGTGTTCAACGTGTCCGACTACGCCGACATGGTGTCCAACGGTATCATCACCAACGAGGACACGATTGCGGATGATCCCGAATTGGTCGCCCGCTTCATCATTGGGTTTCATAACGGCGTGACGTTGGCGCTGAACAATCCGGCTGAAGCTTATTTGATGAGTCTGCCCTACGTGGACTCGCTGCCGCGCGATCCAGCGCTGATCGCGGCGCTGCAAGCCGAAGCTGACCTGGATTACGATCAGGGTATCGGGGAATACGAAGAGCCGGGCGAGGGGCGCGCCGCTGTGCTGGAGCGTCTGCGGGTCGCGGTGCCCGATGTGGACTGGGTGCAAATGGAGATTCTGATCGACACTGCTCAGCTTTGGGACGCATTGACGCCCGGCAGCAGCGATCTGGAGTCGTGGCAAACCACGCAGGACATCCTGGTATCGATGGGCATCGTGAGCGCGCCGATCGATCTGGAAAATGCCTTCACCAACGCCTTTCAGCCAATAGGATGACGCCGATGACGCAGTTTGATGTTCATGCCGCACGCGCGCAGTTTCCGGCATTGGGGCGCCTGGCACCGGATGGCACGCCTGTCATCTTCTTTGATAATCCGGCGGGGACACAGGTGCCGCAGCGCGTGATCGATGCAGTGAGCGGTTATTTTATCGAGATGAATGCCAACAGCGGCGGCGTCTTCACCAGCAGCCGTGACAGCGACGCGATGGTGCGTGCCACCCGCGTCAAGCTGGCACGTTTTCTGAATGCCTCCAGCGCGGACGAGATCGTGATCGGCGCCAACATGACCACGCTCAACTTTGCCTTGAGCCGCGCGCTGGCGACTCGGCTGGCACCGGGTGACGAGATCGTGCTGACGCGCATGGATCACGACGCCAATGTCTCCCCCTGGCTGCGGATCGCTGTGGATCGCGGCGCGATTGTGAAGTGGGTGGATATACGCGAGTCCGACTGCACGCTCGATCTGGACTCGCTGGAAGCGGCGTTGAGTGAACGCACGCGGATCGTGGCGACGGTTCATGCTTCCAACGCGGTCGGGACGATCAATCCGGTGGCGCGCATCGCCGACATGGTACACGCAGCCGGGGCGCTGTATATCGTCGATGCGGTGCAGAGCGCGCCGCATCTGCCGATCGACGTGGGGGCGATCGGCTGTGACTTTCTGTTGTGTTCGTCTTATAAATTTTTCGGTCCGCACGCAGGAATCATGTGGGGACGCTATGATCTGTTGGCAGAATTGCCCGCCTACAAGGTGCGCCCGTCTAAAGACACACCGCCGTATCGCTGGGAGACGGGTACGCCCGCATTCGAGCTGATCGCCGGGATTGGCGCGACGATCGATTATCTGGAGTCGCTCGGCGGGACTGCCGGGTTTTTGCAGTACGAGCGCGCGCTGACCGCCCATTTGCTGGATGTGTTGGAGGCGACACCGGGTGTGCGTATCGCGGGGATCACCGATCGCGCCCGCCTGCACGATCGTGTACCGACCGTCGTCTTTAGCCACGACCAGCACACGCCGACGGCAGTCGCCGCGCATCTGGCGGCACATCAGATCGCGGTCTGGGACGGCAATTATTACGCGGTCGAGATCATGGCGCGTTTAAACAAACCTGAGGGCATGGTGCGCGTCGGGCTGGCGCACTACAACACGCACGCCGAGATCGACCGCTTTGCCACTGTGCTGCAACAGCTCTAGGGAAGAACCAGGACACATTGTTATGCGTCCTTATTATGCGCGTGTGATCACGGCGGAAAGCTGCGCCCCCAGCAACTCCAGCATCAATACGTCCTGCGCGGTAATGCTGTTGGCGCGTTCACGCCCGCACAACAGCACGCCGTAGCGGTTGGTCGATCCGATGGCGACACATGCGGCTGTGCCCAGTCGTCCCCGGCTGACGAAGGCATGATTGATGCTATCGCTCTGCGCGATGATGCGGCTCTGTCCCGTTTGCGCGACCTGGGCGATCACGTCTCCGGCGCTGGCTTCTTTGGGTGCCGCCGGATGCAGGGGTTTGAGACCATCCTGGGTGCGCAGGACGATGCGCAGCGGTTCCAGCGTCTCCAGACGGTAGATGGCGGCATAGTCGAAGCTCAGGTCGCGGCAGGTAGCGATGATGGCATCGAGCTTGCCGATCTCGCCCGTGGCGCGGCGTAATTTTTGAGCGACCTCGCGCACGGGCGGCATCGAGTCGGAGCGAACCGTTTCTAAACGGCGGTCGGACATCAAGCGCTGAATACGTCTCGATAGGTCATCTTCGCGGAATGGGTTGGTGGTCACGTCGTCGGCAAAGCCGGGAATGGCGAAATCGGCTTCTTCATCGACTGAGACGATCAACAGACTCGGCTTGGCTTTGCGAAAATGCTGGATCAACTCGAACGCGCCGTCCATTGAGTTGTCCAGCACGATCACATCGACATGGCGCTCGACGACCATTGTGCGCGCTTCGATCGGATCGGTCACCAAACGGACGCGAAATTCCTTGATCGCCGACAAATTCTGAAAATAGCGCGGGGCATGTTCACGACGCACTACGATCAGGACATCAATACTGGTCATTTCATGCTCCTTTTGCGATCACGCCCGATGCGACCAGGTGACACGCCTCGAATACCAGCAGCGCGATCTGACGCAGCCCATCGGCGATGGGCGCGGTCTCGATATATTCGTCGATGCGATGGGCATTGCCGCCGCGCGTGACCCCGACCGTCACGGTCGGGCAGCCAGCAGCCAGCGGAATGTTACCGTCGGTGCTGCCCGCCTCCAGCACGCCGCGTATGCCGACGGCAGATAGGGCATCGGCGGCGGCGCGCACGAGTGCATGACTCGGCGCGATCATGCCAGCCGGACGATCACCGATCACTTCCACCAGCACATCGACCTTACTGCTGCGCGCCTCGTTGACGATCTGGCGCACCTCGCGTTCGAGCGCTGCCAGCGCGCCCGCCTGTTCCGAACGCAGATCGAGCAGCATTTCCGCGCGGGATGCGATCGAGTTGATTGATTGTCCGCCTGTAATCCAGCCGATATTGTAGGTTGTGCGCGGCTGCTGCGGTGGGCGCATGTGGGCGATCCGCGCGCCCAATTCCATCAGGGTGTGAATGGCACTGGGCTGACCAAAGTGCAGCCAGCTGTGTCCGCCATCGGCGCTGGTCTGGATGCGCAGGCGCCGTACCGCGATGCCGGCGTTGTAAATGTGACCCAGCGCCAGTCCCTCAAGGTTGACCACTGCGCCAACCTGAGCGCGCAGTCGATCGAATGCCGCACGCATCCCACCGAGATCACCGAGACCCTCTTCGCGGGTGGTGGCGACGAAATGCACATCGCAGGGCAGGGTAAACCCTTGCTCGCGGACGAACTGCGCCAGGCTGATCAGGGCGGCGACACCGATACTATTGTCGCCTAAGCCGGGCGCGGTGATCGTGCCGTCGTCGCGGTGGACGGCATCGAGGACGGTGGCGCTGTCAAACACGGTATCGGTGTGCGCGGTCACCAGCAGGGCGGCGCGTGTCCGTCCTGGCAGAAGTCCGTAAACATTATGCAGAGTATCCGAATCAATCTGTCTCAATCCGACTTCGGCAAAGGCAGCGGCAACGTAACGCGCTCGGTCAGCCTCAAAAAATGTAGGGGCGGGGATGCGCTGGATAGCGAGCGCCTGCTCGGTAGTGTGCGCCGTCCACTTGTTCAAACCGCCCCAATCGACGTGCTGTCTCGCTATTGTGGTCAACCTGAAATCCCTGAATTGTCTGTTATAATCTCGCTATCGATGAGTAGAGCTGTCTTCAAGCCGCGCTATTTTGCTGCCATGCTCTGCATCCGCGCATCTGATTGACCCGATAACTATAGTCTATGCGTCAAGCCGAACAGAGGCAATTGCAACTCTGGCGTATTTCGCCAGGAGGCTGATATGACTTCCCTACTACTCATCGAGCGCAATGGCGAATTCAGCGCCGATCTCGCTAAACGTTACGACGTGACGCTCGTTTCAAGCGGCAAACAGGCGCTGGCGCTCGATCCCAACTGCTGCGAACTGATCCTGCTGGACTCGGTATCGCTGCGCACCCCCGGCGAACGGATCGCGCGATCGCTCAAGAATCACTTTGAGTCGGTGCCCCTGATTCATCTGACGATGGCGGCGAAGTCCGAGGGAACCACCCCGGCTGATCTGGTGCTGGCGCCCCCGATCAGCGCGCGCAAGCTGCATAATGCGCTGCTGCGCTTGCTCGCCCATACCAGCAAGGCGCACGAGCTTGTCGAATATGGACCGTTTGCGGTCGATCTCAAGCGTCGGCTGCTGCTGATTCGCGGTCAGGAGATGCCACTCACGCCGAAACTGGCGCGACTGTTAGAGGTATTTATGCGCAATCCAGGGGAGACGCTGGATCGTCGTGTCCTGATGGAGTCCGTCTGGCAGACCGATTACCTGGGCGATACGCGCACGCTCGACGTGCATGTCCGCTGGATTCGGCGCGCGATCGAACATGATCCGAGCAGCCCCCGCTACCTGATCACCGTGCGCGGCGTCGGCTACCGTTTTGATCTGCCAGCGCTGCCAGTCTCGGACAGCACGGTGCCAGTGCTGACACTGCCAGGCACGACCACGTTTCCCGTTTTGCAGGAAGCCTGACGTTATTGCGGGTGAGTCAGGTAAACAAAAAGCCGACAGCATGTCGGCTTTTTGTTTACAATCCCTGTTAAGCTGGACGCATTGTCATGCGTCCCTACGCTCCCGCATCGGCGCGGACGCTAGGTGCCGCTCTGCAGGGCGTTCAACTGTTTCATCAGACGACTCTTGCGCCGTGCGGCGTTGCGCTTGTGCAGCACGCCCTTGCTGGCAGCGCGGTCGAGTTCCCGGATTGCCAGACGGGTCGCTTCCAACGCAGTCTGGACGGTGGCATTGCCGACGGTCTGCGCCGTGCGTGCCTTCTTGACCAGGCTGCGTGCGCGGGTACGAATGGTGCGATTGCGCTCGGTGCGCTTTTCGGTTTGACGGATACGCTTCAGTGCTGAACGATGATTTGCCATAGACGGTTTTGTTAAGACGCGCCCGACTGAACGCGCCCTCTCCTTTATTGAAAGTCATGGTGGACAGAGTGAGAAAGATTGTACCCGTCTCACCTGCCTGTGTCCAGCGTCGATACCATGCTGATGGGGGTGATCGCAGCACACCCAGGACTCGCCATGTACCTATCGTAATCGTTTCGTATCGTTTCAGTGAGTCACGCATTCAGCAGGTGTCTGGGAACTCATAACAAGGCGTCCGCAGACACATCGCTCCGGTCTTCAGGCAAAAAACCCCATCATGAACATCACCGCCAGCGCGATATTGCCCGCTATCAGCAGCAGGATTGCCAGGGTGATCAGGATCGGGGTGCTTTCGACCGTGCCAGGCAGCCGCGTCGCTGGCATGTCGGCGGGGATTCCTGGAAACATCGGTTCAAACAAAGGCTTGTCGGATGAGACGGCGACAGGCGACCTGCTGCCGGCTTCGTTCCGGCGTTGACGACGGGGCGTCCGCTCGGCTGGCGGGGCGGCAAAGGTGGCTTCGCGCCCTTTACCAGCACCGCCGCTCGCTCGCGGGGGAGCGGGGTCGTCGGCGCGAAAGGGTCCCGCCGAGAAAATATCGTCGCTCAGATCGACATCGCCAAAAGGCGACGCTATCGGCGCGGCGGCTGCCTTGCCAGCGACGACGGGCAGATTGAGCGTCGTCACCCAATTGTCCAGGATATCAGGAGTCGGTTCCCCAGACGGTGCCGATCGGGGCGTGATCGGGGATTCGACAGGCGCACCCCATTCAATACTGGTCGCCAGTCCGCTGCTCTGCGGCTGCGGTGCTGGCGCGGCAGGGGCGATGCCAAGCTGCTTGTTGATATAGTCCAAGCCCTGACGGGCACGGTCATTGCCAGGATTGATCGACAGCACATTTTCCAGGCAGGTGCGCTGGTCTTCAAACGACTCCAGCACGCCGCTCAACCACAGCCAGGCTTCCTCATTGTACTGGTCTAATTCGACGGCACGCAGCAGCAGCGCACGGGCTTCATCACGCCGCCCGGCTTTGAGGGCATTGACGCCTTCACGCAGCATTCCTTCAACATTGGCTGAGGACATGACCACTCTCATTGAACTAGTGAACCAGTAAACTAATGGACGCGAAAAATGACAAAATCGTGACAATGAACAGTGCGTAATGAAATGCCGCACGCAATACCTCTATTGTACCGAGATCACGTTTTCTGCGACAATCCGAATCAGCGATTCGCCATCCTGTCGGCGCAGCCAGGCAATCACGCGGTAGCGTCCAGGCGTCAGGCGCATCTCGCCTTGCAGGGTGGTGGCGGTGCGGTCACCGTCGCGCAGCCGTATCGTGGTGCCGGGATGGACATAAGAGGGGAGACCACTTTCGTCAGACGTTAAGGTGTTCAGCGCGATCACCGTGAAGGTCAGCAGCGCCTCCAGCGGGGTGCCGGAGTGATTTTCCGCCATCATCGTCACATCGAGCGCGATGCTGCCATCGATCTGTTCGGCGTGAACGACATTCGCCAGCGTGAAACTGAAGGGCGCACCCATATACTGCGTCGTTTGCGCACCTGCCCCGTCGGAATGAAAGCGTTCTCCTGCGCGGGTGCCGTGTACCCAGGCGGAGAGTCGATAGTCGCCAGATGGAATGGGTGCGACGGCGGGCGCCGCAAACACCAGCTCCTTCGATGCGCCCGCCGCCAGGATGATGCGCTGTTCGGGCGCGGTGTAGACCGCCTCGCGCCAAGCCTCGATCGCATCCGGCGGCGCCAGCAGCGTCCACACCCAACCCTCCTGGTGCGTCGTGGTGACGTTCACCACCCGCACGCGCATTTCGCCCAGGCTGTAAGGTGTCCGCTGATAGGTGAACGCGGTGATCGCAAAAGTCTGATTCACAGTTCGGTCAGAATCGGGCAGTGCGACCTCGACCCACTGCATGGTCTCTATCTCTAAGTCGATCGCCGCGCGCGACGGGTCGATCCAGCGAGCAGCCGCGACGCCGATCACCAGCGCCAGGATCGCAGTGGCAGCGACAACCCATCCCACACGCGATCGGCGTATCATACGGATGAGCGCCTTTCCGCGTGCCGCGCTGTAATGCGATCGATCGCGCGCCTGGCGATCGGCAGCAGGACACCGATCAGCGTCAGCACCCCGGCAGCGGCGAAGATCGCCGCTGGGGTGAGCGGAATGCCGATCCACAATATCCAGGCGACGATCACCAACTGACCTGTGATCGAGAGCGCCGGCACCAGCGCGATCGCCCACAACGGCGCCAGATCGTCGAACAGCGCTTGTTGCAGGGTCAGACCGGGCAGGATGAAGACCAGCAGCGGCATGAGGACGAACGTCGAGAAGCTATTCCCCGGCGCGGCGAGTCGCAGACTGACAGCGGCGAGGTTCCCGATCGCCACCAGCGCCCACAGCCATGCCGGGGTTTGCGGACCCGATGCGGTCTGGCGTGACAGTGTGAGGGGATCGGCAGGCTGTGTTGTCGCTGTATCGTCTTTCTGACGCTGCAGCGCAGTCCACACCAGCACCAGCGCTGTCGCCGTCACCAGTGCATTTTCCGCGATGCTGTAGGCGAGGTCGGTGTAGGCGATCCGCCCAATTTCCGCCAGCACCACGCCGACCGTCCCGATGACGATCAAACAGGCGATCGTGATTGGCAGCAGCGACGCGCGTAACCGGGTTGTCATGTCAGCGTACCTCATAGATCAGCGCGTCGGCATTACGAAACACCAGACGCAGGCGCGGGTGTGCCTCCATAACCCGGCGCGAGCGATCGGGATCGGGAATGTCCGGGAGGCGCGTCCGCACCACGACAAAGCGCACGTTGTGCGTCAGCAGCGCGCTATCCATGCCGTCCAGACCCATCATAATGGCGGTGGCGTCGGCAGCGAGCGGCAGTATTTCAGCGTTGCTGATCAGATCGGGGGTGAGCGCGGCAAGGTGCGGACGATCGATCAGATGGGTTAGTTGAAAGCCAAAAAATGTGCCTGTGACGATCACATCGTCGGGCGCGCTGTACTCGTCGAGCCATGTCACCGCCTCGATCAGGTCGGGGGTGACGATCTCGAAATAGGCGGAGGCAGTTTGCGCGCGCACATAGCCGCTGATGGCGATCGCCGGAATCAATACCAACGCGGTCAGCCAGCGCAGCGCGCGCTGCTTCCAGGCGATGATCAGCGAGGCTCCGCCAAAAGCGATCGGCAGCGTGAGAAAATAGAGCGCGCGGGTGTAGTAAAAACGCAGTCCGAACAGCCAACCGAAACAAAATAACAGCGTGATCAGCAGCAGTGCCCCGATCAGCAGCCGGGAGGCGCGATCGATCTGGCGGCTGCGCAGATAGAGCGGCACCCCCGCGATCAGCAGCAATCCCATCGGCGTGATCACGCGGGCAAAGATTTCCCAGGTGACGCGGGTGCTGTCAAAACGGTCGGAGCCGGTCAGCACGGCGGCGGCGTCCTGCTGGGTTGTCAGCGCGATCGCGTCGAGCGCGATCGGTAGTCCGACGATAGCGCACGCGATGCCGAGCGGGATCAGGCGACGCAGGGTGGCGCGCGGCGCTGTGAGCAGATGCGCGACGCTGAATGCGCCTAACGTCAGGACGAGCCAGAGCGTTGACAGATGATGGATCGATGCCGTCCCGCACAGCAGCAGCGTCAGCACCAGCAGCCAGCGCGCGTTCGGCGTCTGCCAGTAACGCAGCCAGACCGCGAAACAGATCGGGAACAGCGAGACGGCGATCAGATTCGGATAGCCTGCCCAGGTCATCATATCGACCAACAGCGGTAATGCCGCTGTGATCGCGCCAGCCGCCGCTGCCGCATCGGTGCGTCGGAAGACCTGATAAGCCAGCGCGCTCGTCCCGATCACCTCGACCACTGCGAAAAACAGCACCACATGTATCACACTGAAGACCGACTCGCCGCTGACCGCTGCCGCTATCCCGAAGATCAGCGGACCACCGGGAAGCAGCGGCCAGGTCGCCAGACCGAGTTGATAATTTTCTGCATAATCGGGGAGCGCGCCCGTCTGCAATACCTGCTCGGCGAAGAGCAGATGCAGCCCGTAATCGGGCCCGGTGGGGTAGGCGAACTGATAGATCGAGACGCCGCGCAGCAGCAGCGCCAGCAGTACACAGGGGATCACCCAAACGAGATTACGATATGACGACCATCGAATGGGGGAGGCGCGTTCGGACATGGGAAGATTGGGTTTCTATGAGGTTTCAGCGCGTGACACGGACAATGGGCACATCGTCTCTACAATCGGTTCGACCCTGTAGGGACACATGCGCCCATCGCACGATGACAATGGGTGCTGCGTGGAAGTTTAGTTACCGCGCCCGATGTACGATCCGTCGCGCGAGTCGATCTTGATTATGTCGCCAATTTTGACGAACGCCGGAACCTGCACCGACAAACCCGTATTGGTTTTGACGCGCTTGGTGACGGCGCCAGCGGTGTTGCCCGCGATCGCCATCTCGGCATCGGTGACAGTGAACGACAGCGTGACCGGGATGGTGTAGTCGATAGCAAAGCCTTCGTTCAGCTTCAACTCCAGCTCCATCTCTTCCTGCAGATAGAGCGCATCATCGCCGAACAGCGTCGTCGGGACTTCGTACTGATCGTAGGTCTGCATGTTCATAAAATGCAGCGTCTCGCCATCGCCGTAGAGGAACTGCACTTTTTCGGCTTCGACATACAGGTTGTTGAGGCTCTCATCCGCCGCGAACACCTGATACTTGGTATTGCCCGAACGAATATCGATGAGCTGTGCGCGCATCGATGCGGCGCCGCGCCCCGGATTGTTGTACTCGGTGCCGCCAACACGATAGAGCGTGTTGTTATAGTTGATGACAGTGCCTTTTTTCAAATCTCCGGCTGAGATCATGCTTGATTCCTTATCTATCCCGACTGATCAATCGCCTGATTTTATCACGCGCCCGTATGCTTAATCCAGACTGTGACGAAGGGATCGCCGACGCGCACGACGTGGCGATAGCTGCCCCAATCGATCCAGGTTGCCCCGATGCGCTGGATGCGTGCTTCGGCGGCGGTCAGGCAGTCGTGGGCGATGCGCTCGGTCAGCAGCAGCGCTCGTCGATAGCTGGGATTGGTCTCACGACGCAGCTCGAACAGCAGTGGCAGGTGACGCATCAGCAGGCTGTTGGCGCCGAGCGGACGTGCAGGGACGTTGAGCGAGTAATGTAGCGTGCGATCGATCACCGCGCGCACGTCCGACTCGTCGAAGACGGGCAGCGCCTGACGATAGACCTGCGCATCCTCGACCCATAAGGCACGCGAGGCATTTCCTGCCGCGCGAATCGCCCGATCGATCTCCAGATCGTCTTCCCAGACCCGTCGATCCGCTTTGTCCAGCACGGTCTGGCACAGCGCGAAAGGCAGCAGCCCGGTCTTGCCCCAAAAGCCCTGATAGCTGCCGCGCGTCATGTGCTGGCGGATGGCAGGGTCGCGCCCAAACGCCGCGTTGATGGCGGTGATCGCCCAACGCGGAGTCTCGACGCCGGGCAGCGCGCTGTGCTGATAGGGCGTGTACGGGCTGACGGCGGCGGGAATACTTTGAGTTGTGTGGCGCAGGCTGAAGGCGGACAAGCGTGCCAGCAGTCCGCGTCCCCATAGCGCGTCATGCGCCGCGAAGATCAGCGCGCCCCCCGACTTAGCAAGCTGCGCTCCGATCTCCAGCGCGCACGTCAGGCGCGCCCACCGATCGGTCGTGGTGACGGCGTGCCAGCGTTCGGGATCGTCCCAGCCGCACGCGGTCGGCGTGTCGGGGTCGGGCGGGCTGGGGTGGGGCAGCGGATTGACCAGGGCAGTCTGTACCGGAATGCGCGATGACGCGATGATCGACTGCAACGACGTGATCGTGGCGTCGTCCGCGCACAACAATACGACCGCCGAGTCCGGTGTGCGCGCCAGCTCGTCCAGCCGGGATTGCAGCGTCAGATCGAAGGTGAGTCGCGCACGCGGCTCCACCGGGCGCGGCTTGTACATGAATTCGACGCCGACGCAGCGGGCGCCGTGCAGTGCCCGCGCGAGATCGGTCGGCGGCGTGGGGACGATCGACATCAGTGGGTGCATGGCGCGTTGTCCTGACGAGTGTGATTATTTGATTCGACTCGAAAACCCTTCTATAATTATGGCATATGCCGCTGCATGGAGATCAGTCCCGTGTCCACAATCGAACTCAGCATCGTGATCGACCGTCCTATCGAGGTGGTATTCGACAACGCGACCTGTCTGCGTGGGTGTGTCAATTGGCAGACCGCCATCCAGTCCGCCGAAAAGCTGTCCAGCGAGCCGACTCAGGTCGGGACGCGCTTTAGGCATGTCGTCAAATTCATGGGCATGTCGGCTGAGACGCACCCGATGGTGACGACCTACAACGCCCCGCGCGAATTCGCCTACCGCGATCCAGAGTCGCGCATCCGCTTCGAGACGCGCTTACTGTTCGACGAGACGCCGGAAGGCACGCGCTTCACGATCAATCTGACGGGCAGCATCGACCAATCGCTGCTCGGCAAGCTGGCACAGCCGCTGTTGCAACGGTCGATGCTGCGTCAGTTCGAGCGCGATATGGAGACGCTGAAAGATTTGCTGGAAAACGATGTGGTGGTGCAGGTGAATTAAGCGGACGCATTGTTATGTCTACGTCCGCCTGGTCGTAGGGGTTTGGCACGCCAAACCCGCACCGCGCGTTGTTAACTCAACCGCACGGGTTCAAAGAATGACAGGGTTTCGAGCAGCGTGTTCAGGATCGCCAGCCCTTCCTCGGCGCGCTCGGTCGGGGCGTCGAAGTCGATCCCGTACACATAGCCCGTGTCCACCAGATCGATCAGCAGATACGCGCCGCTGCGCGCCTGACCCTCCAGCGTGTACTGGTAATTGATGAACACCGCTGGATAGCCGAGCGCATCGTAGACCTCTGCCTCACCCATGACGGCATCGTCGAGCGACTCCAGCAGCGCGAACGTCTCAGCGATCGCGTCATCCAGGTCGATCTGAGTGTTCTCTCGCGCGCTGACGAAGATGCTGATCTCGCCGTCGGGGTCGGTCACGACAATCTGCTCGTCGCCCTCGACCTCTGGATCGCCCGCGATCACGGTCGGATCGCTCCAGCCCCACGGGAACAGGAAGTTGATCCCCCACTCCACCTCTTTGAAACCGCGCAGCGTCGTGTCGAGTCCCTCGTTATCGACTGCAATCTCGGCGCTCGAAAGCTGATTGTTGCCCGCGTAATCCTCGATGCGCAGCGACAGCTCATAGGTTCCGGAGTCGGCGGGCGCGTAATCGAAGGTGAACGGCACCACATCGAAACTCAGGGTGTCGTTCGCCGGGACGTACTCGAATTCGCCGTCCGCGTCATACGACGCCCAATAGGGGGTGAATTTGTCGCCGGGCAAGGGCTGAATCTCGAATGGCGCACCGTTGTCGGCGGTGGCGAACACCTTGATCGCCGCGCGCGTCTCCAGGTCGAAGATCACCGAGATCGAGGTCGGGTCGCCGTCCTGCGGCTCCAGCAGACCGACCACGAAACCCGATTTGACGGCGCGCCCGGTCGGAATCTCCACCAGCGCCGGGATCGACGTTACGCCGTCGCTGATCACGGGCATTTCGACATTCCAGGTGAATTGATTGTTCTCGCTCAGCCCGGTCGGGTACGAGGTGATGATCTCGCCGTCTTCCAGAATCACCTCGAACGCCAGCGGGGAATTGTCGAGCATGATCTTGGTGCCGTCGTCGAGGCGCAGAATGGCGGAAAAGGTGATGCTGGCGATGCCGAGTCCGTCGGTGTCGAACAGCACGACCGGCGGATCGTAGATGCTGCTGACGCCGCTGCTCGGCAGCACATCGGTGATGGCGATCACCAGCGCGCCGGGCTGGAGTTCTTCACTCAGGGTGGTGATCCAGTTCGTCAGGAATTCTGCCCAACGGGTCAGCGCGGGCGCCGCATCGACGTATGCCAGGCTCGGCGCGTCGGTGGAGGGCAGGCTCGCCGTCTCCAGGTTGATCGGGAAATAGACCGCCACGCCGTGCGCTTCGGGCAGTGCGTCATCGGCGCGGCTGTAGATCACCATCGCCTCGGCAGCGGTGACCACATCCTGAGCGGCGCTCACCACGTCGGTATCGGTCTCCGGCTGCGCAGCGATCAGGCGCATCAGGTGGATCAGGTCAACCGAGGACATCATGTCAACGGTGCTGATCGCGGTCAGCACATCCTCGGTCTCGCCGCCGAATACCTGGGCGTTGACGCGCGCCAGACCGATGTCGGTGAGCGTGTCGGGCAGCACCGGCTCGGTGACCTCGGCAAACGCGGTCAGCGCATCGATCACGTCGCCCGACAGTGCCGGATCGACCAGATGCAGATCGACCTGCGTGCGCGCGCCGACGCCCGCGTAATAATCCATGTAGCCGTCGATGATCAATTCGCCCAGTGTCGCGCCGTCCATGTCGGGATTCTCGACCAGCGCGCTGAATGGGGCGGTGTACTCCCAGCCCTCGCCGGGGATGGTTTCCTCTGCGGCGAGTACATAACGCGCGTGCGGTGCCAGCGTCGCGTAGACCTCGATCTGTCCCATCAGGCAGGCGTCAAAGCCGACCAGCTCCAGCGCGTCGATCCCGGTCTCATGGCGCACCTGTGCCAGCGCCGCATCGATCTCCGGCAGCGTCAGGATGCTGCTGTCGCTGTCCTCGTCGGGTCCGTTGCCGCTCCAGCCCGCGCCATGCGAGCTGATGACCAGGGCGTACTTTTCCGCCGGGAAATGGGTCATCGACCAGAGCATGAAATCGACCAGCGCCTCGGTGGTGCCCATATCGACCTCGCCGAGTGTTTCGAGTGGCTCCAGATCGAATACTCGCCCTAAGCCGTAATTGCGGATCACCCGATCGAGCGTCTCTTCATCCTCCGGGTCGATCCCGTCATCGGTGAGCAGCTCTTCCACGTCCGCCGGGCTGGTGTCGTAGAGGTCGATCACCTCGTCGCGCACCGCGTCGATTTCTTCCAGGCTCGGCGCCAGGATCAGCGCGGCGACCTCGATCTGCTTGTCGATCAGCGTCAGGATGGGCTGCTCGACGTAGGGCAGCAGATAGCGGCGCGTGTCCGTCCAGTCGCCGTAGCGCCCCTCATAACCCTGCGCGCGGTCGATCTGCGCGACCAGGTTCACATCGTCGGTGCTGCCGACATTGGTCATCTCGATCACATCGCCGAAAATCTGCGGTTCGAGGTCGTTGTCGAGGAAGAAGTATTGCATGAATGTCCACTGCGCGGCGTCCTGTGCCTGGATGCCGAGTGTCACTGAGAGAAGTAGTGCGGTGGCGAAAAACAGAAGTGATATATGCGAACGCATCAGCGGTTTTTCCTTTGACTGCTCTGAGTATAAGAAATATCAGTGAATGACAGGTTTCTGTGCGGACGCATTGTTATGCGTCCCTGCAGCGGCGCTGAATTCATGATTTACTGTATATGACACTGTAATCTTACCCGCGATTACACAAATCGATTGCAACTTTATTCCCACAGTCGCAGTCCAGAAAGCGCAACAATCGAAAGCAAGGACAAGCAATCAAAACTTGACAAGTATTTTTACACATGTTATTTTTAGTCCATATCTGGGAGCGATCCCAGAAAAAAATTGCGTGGTCTGGGAGCGATCCCAGAATTGAAGCTATTTTTGGGCGGACTGTATGAATTTAGAAGATATTGCGCGTAAAGCTGGCGTCTCCCGATCGACCGTTTCGCGCGTCCTGAACAACGAGCGCTACGTCAGTGAGGATGTCCGCGAGCGCGTGCAGCAGGTGATCGACCAGGAAGGCTTCCGACCCAATCCCGCCGCGCGGGCGCTGGTCACGCGCCGCTCGAAGATCATCGGCACTGCCATCCGCCAGACCAACGATGTCTTTTTCGGCGACAATTCGTATTTTCAAATGCTGCTCCAGGGCGTCGCCGAGGCGGTCTACACCCACGATTACGCGATGCTGCTGTGGTTGTCGCCTTCGAGCGAACATCGTGACAAATTCACGCGGCGCGTCAGCCGTGATCGCAACACCGATGGGGTGATCATCACCTCGGTGACACACAATGATCCGCTGCTGGCAAACTTCCTGGCGCACAAGCGCCACTTCGTCATGGTCGAGACTCCGCCGTCACAGTATGCGGACATGGTGAGCTATGTCACTGTCGATAACGTCGCGGCGGCTGACGAGGCGGTCACGCATCTGATCGAGATCGGCAGACGGCGGATCGCCACCATCACCGGACAGATGAACATTCAGGATGGGATCGATCGCTATGAGGGCTATAAGCGCGCGCTGCACCGCGCCGGGCTGCCGCTCGATCCCGATCTGGTGGTGTACGGTGCCTTTCTCAAACACGAGGGCTACAACGGTATGAAGCGGCTGCTGCCTTTCGCGCCCGATGCCATTTTCGCGGGGGGCGACACGATCGCCGTCGGCGCGCTGGAAGCGTTAGCGGAAGCCGGCTCGCGCGTCCCTGAAGATGTCGCGGTCGTCGGCTTCGACGATCTCGATGTTGCCCGCACGAGCGGGTTGACCACCGTCAATCACGCCGTACAACTCATCGGTTCTACTGCTGCCTCCCTGCTGATCGACCTGATCGAGGGACAGCTTGAACATCCGCAGCACGTCGTGCTGCCAACCCGTCTGGTCATCCGTCGATCGACGGTGGCAGGGGCGTGATGGTGTCTATTGAAAAGGAGGAACTTACGGACGAATCGGATTTCAAAGCGGCGCATTGTTTTATGCAGTTCAGTATCTTGTCTAACCAAAAAAGGGTCTTAACCTGATGAAGAAATCGCTGTCTCTGCTAGTCATGCTGTCTCTATTGGTCGGTCTGCTGGTGGCGCCTGTCGCCGCGCAGGACCCGGTCGTCATCGATTGGTTTGTCGGTCTCGGTACGGGCACCGATCAACTCCAGATCGACACACAGCGCGCGGTCGTCGAGGCGTTCAATGCCTCGCACGATGATATCGAGCTGCGCCTCACCCTCGCCGCCAGCAACGCGGTCGCCGTTGACACCCTCAGCACGCTGATCGCCGGCAACACCCCCCCGGACATCGTCGGACCGGTCGGCTTCACGGGTGCCAATTCGTTCGCTGGGCAGTGGCTCGACCTCGCGCCGCTGGTCGAGTCATCGGGCTATGACCTGAGCCAGTACCCCGAAAGCCTGATCAACCTCTATCGCACGTCCGAAGGGCTGATCGGCATCCCGTTCGCCGTCTTCCCGGCGCTGCTGTTCTACAACGTCGAGCTGTTCGACGAAGCCGGTCTGAATTACCCGCCGTCGGAATTCGGCGTGCCCTACGTCATGCCGGACGGCACCGAGGTCGAGTGGACTTACGATACCCTGGCGGAGATCGCGCAAATCCTGACCGTCGATGCCAATGGCAGCGATGCGTCGATGGAGGGCTTTGATCCCGCCGCGATCGAGCAGTTCGGGTTCATTCATCAGTGGAGCAGCCAGCGCGCCGAACTCTCGACCTTTGGCGGCGCCGAATTCTACGACGACGAGACCGGCGAAGTGACCATCCCGGAATGGTGGGCGGCTCAGGCAGAGTTTACGCGCGCCGGGCTGTGGGACAAGCACTTCATGCCGAATTCCACTTATGAGAACAGCCAGTTGTTCACCCCGACGGTGTTCGCCTCCGGTCGCGCAGCAATGGCGCGCGTCCAGCTCTGGTACACCTGCTGCCTGGGCGATCTGACCGCGCAATGGGATCTCGCCGTCGTGCCGTCGTACAGTGGCGGCACCTTTGCCCCAACCGATGCCGACACCTACCGCATCCTCGCCTCTACCGACCACCCGAACGAAGCGTTCACCGTCCTGACCTACCTCCAGGGCGAGGCGGCGCTGGAGCTGCTGACCACTTACGGCGCGTTCCCGGCGCTGCTGTCACTCCAGGAACCCGCGATCGCGGCGAAGGCTGAGCAGTATCCGTCGGTGCAGAACTGGGGCGTCATCACCCCCAGCCTGGAATACGCCGCCGTCCCGAATCACGAGTACTACTACCCCGGTTTCAACCAGGGCGAGCAGCGCTTCGCTGATTTCCGCACGCTGATGTATGGTGACACCGGCGCTGACATCGATCTCGCCGCCGAGCTTGCACGCTTGCAAGCCGACCTCCAGGCGATCGTAGACGAAGCCAAGTAAACGCGCATTCTTCAACACGCTGGGGATCGCGGTACGCCGCGATCCCCATTATTCCTACATAGAAAGGGTGTCCCCATGACGACGCCGCAAGCCGTTTCACTCCCTAGTACAGCCCCGGTGCAGGTGCGCCGGAGCATGACGACGCAACAGCGTCAGCGCATGTGGGGCTGGATTTTCCTCTCCCCCTGGATTGTCGGCTTCCTCGCCTTCACCGGGTTTCCGATGGTCGCCTCGCTGATCTTCAGCTTCACCAATTTTAAAATCGGGGAGCCGCTGGAGTGGGCAGGTCTGACGAATTGGGCGCGGCTGTTCAGCGACAACAACACTGTCAATGCGCTCTTTGTCACGTTCCGGTTCGCGCTGGTCTCGGTGCCGATCGTCGTGCTGGTACCGCTGCTGATGGCGACGCTGCTCAATTCAAAAGTGGTACGCGCCAAGCCAGTGCTGCGCGTGCTGTTCTACATTCCGTATATGATCCCGGCGATATCGGGTGTTTTTATCTGGCAGAGTTTTTTGAATGGACAGACGGGCTGGCTCAATCGGCTGCTGCGCCTGATCGGGTTTCAGGAATTGCCCAACTGGCTGTTCGACCCGCGATCGCTGACATGGGGGCTGGTGCTGATCGGCTTGTGGGGTGTCGGCAATGCCATGCTGACCATGCTGGCAGCGATGCAGGGCGTGCCGACCGAGCTGTACGAGGCGGCGGAAGTAGACGGCGCCAACCCGTTCACCAAGTGGTATCGCATCACGCTGCCGCTGATCTCCCCGGTGATCCTCTACAATCTGGTGCTGTCGGTGATCGGGCTGATGCAGTATTTCATCGTGCCTTATGTGCTGTCGAACGTCACGCGGTCAAACCCGGAAACCAATTTTTTCAACCTCAATTTATATCGCACTGCCTTTCAGTTCGGTGAAATGGGCTTCGCTTCGGCGCAGGCGTGGTTCATCTTTCTGATCGCGCTGGCGCTCACGCTGATCATCTTCGGCACCTCGCGCCGTTGGGTCTATTACGCAGGGGAGAGATAAATCATGGCGACCGCAGCAAAAAGCCAGCCGACAACGGCGGCACACGTATCCACCGCCCCGGCGTATAACAGCCAGCTGCGCAGATTTGCGATCGGGACGCTGGTCACGCTTTTCGCCTTCATGATCGCGCTGGTCTACCTGTCGCCGCTCGGCAATATGGCGATGGTGGCACTGTCCAGCCCGGCGCAGCTTTCGATCACCGGTGACGATCCGGTCATCCCGATGCTGCCGCAGACCTTCGAGTACGAGGGCGAAAGCTACGAAGTGTTCAGCGTGCCGCTCACCGATGGCACGGTGCGCGATCTGGCGCTGAGCAAAAAGGGACGCCAGAGCAGCGAATTCATCGACCCGGCAAACCCGTCCGCGCCCCCGCTGGTGTGGGAAGGAATCTGGCGCACGCTCGCCCCGGTGCGATCGGTATCATTCGCCTGGGAAAACTTCGGCATCGCGTGGGAGGCGATCAACTTTCCGCGCCTGTTCCGCAATACACTGATCATCGCGGTGGCGGGCATGATCGGGACACTGCTGAGCTGCATCTGCGTCGCGTATGCCTTTGCGCGCTTTCCGATCCCTGGCAAAAATATCCTGTTCATCATCCTGATCGGCACGATCATCCTGCCCGGACAGGTGACGCTGATCCCGACCTACGCTTTTTTCGCGTCGATCGGCTGGACGAATACCTGGCTACCGCTGATCGTGCCGCACTTCTTCGCCAACGCCTACAACGTCTTTCTGCTGCGCCAGTATTTCATGACGCTGCCGCGCGAACTGGACGAGGCAGCGATGATCGACGGGGCGAACCCGCTTCAGATTTTGCTGCGCGTGATCATCCCGCAGTCGTTCCCGGTGATCATCGCGGTGGCGGTCTTTCATTTCGTATGGGCATGGAACGACTATTTCGGACCGCTGATCTATCTGCTTGGGGCACCCGAATTGCAGCCGGTGTCAGTCGGCGTGCAGGTCTTCAACTTCCAGTATGGACCCAGCCCGGAACTGGTGCAGGCGACCTCGATGATGACGCTGGTGCTGCCCGTGATCATTTTCCTGCTGGCACAGCGGGTGTTCATGCGCGGCGTCGTCGTCACTGGCGTCGATAAATGAGCCTGCGGCGGTGGCTGGTGATCGCGCTGCTGACCCTGATCGGAGGGGTCATCAGCGTGTCGGCACAGGACACCGACTTGACCGTCGATGCGACTCGCTCACTTGGGGCGATCAGTCCGTATGTCTACGGCGCGAATTACGGTCCCTGGGGCATCGTCTCGATCGACATGCAGCCCACCGCCGCCACCGCTGGCGTGACTCATATGCGTTTCCCGGCGGGGCGGTGGGGGGACGAACACGATATCACCGAGGGACAGCTCGATTTGTTCATGCTGCAAGCGCGCGCCTGGGGCGGCACGCCGAGCGTCAGCGTCCGACTGGAAGACGGGGCGCCCGAACAAGCCGCCGCATTGGTGCGCTATGCCAATATCGAAAACGACTACGCCATTCGCCACTGGAGCATCGGCAACGAGCCTGACCTGTTCAAAGACTACACCGTCGAACAGTTCAATACCGAGTGGCGGGCGATCGCGCTGGCGATGGAGGCGGTCGATCCGTCGATCCTGCTGCTGGGACCGGAAGTCAGCCAGTTTCCGGTGACTGTCGCGGGCGACGCTTACACCAACGCGCGCCGGGAATGGGTGCGCGCCTTCTTGCAGGCGAATGGCGATCTGGTGGACATCGTGGCGGTACATCGATATCCATTTCCCGAAACGATGAACGCGCCCGCCACCACCATCGCCCAGCTGCGCGCCAATGCCCCGGAATGGGATACGCTGATCGACAATCTGCGCGTCGTCATGCGCGAGGCGCTCGGACGTGAACTGCCGATCGCGCTGACCGAGGTCAACTCGCACTGGAATCATGTCATCGGCGGGGAGGGCACCCCAGACTCGCGCTATCACGCGATCTGGTGGGCGGACGTACTGGGACGGATGATCCGGCAGCGGGTCGAGATCGTGAATTATTTTTCGCTGTCGTCGTTCGGGGCATTGGGCGGGTTTGGTCTGCTCGATCGTTACAAGGTGCGCCCGACCTACTACGTCTATCAACTGTATCAACAGTTCGGGGACGATTTGCTGTCATCGTCTTCGAGCGATGCCGACGTGACCATCACCGCCGCGCGCCGCGACGATGGCGCGCTGACACTGATGATCGTGAATCGCGCGCTCGAAGCCAGGACGCTGCCCCTGACACTGGTCGGCGTTCAGTTCGTGCGCACGCTCGACGCTCAGTTGTTCGAAGCGGATCAGCTCTCCGAGGCGATTCCGACCTTGTTCGACGGGCAGACGGTGAACATGCCGCCCGCCTCTATCACTCGCCTAACCATCGCGGTCGAGGATGGTGAGTAGCGCGCGCGGACGCATCCCCTGGCGGATGCTGATCGGACTGTGGCTGGTGTGGGCACTGATCGTCATCGGCTTCATGACGATTGCCGATACCCGTTATGCTCCTGATCGTCCTGATAACGCCTTGGAATGGACGCCGGGCGAGACCGGGCGGCGCGGGCAGGCGAACAAGCCGCTGCTGCTCGATCCTTTTATGAACCGCCAGGTGTCGTTCGACTCGGAGTTTTATCTGTCGATCGCGCTGTACGGCTACGACGATCCAGCGCTGCGCACCGCCGACACCCCCGATGGTGACTTGTCGCTCAATTACGCCTTTTTTCCGCTCTATCCGCTGGCGATGCGGGTCGTTATGACCCCGTTGTCGGTGATAGGCTTGAATGGGGTGGCTGCGGCGACGGCTGCCGGGGTGATGCTGTCGCTGCTCGGCACGCTGATCGCGGTCGTAGCGCTGTACGATATCGATCCGACGATCGGCGGACGATCGGTGTTCTATCTATTGATATTCCCGACCGCTTTTTTCATGACGACCGTCTATACCGAAGGGCTGTTCATCGGGCTGGCGTTCGGCTGTCTGGCACTGGCACGACGCAAACACCTGCTGGCGGCGGGTATCCTGGCGGCACTGGCGACCTGGACGCGCAGCGTGGGCGTGGTGCTGGTAGTGCCGCTGCTGTTCGCGTGGGTGCGTCTGCTCGACTGGCGGGCGCTGCGTCTGACGCCGGGTATCATCGTGCGCGGGCTGGCGGTGCTGCTGCCGATCGCAGCTTATCTGATCTGGAATGCCGCACTCGGACGCCAGTTTACGCTGGTGCAGGAAAATTTCTTTGGACGCGCGCCCTTCAACTTCGAGGCGATGTTCGACGGGATCGAGCGGGCGATCGATGCCTTGATCACGGGTGACAACCTGCAAATGCGCGCCTACTATGGCATTGAGTTTTTTGGCGTCGCGCTGGCGACGATCGCCATCGTGTTCGTGGCGTGGCGCGACCCGGATATTGCGCTGGTGAGCGCACTGCTGCTGGGGATCGCTCTGACATCCGGTGCGCCGCAGAGCCTCATCCGCTATGTGCTGCCGATCCCAGCGATCTACCTGATGCTCGGTCGCCTGGGGCGCTACGCCGTCTTCGATCGCGCCTGGACGCTGCTCAGTCTGCTGCTGGCGGGGATGCAGATCAGCCTGTTCGCCTTTGATATGTGGGTGGCATAAGCGGCGTTCGTCCGACGATAACACATGCGCGCGGATAATAACCAGATTCTAACGCTTGTTCGTGTTACGATAGCAGCATGTGACTAAGCGCCAGATGACGAGAACGCCATGGGTAAATTTATGCCATCGTCGGAGCAGATCGCGCGCCTCGTAGCGAGCATCCCCGAAGGCTTCATCCGCGAGGCGAGCTACGCCAAGCTGTTTCAAACCTACAATAAAGGCAAGCGTAATCTCAGCCAGGCGGCGCGCGAGGGCAAGGTCGGCTTGGCGGGGACGCTGATCTACGACGCCACCCGGATCGACGAAGCGACCGCGCGCGCGTTGGCGCACTGGTGCGATCCGGCATTGCCGCCGCTGGACTCGCGCGGCATGGTGCTGACTCCGCCGATCGTCGAGCGGCGCGCCATCCGGGCGATGGTGTTCGCCTCCGATCCCGACGCGCTCGCCCTGATTGACCGCATCGGGGAAACCGGTTACATCACGCAAGCGGCGCTGCACGGCGAGGCAGATGAGTCGCTGACGCTGGCGCGGCTGCTGATCGCCGGGGCACTGACGCAAAAAAAGGACTATATCTACGATCCGCTGCGCATCAGCGAAAGCACGATCGACGCGATCGTGTACCGCGAGGCGCTGGTGCCGACCTCTCAGGAGATGCTCGCTGTCATTGGCGATGCGCCCGCGCAGACAGTGTCGTTGACGGATATGCAGCAGCGCTATGGCAGGATGCTGTCCGATCTGGTGGCGATGGGCGGGGTGGTGCGCTATCAGCCGGAAGGTGTGGATCACGCCTGGGTGCGTCTCGAAAGCGCCGACCCGGTCGCTGCTGAAGCCGCCGCCAGGCGCGCCGTCCGTAAACAAAAGATCGAGGCGCGTAAGCACCTCGATGGCGCGTGGGAACGACTGCTGCCAATATTGGGCGATCGCCTGCGTCCCGATACGGAAGATGGCAAATCGAACCCCGCAAAGGTCGCGGCACGATCGTATACGCTCGAAACCGCTTCACGGCGCCTGTCGGTGCGTGACGAGGTGCTGATGCGGGCGATCCGCGCCGGACTGCTGACGCCGTTCATCGATCCAAAGGGCAAAGAACGCCTATCCGCCGCACAGGTAGAGGCGGCTTACGATGATCCCGCATTAGGGGAGGCGATCGCCGCGCCGGAGGTGCTGAACGCGCGCGGGATCGCCCTGGTGTCGGGCGCCTCGTATGCGACGGCGCGCGGGCGGCTGGTGCGGATGAAGATCAGTACGACCGCGCCGACCTGGGGAGAGGTGCGCGGCAAATGGGATCTGCCCGATCGCTACCGCGACTACCGCGCGCTGCTCAAAGTGCGCAAGGTGGAATGGCGCGCGGAACAGCAAAAGCGTTATGAAGCGATGCTGGAAAAAGTGCGCCTCCAGCAGGAGGAAGAGGTGCGCCGCCGCGAAGACCTGCGTCTGCAACTGCTGGCTATCTTCCCGACCTGGGAGATGGTCGATCGCAGCCGTCAGGAAGTCGTGCTGCACATCGGACCGACCAACAGCGGCAAGACACATGACGCCCTCACCCGGCTCAGTGAGGCGGGCAGCGGCTGGTATCTGGCACCGCTGCGTCTGCTGGCGTTCGAGATCTTCGACCGCCTGAACGCGCGCGGCGTACCCTGCACACTGCTGACGGGTGAGGAATACATCCCGATGCCGGGCGCGCAGATCACCGCTGCCACCATCGAGATGTTCAACCCGCATCACAGCGGCGAATGTGTGATCATCGATGAGGCGCACATGCTCGCAGACCCGGATCGCGGCGCGGCATGGACGCGGGCACTGCTGGAAGCACAGGCGCCGGAAGTACATGTGCTGGGCGCGCCGATCGTGCGTCCCTTGATCGAGCGCCTGACACACGCGGTGTCGCTGCCGCTGACTGTCAGGGAACACACCCGCCTGACGCCGATCCGAGTCGCGGAGCAGCCCTGGACACTGCGGGAGCTGCCTGCGCGCACCATCCTGATCGCCTTTTCGCGCAAGATGGTGCTGGGTCTCAAGATGGAACTGGAAAAATATGGACGTACCGTCGCGGTCGTGTACGGCAACCTGCCGCCAGAGGTGCGGCGCCGTCAGTCCGATCGCTTTGCCGCCGAAGCGTGCGAGATCTGCGTGGCGACCGATGCCGTCGGTATGGGACTCAATCTGCCCGCCGACAATGTGTGCTTTTTCGACATCGAGAAGTACGACGGCAAACAAATGCGACTGCTGCACGTCCACGAGGTACAGCAAATCGGCGGGCGTGCCGGACGTTATGGCTTGTCTCAAGAGGGGATTGTCGGCGCGCTCAACTGGGACAATCTGAAGAAGCTCAAAATGTTGTACGAGGCGCAGGCACAGCCGCTCACCCGTGCGCATGTCGCGCCATCGGTCGAGGCGATCACGCTGATCCCCGGCACATTGGCGGAACGGCTGCAAGAGTGGTCGTCGCTGCAATCTATTCCTGACGCGCTGCGTTCGTCGCTGCAGACGGCCGATATGACCGAGCGGATCGAGCTGGCGGCGATGCTGCGTAATCACGAGGTGCAGCAGTTGGGGTTGGCGGCGGCGCTCAAGCTGATCAACGCGCCGACCCGTCAGGAAACCCGCGAATACTGGCGCCACTGCGCCACCGCGATCCTGCATGGTACGCCGCTGCCGACGCCGACGCTCCCGCCGCTCGAAGTGCGCACCCATGCCGAACTCGACATGATCGAGGGGTGCATTCTGGAAGCCGATATCTACCTGTGGCTCGGCAGCCGCCAGGAATTTCACCGATCAGCCGAGCGCGAAGTCGAGGTGCGCAAGGCGCGCATCGAATGGTCGATGCAGCTCGATGAGGCGCTGCTGCGCAAGATCGATACCGCGCGGCGCTGTGTGCAGTGTGGTAACAAACTGCCGCTCGAACACCGTTTCAGCCTGTGCGAATCATGCTATCAGAGTCGCTGGGAGCGTAACAGCCGCCGACCCGCGCGCCGCTGGCGCTGAACGACAGTCTTACGACAGGCGCATCGCATCACGCAGCCGCCGCGCCTCATGCTCTGGATCGGCGCTGAAGATCACCGAGCGCCCGGCGTTGACGATCAGCCCGCGCCCCCGCACGTCGCTGCCGACGCGCACAACCGTTTCAGCGTCGCCACCCTGCGCGCCCACGCCTGGCACCAGGAATGTCATATCAGGACAGAGCGCGCGCGCGCGGCGCAAATCATCCGGGACGGTCGCGCCGATCACCAGCATACAGTTGTTGTGCCTGTTCCACTGATCGCGTACACGCCCGGCGATAACCTCCCACAGGGGAGAGCCGCCGACGGGTAAATCCTGCAATTCAGCCGCGCCGCTGTTGCTGGTGCGGCACAGGATGATCGACGCTTTATCAGCACGCTGCAGAAATGGCTGGAGCGCCTCTCCCCCCAGATAAGGATGCAGCGTCACGGCATCGAAACCGAGCCTGTCGTAGATCGCTGCCACGTAACCTGCATTGGTACTGTCGATGTCGGCGCGTTTGGCGTCGCAGATTGTCACGATGTCGGGGTGTGACTCGCGCAGATAGTCCAGCGTCAGCGCCAGGTCGTGCCAGCCGTCGGCGCCGCGCGCCTCATAGAACGCCATATTGGGCTTGTAGGCGCTGGTAAATGGATGCGTACACTCGATGATCCAGCGGTTGAATGCGAACTGTGGCTGCGGATCATCGAGAAAGCGCGCTGGCAGACGCTCGATCGCGCTGTCCAGCCCAACGCACAGGCGCGATCCGATCGCATCGACGCGCGCCTCATATTTGGCGATCGCTGCACAGACCGCCGTCACCGCTTGCCCCATCCGTAGGGGTCGGACAGCCAATTGTGAATGACGATCGCCGACTCCGTCGATACCTGACCCGCGCGCACCGCCTCGTTGACTACCACCTCGAACGTCGTGAGTGTGTGCAGACGCACACCCGCGTCGTTGAATCCAGCGGCGGCGTCAGGAAAGCCATAGGTGATGATGGCGAAACAATCCTCGACGATCGCCCCGGCTTGACGCAGCGCGCTCACCGCCGACAGACTGCTCTCGCCGGTCGAGACCATATCCTCGACCAGCACAACGCGCATTCCTTTAACATCGCCGCCCTCGATGCGCCGCTTGAGACCGTGTTCTTTCGACTGCTTGCGCACGAACACCGACGGCAGATTGGCGACAAAGGCGAAAGCGCTGCTGTGCGGAATGCCTGATGTTTCCACCCCAGCGATGGCGTCGGCGTGCAGGTCGCCGCCGTGCAGCCGGGTCACGAATTCGTTGATCACAATATGCCATTGATCAGGATAGAAGATCAGGCGGCGGTTATCGACATATACAGGCGACTTGATCCCTGACTTGAAGGTCACGGGTTCATCGGGCGTGATCCCGACCGCGCCGATCTCCAAAAGCGCGCGGGCGACCGGCGCGGAAGGCGGAAAAGTGTTCATGGCGTCCCCTCTTTACATATCTGGCTGGAATGACTGAATGACTGAAGGAATAACCAGAATAACGGGTTATCAACCGGATTCGTGCAGAATGAGCGCGGATGCAAGTGCTCCCCGGAACACCAGCGCCGAGTAGATCATAGCCGCGCTTGCCCCCGCCGCACAAGCTGCACGATAGTCTGCCCCGGTCAGCAGCCCGCCACAGGCGATCAGGTCGATCGGTGCGCTGCCCACGTCACGCGCGCCGTCGATAGCGCGCACGGCATCCAGTGCCGTCGATCGCAGCCGTCCGCCGCCGACTCCGGCAATCGCGCCCCCGTCAGGAGTCGGCTGTCCGAGGGTATTGGTGGCGATGATCGCACGCGCGCCGCCCTCGGCACAGGCGCGGACGAGCGCCGTGTATTGTTCCGCCGCCAGACCCGGACCGACTTTGACCCAGATGGGTAGATCGATTGCGCATGCCAGCGCTGTGCACAGCCGACGCGCTTTTGCCTCTGTCTGGTGTGCGCCAGGATCATCCTCGGTATTGGGACAGCTTAGATTGAGTGTGACCCACGATGGGCGTCCGCGCGCTGAATCTCCAAAGGCTGCCATGAAGAAAGCCGCTGATTCCAGTACGTCGGTGGTCTCGTAATCGGGATCGGTTGTGCCGGGTGTGGGCGCCAGATTGACTCCCCACACAGGCGGCAGATGCGCTCGTCGCGCCGCCAGAAATGCCGCCGCCGCCCGTGCGCCTGGATTGCGCAAGCCGACGCGATTCTGCGTGCTGCAGGTCGCGTCGTCGCGCCACAGCACTTGTCCCGGATTGCCGAGTCGCGGCTGGCGCGTGAACGAGCCGAATTCGACCGCGCCGACCAGCGCGGGCATTATTCGCCAGCCTGGAATAATATTGCGTCCGCGCGCGACCGCCTCCAGCGCCGCCGTTTCGCCGTCGAAGCCGTCTCCTTTAACGAATCCCGCCGCCAGGATGATCGGGTGAGGCAGCGACACGCCGCCGACGCGAGTCGGCTGGGCGGGATGAGTCGCGCGCTGGAGCTGACGGGCACCCATAATTGCCAGGTCGAAGCCGTCGGCGTGACGCAGCCCCTCGATCAGTCGATGATGGGTCGTTTGCGCATCGAGACGACGCACCAGCGGCATGGCGATCCCCGCCCATAAGCCCTCGTAGACGGACAACGGCATGTTCACTGGGCGAGCCGATCGATCACGTTGATGCCCGAACCAGGCGCGGCGATCACCTGTTCACCGTCATAGACGATGCGACCGCGTATTTTGACTTCGATCACCTTGCCCGACACACGCATTCCGGCGAACGGCGACCACCCCGGCGCGGTCAGCAGGTGTTTATCCTCGATCACGTAAGACGAGTCCAGGTCGATCACGGTCGATGTATCAGGCGGCGGAACGAGTCGAAAGATGCGCGCCGGGTTGGTCGAGACCAGCTCGATCAGCCGATCCGGGGTGATCCGTCCTTCATTGACCGCCGTACACAGCAGCGGCAGGGTCGTTTCCAGACCCGGCACACCGTAGGGCGGGTTGTCCGACTCTTTTTCGGCGCGTGTGTGTGGCGCATGATCGCTCTCGATGACATCGACCGTGCCGTCAATGACCGCCGACCACAGCGCGTCGGCGTCGGCGCGCGTTTTGAGTTCTGGTTTCATCAGTCCATACGCGCCCAAGACGGGCAGGTCGTCCTGGGTCAGGGTGAGATGATGCGGGCACACGCCGATACTGATCGGCAGCCCATCGCGCCTGGCGTCGCGCAGCAGATCGATCTCGTCGGCGGTGCTGATATGGCAAAAGTGGACGTGGGCGCGGTGCTGCCGCACCAGGGCGAGAATCTGTGCGACTGTCTCGCCCTCGGCATGGACGGCGATCGGCTGGCGCGATGCCGCCGCCCACGCGCGCATGTGCGCCGCGCGCGACTCCTGATCCGCCAGCAGCAGCGTCCCGGTGGTGGCATTGCAGTACAGCTTAATCCCGATGGTGTCGGGTGCAGCTTCCGAGTAAGAGTCCAATCTGCCGTGCTGATCGGCGCCAAAGTAGACTCCGTAATCGCAGCGCGCCGACTCGTGCAGGCGCGCGAGTTTCAGGTCGAGCGCGGCGCGCGTGGTCGTCGTCGGCGCGGTGTTGGGCATGTCGCAGATCGCCCAATAGCCGCCCGCCAGCGCCGCCGCCGTCTCAGACGCGAATGTCGCTTTGTGCGCCCAGTCGAGATCGCGCAAATGCACATGCGGATCGATTGGCGCCGGAATGGTCAGTAAGCTCACAGCGCCGCGCCCAACACATGAGCCAGCACCGCCATACGCACGAACATGCCGTTCTGCATCTGATGAAAATAGACCGCGCGTGGGTCGGCGTCCAGCAGCGCGTGATCCTCGGTTGTGCCCATCTCGTGCTTGCGGGGGAGGGGGTGCATCAGGATGGCATCCGCTTTTGCGCGCGCCAGCACAGTGGGCGTCATAATGAAGTGATCGGCGATCGCATCGTAGTCGGCGGGGTCGGCGAAACGTTCCTGCTGGATGCGCGTCCAGTAGATTACGTCGCTGGTGCCCAATACCGCATCGAGCGACTCGGTCTCGTAGGTGTCGATGCCATGCGCGCACACGAATTCCAGCACGCTGGACGGCATCCGCAGCGCCTCTGGTGAGACGAAGCTCAGTCGCGTCCGGTCGGCGCCGTGCAGCGCCAGCAGTTTTGCCAGTGAATGGACGGTGCGCCCGTTGACCAGATCGCCGACGAGCGTGATGTGCAGTCCGTCGGCGCCGCCTTTGAAGTCGAAAATGGTGAACAGATCGAGCAGTGCCTGAGTCGGATGCTCGCCCACGCCGTCACCGCCGCTGATCACCACTGCCTGCATATCCAGCCGCGCGCCGAGCTGATCGACCTGATAGGCGGCTTCGTAGGAAGACCGGACTTCAGGATGGCGCAGCACGATCGCGTCGGCATAGCAGGCGACCGCGCGCACGGTGTCCACCAGATTTTCGCCTTTATAGACCGACGAAAACTGCACACCGCCGCTCGCAGCGATCACCTCGCCGCCGAGTCGCAGCATCGCCGCCTGGAACGACATATCCGTCCGGGTGCTGGCTTCATAGAACAGCGTCGCCATGACCCTGCCGGCGCACAGGTCGAGCAGTGAACGATCGTGCGCCCGCACGCGCGCGCGCAGATGCGCGACGGTCTCGAAGAGCTGATCCAGGTCGGCACGCGAAAATTGCTCGACGCTGACGATATGTTTTCCGGTGAAATCCCCATCGATCGAGTGGGGCTGATAGGTGCTGGCGCTGGAGAGATGCGTCGCAAACATGATGGGCGGCTCTTTCTCAAAAAAAGACCACCCTTGTCAGAACGGAGTGGTCTTCGGAATCCCGGCGGAAATGCAGCATCGCTGGATGGATGAGCAAGGTTGCACAGCGGGGACGGCTGTCGGTCGGCTGTGTGCTTGGATCAATTGAACGAACATGGTTCGCTCTACGAAGTGATTGTTGAAACCTCGTTTATCTATGTTAGACTATTGATGTGGTTAAGAATAGACTAAATCTGTTAAGCATCGCACCGAAAGGACGAGGGTGACGGGTCTCGACGAGACGTTATCGCGTTTCGGGGTGGTGTCAGTGTCGCTGTTTCGCATCGACGTGGCACCCCGACAAGCCAGCACTAGTCATCGCTTTTACCTCCTGCAAGGCGCACTCGACGCGCACCACCTCGCACATTTGAGCCGGGAATTGCTGACCGATCCGGTCACAGAAACCGCTCATTTTTATGCGATCGATTCAGACGGACGGTTCACGCAAACATTCGAGTCGGTTGACGGCGCGGTCACGCATGACAGCGACGTGAATCGGCATACCCGGCATACCGTCGATGTGGCACCGCTGCCCGGTGTCACCGACACTACTGCTGAAAGCCTGGTGCGTGCGGCGCGACAGATCGGATTGCATCTACAAGGCGCTGCCACCGGGCAGCGTTACTTTTTTGCGGCTGACCTGACACACGCCGAGGTCGAGCGTTTGGCAGGAGAATATTACAACCCGGTCATTCAACGTATCAGTATCGACGCGCCGATCGCGCCCGCCTTTATGCAGCCTGCTGTCGATCGCGCGGTCGAGACGATACTCATCCGTGCTGCCGACGACGCGCTGCTGCTGGCGATCAGCGCCGAACGCCGTCTGGCGCTCGACCTCGACGAAATGCGGGCGATCCGCGCCTACTACGTCGGCGAAGACCGCGATCCGACCGATGTCGAGATCGAGATGATCGCCCAGACGTGGAGCGAACACTGCGTCCATAAGACCTTCAAAGCAGCAATCGATTATACGGGACCCGCGCATGGTGCCGTGCCCAGCTCGGCGCCGACGCATCAGCACATCGACGGACTGCTCAAGACCTATATTCGCGCCGCGACCGACCAGGTGAACAAGCCCTGGGTTCTGTCGGCATTCGTCGACAACGCTGGCATCATCGCTTTCAATGACCAGTTCGATCTGGCATTCAAGGTCGAGACCCATAACCACCCCTCGGCACTGGAGCCATTCGGCGGTGCGAACACCGGTGTTGGCGGGGTGGTGCGCGATATTCTGGGCGTGAGCGCGCGTCCGATCGCCAATACCGATGTGCTGTGTTTCGGGTATCCCGATACGCCGAGCGAGTCGATTCCGGCGGGCGTGCTGCATCCGGCACGGATCGCGGACGGCGTGGTTCAGGGCATCGCGGATTATGGCAACAAGATGGGCATCCCGACCGTCAACGGCGCCATTCATTATCACGCAGGCTACACCGCCAACCCGCTGGTGTTTTGCGGCTGCCTGGGCATTATGCCGCACGGCTCGCATCGCACTGGCGTACACGACGGCGATCTGATCGTCGTTCTGGGTGGACGCACCGGGCGCGATGGCTTACGCGGCGCGACCTTCAGCAGCATGGAGATGAATACCGCCACCAGCCAGATCGCTGGGAGCGCGGTGCAGATCGGGCACCCGATTCACGAAAAACAGGTACAGGAAGCGATCGTGCGTCTGCGTGACGCTGGGTTGTATCACGCCATCACCGACTGTGGTGCGGGTGGGTTGTCGTCGGCGGTTGGGGAGATGGCGGCAAATATGGGCGCGTGCGTCGCGCTGGAGACGGTGCCGCTCAAATATCCGGGCTTGCGCCCCTGGGAAATCTGGTTGAGCGAGGCACAGGAGCGGATGGTACTCGCGGTCGCCCCGTCCGACTGGGACGCGGTGCGGGCGATCTGTGCCGGGCAGGATGTCGAAGCAGTGGCGATCGGGGCGTTCCAGCATACCGGACGCCTGGTTCTGAATTATGACGGCGCGACGGTCGGGCAGATCGCGGTCGAATTTCTGCATGACGGCATCCCACGACGGCATTTGTCCGCTGTGTGGACGCCGCCTGAAGGGGTGCCGCCCACGCCGATCGATGATCCACGCGCGCATCTGCTGGCACTGCTGTCCAGTCCGACGATTCGCAGTAAAGAGGACGTGATCCGCCGCTTTGACCACGAGGTGCAGGGTGGCACCGCGGTCAAGCCCTTGACCGGGATTGATGGTCGCGCGCCCAACGATGGGGCGGTGATCGTGCCGCTGGATGCACTTTTGTCGGGTGGTGGGGACGGACTCAATGTTATGCGTCCCTACGACGACTCGCTTCCGGTGCGCGGGGTCGCGCTGTCGGTCGGCATTTGCCCGCAGATTGGCGAACGCGATCCCTACGAGATGGCATGGGCAGCGGTCGATGAGGCGATGCGCAATCTGGTCGCGGTCGGCGCCGACCCGGATCAGGTCGCCATACTCGACAACTTCTGCTGGGGCGACCCGCGCAAACCTGATCGCTTAGGTGCGCTGGTGCGCTGCGCGCAGGGCTGCTATGACGCGGCGATCGCCTACAACGTGCCGTTCATCAGCGGCAAGGACAGCCTCAACAATGAATACACCGACGCTGACGGGTCGCGCCACGCTATCCCTGGCACACTGCTGATTTCGGCGGTCGGGATCGTGCCGGATGTGCGCAGGACCGTGACCAGCGACCTCAAAAACGAGGAAAATGAAATTCGACTGGTCGGTGATGCGCATCTGCCAGGCGCCTCGAACGATGGGCACGATCCGCTGTCGGTATTACGCTTCCTGCACACTGCCATCCAGCGCGGCTTGATTCAGTCGTGCCACGATGTCAGTGAGGGCGGGATCGGCGTGGCGCTGGCGGAGATGTGCATCGGCGGGAGGATCGGTGCCGACATTCAGTCAGAGTGGGTCACCAGCATGAACTCGTTCGCCAGTCTGAGCGACCTGCTCTTTCGAGAGTGTGTCAATACCTTCATCATCGAGGTGGCTGAAACGGATTTAGGCGCGCTGGAGGCATTGGAAGACGAACTGGGTTTGAGCAACCTGTCGCGCTTCTTAGGGGTCGTGAACTATGAAGAGACCCTGCATTTTTACCAGGACGACCTGAGCTGGACGCTCGACGAACTCGACCGCGCTTTTCGCGGACACCTGATCCCAACCGCGCCCGCGATCGACCCGACGCCGATCGCCGCTGTCCCGTCACGCCGCACGGCGAACGTGCGCACGACGGCGCCGCGCGCGCTTATCCTGCACGCCAACGGCAGCAACCGCGACCGCGACGCGGCGCTGGCGATCACGCACGCAGGCGGTGATTACGAGATCGTGCATATCAATCAGCTTGTCAGCGGCGAACGGCGAATCGCCGATTATCAGATTGCCATCCTGCCGGGCGGGTTCTCGTATGGTGACGACCTGGGCGCTGGCGCATTGTGGGCGCTCGATTTGCGCCAGCGCTTCGCGGACGAGCTGCGCGCGTTTGTGGACGCCGGACGCCCGGTCATGGGAATCTGCAACGGCTTTCAGGCGTTGGTCAAGGCGGGTATTTTGCCGGGCGCGGATAACGCAGAGTTTGTTCCTGCGAGAGACGCGACCAGGGACGTGACGCTGACATTCAACGAAGGCGGACGTTTTGAATGTCGGTGGGTGACGCTCACGCCCAATGCGGCGAGTCCGTGCCTGTTCACCGATGGACTGACCGAGGCGATCATCTGTCCGGTGGCGCATGGGGAAGGGCGTATCGCGTTGTCGGGTGCGGCGGCGCTCGATCGGCTGGTGCGCGAAAATCTGATCGCGCTGACCTACAGCGACTCGGCGTATCCACTCAACCCCAACGGATCGGCGCTCAATATCGCCGGGCTGACCAACCGCGCCGGAAACGTTCTGGGCTTGATGCCGCATCCTGAAGATCATATTTTCACCTGGCAGAGTCCGACCTGGAGACGTGGCGCGCGCGGAGGCGACGGCTTGCGTCTGTTTCAGAATGCGGTGCGCTATGCCTGAGATGAATCACGACGTATTTCAATCGCCATTCTCGTGGCGCTACGGCTCGGACGCCATGCGCGCGATCTGGTCGGAGGTCAACAAACGGCGTCTGTGGCGGCGCATCTGGGTCGCGCTGGCTGAGGCGCAGCAGAATGCCGGGCTGGTGCGTGCCGATCAGGTGGATGATTTGCGCGCGCACGCCGATCAGATCGACATCGCCCGCGCCGACGCGATCGAGGCAGAAATTCACCACGATCTGATGGCGGAGGTGCGCACCTATGCCGAACAGTGTCCGGTCGGCGGTGGGATCATCCATCTGGGCGCGACCAGCATGGATATCGAGGACAATGCCGACGCGCTGCGGCTGCGCGAGTCGCTCGATCTGCTGATTCCCAAAGTGTCGGCGCTGCTGACCGTGCTGGCGGACTCGATCGAACGCGAAGCCGATCAGGTGTGCATGGCGTTCACCCATTTGCAGCCCGCCGAGCCGACGACAGTCGGCTATCGGCTGTCGATGTATGCGCAAGACCTGCTCGAAGACTGGCGCGCCCTGGTGCGCGTCCGCGACGGCATACGCGGCAAGGGCTTGCGCGGCGCGGTCGGTACGTCCGCCAGCTACGGCGAACTGCTGCACGGCACGGGCGTCACCCCAACGCAGATGAGCGCGCAGGTGATGGCAGCGATCGGTCTGGACTCGTTTCTCATAGTCACGCAGACCGTCCCACGCAAACAGGAAATGGACGTGTTGAACGCGCTAGCCGGAGTCGCCGGGACGCTCTACAAGCTGGCGTTCGATCTGCGGCTGCTGCAATCCCCTGTGTTCGGGGAGTGGGCGGAGCCGTTTGGAAAGTCACAGGTTGGATCGTCCGCCATGCCCTTCAAACGCAATCCGATCAACGCCGAGAACATCGACAGTCTGGCGCGCTTCGTCGCGGCGCTGCCCCGTGTGGCGTGGGACAACGCCGCGCACAATCTGCTCGAACGCACCCTGGACGACAGCGCCAACCGCCGCCTGCTGCTGCCGGAGGCGTGTTTGGCGGTCGATGAAATGGTCATGCGCGCGACGCGCGTCATGAAAGGGCTGCGCATCGACTCGGCGGCGATCGCGCGCAATCTGGCGACCTATGGCGTGTTCGCCGCGACCGAGCGCGTACTGATGGCGGCAGCGCGGGCGGGCGGCGATCGTCAGGCGTTACACGAGATCATCCGCGAACACAGTCTGGCGGCGTGGGAGGCGATGCGGTCGGGTGCGGCGAATCCGCTGGCTGACTCGTTGAGCGCTGATATCCGTCTTGGCTTGGCGCCAGCGGTGATCCGCGCGCTGCTCGATGCCTCGTCCTATGTCGGTGATGCGCCAGCACGCGCGCTCCAGCTCGCTCAGACCATCCGCACCACCTTGAAGCCATTGTAGCGACACATAACAATGCGTCCGAAATCCGCACCACATGGAATTCATTGCAGGGACGCAGCAGAATGTATCCGTAAAATCGAGAAAGGCATATCATGCTGACACACGCACAATTGATCGCCGCCATCCCGAATGCGATCGACTCGATCGATCTGGAAGGATGGGGCGCCAAAACGACCGGAAAAGTCCGCGATTTGTATACCCGCGACGGCGAACGCGCGTTAATCACTACCGACCGGGTATCGGCGTTCGACCGCGTGCTGGGGACAATACCGTACAAGGGACAAGTCCTCAACCAACTGAGTTTATGGTGGTTCGAGCAAGTGGCGGACGTGGTAGCGAATCACGTCGTCGCGTCGCCCGATCCCAATGTCACGATCGCGCGTGAAGCCGAAGCGCTGCCGGTCGAGGTGATCGTGCGCGGCTACATCACCGGTGTGACTTCTACATCGCTGTGGACGCTGTACGAGGCGGGCGAGCGCCAGCCTTACGGGATTACGCTGCCGGACGGACTGAAGAAAAATGACAAGCTGCCCGCGCCGATCATCACCCCGACCACCAAAGCCAGCGGCGGCGCGCACGACGAACGGCTCACCCGCGATCAGATCATCGAAGGGCGACTCGTCGAGCCAGCGTTGTGGGAGCAAATCGAAAGCGCGGCGATCGCCATCTTCCGGCGCGGGACGCGGATCGCGGAACACGCCGGACTGATCCTGGTCGATACCAAATACGAATTCGGGTTGGTCGATGGCAGGCTGACGCTGATCGACGAGGTGCATACCCCCGATAGCAGCCGCTATTGGACCTACGAGTCGTATGATGCCAGCGGCGGCGCGGCGCCCATGAATTTCGACAAGGAATTTTTGCGTGAGTGGTACGTCGCCAACGGCTATCGCGGTGACGGCGTGCCCCCGGTGATGCCGCCGGAGGTGATCGCGCAGGTCGCGGAGCGCTACATCGAGTCTTACGAACGGCTGACCGTGACGCCCTTCCTGCCCGCTGAGACCCCGGCTGGTGCGCGCATCGCCCAAAATGTCGCGCGCTATGACGCCACCCGCACAGGAGCCAGCTCATGAGCGCGCTCGTCCCGATCATCATGGGATCGAAAAGCGATCTGGCACATGGACAGGCGATCGCATCGGCACTGTCCGCGCTCGGTATCGACAGCGCCATTCGCACGGCGTCGGCGCACAAGGTGCCGCGCTATCTGTTCGATCTGCTCACGGTATATAGTGATGATCCGCGCGTCAAGGCATACATCACCGTCGCGGGGCGGTCGAACGCGCTGAGTGGGGTGGTAGACGGCTTTGTCACTGTCCCGGTGATCGCCTGTCCGCCGCCGTCGGACTCGTTCGGCGGCGCGGACATTTACTCGTCGCTGCGGATGCCGAGCGGGATCACGCCCGCCGTCATCCTCGATCCCGGCAACGCGGCGCTGTTCGCCGCCAAGATCGTCGGTCTGACCGACCCAGAGGTGCTGGCACGGGTGCGTGCCCTGCAAATGGCAAATGCCAAGCGGGTGATCGACGATGACAAAGAGCTCAATGAAAGTAAATGAGGCTGGACGTGCTGGCATGATGGACATGATGAATATTGATCCGGGCACGATCCCGGTATACGACGACGAACTCGACCGTCCCCACGAAGAATGTGGCGTATTCGGGATTTACGCGCCAGGACGCGACGTGGCACGCCTGACCTTCTTTGGGTTGTACGCGCTGCAGCATCGCGGACAGGAGAGCGCCGGGATCACCGTCAGCGATGGGATCGGTGTGGCATCGCATAAAGGCATGGGCTTGGTGGCGCAGGTGTTCGACGAGGACAATATGCGCCCGCTCAAGGGACATCTGGGGATTGGACACACGCGCTACTCGACGACGGGCGGGGTGCATGTGCGCAACGCGCAGCCCTACGTGATCGAGACCTTCTACGGACCGCTCGGAATCTCGCACAATGGCAATCTGACCAACGCGCTCGAACTGCGCCAGCGTCTCCTGGAGCGCGGCGTCGGCTTGTCGTCTACCTCCGACACCGAGGTGATCGTGCAGATTCTGGCGGCACCGAGCGAAATCTGGGCGACGCTGCCGACCGCGCCGATCCTCGCTAACGGTGACTCGCAGCCGGATCAATGGCTGATGCGCATCCGCGCGCTGATGCAGGTGGCGGAGGGAGCGTATTCGCTGGCGATCCTGACGCGCGACGCCCTCTATGCCGTCAAAGACCCGCGTGGGCTGCGTCCGCTGTGCATCGGCACTCTGGAAGGCGGCGGCTATGTGGTGGCGTCGGAGTCGTGCGCGCTGGCGACCATCGGCGCGACTTATCTGCGTTCGCTGGAACCCGGCGAGATCGTCCGCATCGACGCGACTGGGATGCACTCCTTTTATGGAAAAACAGCGGAAAAGCGCTCGCTGTGCAGCTTCGAATATGTGTATTTCGCCCGTCCCGACTCGATCTTCGAGGGGCAGACGGTGCATGAGGTGCGCCAGCGCATGGGGCGCCAGCTGGCACGCGAGACCCCGGTCGATGCCGATGTGGTCGTACCTGTGCCCGATTCGTCGATCCCGGCGGCTATCGGCTACAGCCTGGAGTCGGGTATTCCGTTCACCGAGGGGCTGATCAAAAATCGCTATATCGGACGCACCTTCATTCAGCCGGACGATCAACTGCGTCAGTTAGGAATCTCGCTCAAATTCAATCCGCTGGTGCCTAATCTGGAGGGTAAGCGGGTGGTGCTGGTGGACGACTCGATCGTGCGCGGCAATACCTCGCGTCCGCTGGTCAACCTGCTCCGCAACGCTGGTGCGAAAGAAGTGCATTTGCGGGTGTCGTCGCCGCCGGTCAAGCATCCGTGTTTCATGGGTGTGGATATGGCGACCTACAAAGAGCTGATCGCGCATCGGATGGACATCGAAGCTATCCGCGAACATATTGGCGCCGACTCGCTGGCATATCTGACCCTGCCGGGGATGCTGTCCGCCATCCGTGAAGGGATACCCGCCTCGCTGCTGGCGCGGTCGGGACACTGTACCGCTTGCTTTTCTGGAGAGTATCCGCTGCCAATCCCGCCCTGGCTGTTCGAGGAAGATCGCAGCAAGCTGTTGTTCGAGGTCAGATGAGCGCACAAACAGCGAACGGAAAGACCGTGATGATCGTCGGCGGCGGCGGACGCGGGCACGCGCTGGCATGGGCGCTGGCGCGATCACCGTCGGTCGGTCGGGTGATCGTCGCGCCGGGCAACGCGGGGACGACGTGGGAGTCCGCGACGGGTCGTGCGCTGTGCGAGAGTGTGTCGATCGCGCCGGAGGCGATCGACACGCTGCTGCATCTGGCACAGGATCAAGGCGTCGATCTGACCGTCGTCGGACCTGAAGACCCGCTGGTAGCCGGGATCGTCGATCGCTTCACGGCGTCGGGACTGACGATCTTTGGCGGCACGGCGAAAGCGGCACAGCTCGAAGCGTCGAAGGCATTTGCCAAGTCGTTTATGGGACGGCATGGCATCCCGACCGCCGCTTACGGGACGTTCACCGACTATAGAGAGGCGCGCGATTACGCGCTCGCTTTCGGGCGTCCGGTCGTAGTCAAGGCGGACGGTCTGGCTGAGGGCAAAGGCGTGATCATGTGCGACACACCCGCTCAAGCCGATGCCGCATTACGCCAGATCATGGGCGATCGTGCCTTTGGTGCGGCGGGCGATCGCGTGGTGATCGAGGAGCGCCTGACCGGACTCGAACTGTCGGCGCTGGCATTCTGTGACGGCGAGCGCTGCGCACTGATGCCGATAGCCCGCGACCACAAGCGCGCGCTCGACGGCGATCGCGGATTGAACACAGGCGGCATGGGCGCGATCTGTCCGGTGCCCGACGTGGACGCCGACCTGATTCGCCAGATCGAGGATAGGGTAATACGTCCGACGCTGGAGGGCATGAAGGCGGAAGGCGCGTCGTACAGCGGCGTGCTCTACGCCGGGCTGATGCTCACCCCTGACGGGATGCGCGTACTGGAATTCAACTGTCGCTTTGGAGACCCGGAAACGCAGGCGATCCTGCCGCTGTTCGAGGGCGATCTGGCGGAGGTGATGACTGCGTGCGCGCATGGTCGGCTCGATCCGGCGTCGATCGCCTGGCGTCCGGGCGTGTGCGCGACCGTCGTCGCCGCGTCCGATGGCTATCCTGGAGCCTATGCCAAAGGACTGCCCATCAGCGGACTCGACGCCGACATACCCGATACCATCGTCTTTCACGCGGGGACGTTGGAACGGGATGGTGCGATCGTCACGGCGGGCGGGCGGGTGCTGTCGGTCAGTGGGTGGGGGGATACGCTGGAGCAGGCGCTCGATCGCGCGTATCGACGGATCGAGCATCTGCACTTCCGAGGGATGTTTTATCGACGCGACATTGGACGGGTGGGGGAGGCGCGATGAGCAGCTATCGAGGTGCTGGTGTGGACATCGACGCCGGGACGCGCGCGGTGGCGCTGATGCGCGGCGCCGTGCAAGCCAGCTACACGCCGCAAGTCCTTGCCGGAATCGGTGCGTTCGGCGGGCTGTACGATGCGTCCGCGCTGAAAAGTATGGACGCGCCGATCCTGGTCGCCTCGACCGACGGGGTCGGCACCAAGACCAAAGTCGCGGCGCGTATGAACCGCTGGGATACGATCGGACGCGATCTGGTCAATCACTGCGTCAACGATATTCTGGTGCAGGGCGCGCGTCCGCTCTTTTTTCTGGACTATGTGGCGTCGAGCGCGCTCGATCCAGTGCAGATCGCCGCGGTCGTGACTGGCGCGGCGGAAGCCTGTCGCGCGGTCGGCTGCGCTTTGATCGGTGGTGAGACCGCTGAAATGCCGGGCGTGTATCTGCCCGGTGAGATCGATCTCGCCGGGACGATCGTCGGCGTGATCCCGGATCGTGCGTCATTGATCGACGGGTCGCAGATCGCGCCGGGCGATGTGGTGCTGACGCTGCCCTCGTCCGGCTTGCACACCAATGGCTATTCGCTGGCGCGCCGGGTGCTGGACTCACTCGATTGGACCGCGCATGACCCGCGACTCGGCGCGACCGTCGGCGAAGCACTGCTGGCGGTGCATCGTCCGTATCTGGATGAAATAACGCGGCTGCGCGACGGCGGGATCGATCTGAAAGGACTGGCGCACATCACCGGGGGCGGGGTGATCGACAATCTGCCACGCATTTTGCCCGCTGGGTGCGGCGCGCTCATCCGACGTGGCACCTGGCGCGAACCGCCGATTTTTGCGCTGATCCAGGAAATGGGTGCGGTCGATCCCGATGAAATGTTCCGCGTCTTCAACATGGGACTGGGGATGCTGGTGGTGGTCGCGCCCGATCAGGTCGAGGTGGCGCGCGCGCTTGTCTCTGAACTGGAAGTCGTCGGTGCGATCGTCGCGGGTGACCAGGTATCGATACTGCCGTGAGCGCGCCCAGCAATCGGATCATCGTGCTGATCAGTGGGGGTGGGACTAACCTGCAAGCGCTGATCGACGCGATCGCGTCGGGTGATCTGACCGCTGTGATCGCGCTGGTGATCGCCAATCGCAAAGCGGCATATGGGCTGACGCGCGCGGACATTGCCGGCATCCCAACTCATTATGCGCCCTTGAAGCCGTACACGGACGCCGGACGCTCGCGCGAAGCCTACGACGCCGATCTCGCGCGTGCGATCAACGCGCACCAGCCCGATCTGGTCGTCCTGGCAGGTTGGATGCACATCTTTACCCCGGCATTTTTGGACACGGTTTCTGCCAGAGTGATCAACCTGCATCCGGCACTGCCCGGCATGTTTCCAGGCGCACACGGTATCCGTGATCAGTACGACGCTTTTCAGCGTGGTGAGATCGTCTATGGAGGCTGCATGGTACACGACGTGATCGCCGCGCTCGATGCCGGACAGGTGATCGGTCAGTCGATCGTGCCGATCGCGGACGACGACAGCTTTGAGGCATTCGCTGAACGACTGCACGCGGCGGAACGACTGCTGCTACTGGCGTGCGTCAGGCAGGTCCTCGCATCGCATCGTGGGACGCTGTAGCGACATCACATGGGTTCGATTCTCAGGTACAATCCTGCCAATCATTTGCCCTCCCACTTTTCACCATACAATAGTGGGTTAAACCTCATCACGCGATAAGTGAACAAGGGATGTCCTGTGCTTAAGGCACATAACGCGCTTTATTTCCGCCTGTGGGACGCGCTGCTGGTGTTGATCTCGCTGCAACTGTCGTATCATGTGCGTTTGGCGATCGAGCTGGGGGCGCCCTCGAATGCGGAATTCATCGTTGTCCCCTGGCTGCTGTTCCCAATCGCCCTGATCGTCTGGCAAATCGTGTTTCAGGTCTTCAACGTGTATGCGGTGGCACCAAAGTGGCTGCGCACCTCGGTGCTGCGCCGCCTGCTGCAGGCACACGCGCTCGCCACGCTGACATTCTGGGGTGTGCTGTACGTCAGCTACCGCGATTTTTCACGCTTGCAGTCGGTTTATTTCGTGATCGTGCTGATCGTAGTGATGGTGGTCGCGCGATTACTGTTTAACGCCATTCAGCCACTGTTCGGCGCGCGCAGGCGCAACAAACGCAATGTGTTGATTGTGGGCATCAACCGTTATGCGGCAGAAATTGGGCGGGTGATCCGTGATACCAGCTCGGAGGGATTGCATCTCGTCGGCTTTGTCCCCCATAAGGATGAAGCTGTCGCGCCCGACGCGGCACAGGTCTTGGGGGCATTCGAGTCGCTGCCCGATCTGGTTAGAGAATACGCCATCGACGAGGTGATCGTGTGCGACGAGTCGCACAGCCGCCGCTATCTGCACGACATCACCGACATGCTGCTGCCACTGCCAATGAATGTCAGATTGGCGCCCGACTATTCCGAGCTTGCTTATTTTCATGTCTCGGTCGAGGATTTTGGCGGCATTCCCATGATCAGCCTGCGTTACGATCTGCTGACGAGCGGACAGCGCTTCACCAAGCGCGTGTTCGACATCATCGGCGCGACCGTGCTGCTGACGCTGGCGCTACCGCTGCTGATCGTGCTGGCGATTGCCATCAGGCTGGACACACCTGGTCCGGTGTTTTTCCGGCAGCTGCGGGTCGGGGAGCGCGGCAAGCTGTTCACGATGTACAAATTGCGCACGATGGTATGGGATGCTGAGAGTAAAATCACCTACACCAAGCATTATAAACAGGCGGATGATCCGCGCGTGACTCGGACAGGGCGGGTGATGCGCCGCGCCAGCCTGGACGAAATCCCGCAGTTCTTCAACGTCCTGATCGGAGACATGACCCTGGTCGGTCCGCGTCCAGAGCTGCCTCAGGTGGTGCAGCTCTATTCACCCTGGCAGCGCAAACGCTTTGAAGTCCCGCAAGGGGTGACCGGATGGTGGCAGATCAACGGACGCGCCGATCTGCCCATGTACGAGCATGTCGAATACGATGTGTTCTACATCCGCAATTATTCGATCTGGCTCGATCTGCAAATCCTGGCGCGCACCCCGCTGGCGCTGCTGCGTGGTCGGGGGGCGTACTGAACCATGTCCGACAAAAAAGCGTCGATACTCGGTGTTTTGGTCGATGCGACGACCTACGAACAGGTCGTGAGCGCTGTGATCGACGCCGCCAAACAGGGGCGTGCGATGACGGTGGCAGCCGCTGCCGTTCACGCGATCATGGTCGCGGTACAGGACGCTCAGTTTCGCTATCGGCTCAATCGTTTCGATTTTGTCACGCCGGATGGTCAGCCAGTGCGCTGGGCGCTGCGATGGCTGCACGGGCTGCGCCTGCCCAGTCGTGTGTATGGTCCGACTCTGACACTGCATCTGTGCCGTGCCGCTGAAGACCAGGGCGTGCGTGTCTGTTTTTATGGCAGCCGACCTGAGACGCTGGCAGCACTGCGAGACAACCTGCAGCGGGATTTTCCGCGCCTCCAGATCGTCGCTACAGAGCCATCAGTGTTCCGCCGCCTGACAGAAGAAGAACAGCGCGCACTGTACGCAAGGATCACCGCGTCTCAGGCGCAGCTCGTCTTTGTCGGTCTGGGCTGTCCGCGCCAGGAAATATGGGCGTATGAAGCGCGCGATCGGCTGAATATGCCGATCGTGGCGGTCGGCGCTGCCTTTGACTTCATCAGCGGCAGCAAGCCGCAAGCGCCGGAATGGATGCAGAATCGCGGATTGGAATGGCTGTTTCGGCTGACCCATGAGCCTGGGCGTCTGTGGCGGCGTTACCTGCTCCTCAATCCGCTGTATCTGATCCTGCTGGCGCTGCAATATCTGAAGCTGAAAAATCACCCTGTGCAAGGAGAAGTAGTCGAACTGCCGCATCGCTATGGTTGATAAAGTGCGCGCAAAGGAATGGTGGTAGTCCATCCAGAAGAAAAGCAAAGATGAAAGATTGAACAGGAAGGCGCGAAGAATATCGCTCAATGCCTTGCTGGTGGACTATCAGAGCGCCCGATATTTTTTGGCTCGACACAGGTAGCGTCAACGCAATTGCTTTGCGCTATACTGTTAGGTACATTGGTTGAAATATTTTAATTCTTCCCACTGCCCTTGAAATCGCGTTCGAGACTCATCGACGCTGTAATCGCGTTTATCGAGGACTGTTGATGACAAAATATCGTGTTATGTGGAATCGGCTGACCACACCGTCGGCGGCGCTGGACGATGCTGAAGATATGCGCAAGGCGCGACTGCTGGCAGCGCTGTCGCTGTCGCTCGCGGTCATTTTGGGGCTGGCTGGCGTGATCAGCATCTTTACGTCGATATTTTTTCCAGACCCGTCGATCTCACTCGGCATTGTCGGTACGCTGCTGATCGCTGCGACCTCACTCGGTTTCTGGCTGGCATATCGTTACAGCACGACGGCACGCTATCAGGTCGGCGCCTGGATCACGATCGTCACCATTTATGCTTTCCTGACCGGCTTTATGCTGGCATATTCGCTAATCAGCGCCAGCCTGGCGCTTGGCTATGCCGTTCCGGTGGTCGTGGCGACCATCTTCCTCACCTCGGCTGGCACCATTCGCGTATTCATCTGCACCGTGATTTTATCGACGATCATGCTGCCCGTGCAGGGTATCACAGTGGTCAATTTTGCCGTGTATTGGGCGATTATCCTGGTCGTTTCGATGCTGACGGTGCTGGTGGCGCTGCTGCGCGAGCAGGACCTGGTGCAGGTCAAGCGGCTGCGCGCGCTGGAAGCAGCCGAGGCAGAACGGCTGCGCCGCGAGCTGGAGCTGGCGCGCAAAGTGCAGATGTCGATGCTGCCGAAACAACTGCCGCAATTTGCCACACTCGATCTGGCTGCCTATTCGCAGCCGGCATTCGAGGCGAGCGGCGATTTTTACGATGTCTTTGAATTGCAACACGATCGGGGCGACGACGCGCTGCCCAGCCTGGGGATCGTCGTGTGCGATGTGGCAGGCAAAGGGGTGTCGGCGGCGTTGGTGATGGCAGCGACGCGCGCCGCTATCCGGGCTGAGGTCGAGCGCGTCATCTCACCCGCCGCTGTACTTGAAAAAGTCAATGAACTGCTGGCAGAGAGCCTGCCCAGTGAATTGTTCGTCACCACGTTCTACGGTGTGTACGACCCAACTGGGGGCAGCCTGCGCTATGCCAGCGCCGGACACCCACACCCCTTCTGGTGGCACGGCAACCAAGTCACCGAGCTGGAAAATTACGGCTTTCCATTGGGTCTGGTTTCCGGCAGCCAATACGAGGATGTCGAGGTCAGGCTGTCGCCCGGCGAGTCGATCTTCATCTATACCGATGGCTTGGTCGAGGCGCTCAACCCGCGCCGCGAGATGTACGGATTCGAGACCGCACAGCGCAACGTCGAGCTGCACGCACGCCAGAACAAGGGCGCCGATGCGCTGGTGCAGTCCGCCTTGCGCGATATGGAAGATTTTGTCGAAGGGGAACATCAGCAGGACGACGTGACTATCGTCGTGATGCAGGTCAGATAAAGTCAATCGGCGCGTCGAGCGCGTGCCTAGCTGAGGATGCTCATGCGTATCGAGTCTGTACTGAAATACATCCCGCCCGACCGACGAGGCAGTATCGCCCAGGGCGTACCGCTTGCCAGTGCCGCGCATGGCTCCGTTTTGTTTGCGGATATTTCCGGCTTCACCCCGCTGACCGAAACGCTGTCACGGACACTGGGAGCGCGTCTGGGTGCTGAAGAACTGACTCGACATCTCAATCATGTTTATGATGCGCTCGTTCACCAGGTCGATCAGTACGGCGGCAGCATTATCAGCTTCAGCGGCGATGCCATCACCTGTTGGTTCGACGGCGACTCGGGCGCGCGCGCTGCCACCACCTGTGCTATGGCGCTCCAGAGGGCGATGGCTGCTTTCGATCGGCTGGCGCTGCCCAATGGGGACAGCATTAGTCTCTCGCTCAAGGTGTCCGTCGCCAGCGGTGCAGTGCGCCGCTTTTTGGTCGGTGATCCCGATATGCTTGTACTCGATGTGCTGGCGGGTAAGACAATAGCCCGCATGGCGGATGGCGAACATATCGCGCAAAAAGGCGAAGTGATTGTCGATGAGCCGACAGCGGCGCTGTTGTCAGATAGCTGCACCATCGGGGAGTGGCGCGACGAACCCAGGACAGGGCAGCGTTTCGCCGCGATCAGCGCGTTGACGGAGGGCGCGGCGCCGACGCCCTGGGGATCGCGCGATCCTGAATTTTTTACGTTCGAGCAAGTGCGTTCCTGGATGATTCAGGCGCTGATCGATCGTGAAGACGAGTCGATGACCGAGTTAAGACCAGCGATGGCGGTGTTCCTGCGTTTCGACGGCATCGACTACGACAACGACTCCGATGCAGGCGTTAAACTCGACCGCTATATCCGTTGGGTACAAGGGGTGGTCGCGCGCTACGATGGGACATTGATGCAGCTCACGGTCGGCGATAAAGGCAGCTTTGTCTACATCGCCTTTGGCGCGCCGATCGCACATGAAAATGATGCGCGGCGTGGGGTATCGGCGGCACTGGAACTGCGTGACCTGCCAGCTGATCTTGCCTACATTCACTCGCTGCAGATCGGCATCAGTCAAGGGATGATGCGGACAGGCGCCTATGGGGGTGAGACGCGCCGTACCTATGGCGTCCTCGGAGACAATGTAAATCTGGCAGCCCGGTTGATGCAGCATGCGCCTTTAGGCGGCATTCTCGTCAGCGGTGCGGTACACAAGGCGCTTTCAGATGTATTTCGGTTCGATGTGCTGCCGCCGCTGCGGGTGAAAGGCAAGCAGGAACCGGTCGCCGTCGCGCGCTTGATCGGTAAAGCTGAAGAAAAGGCATCGATGTATGTGCGTCCACTGGTCGGTCGGTCTGCCGAGCTGAGTCGGCTGCTCGCCCGGCTCGCTCCGATCGCGGAAGGACAGCCGACTGGGTGTATCTGGGTGTATGGTGAGCCTGGCGTGGGCAAGAGTCACCTCGTTCATGAGGCGATGCAAAAAATGTTGTTGGGCGATCGGACGGGCAGCCTGAGCTTCGTCACCGATCAACTGGTACAACACTCGCTGCATCCCTTTGTGTCCGTGCTGGAGTGGCGCTTCAGACAGGATGGTGACAGCAGCGATGCGCAGCGAAAGGAACGCTTCCAGAACGAGATCGATACGCTCGCGGCGGGCTTGACGGAGCGCGGCGATCGTCTGGCACTGACAGCCGCGACGCAGCTCAACGAGATGCAGTCTTTTCTCGGTGCGCTGCTCGGTCTGCGCTGGAACGGCTCACCTTACGAAAACAGTGCTCCGAAACTGCGTTTCAATCAATCACTGCTCGCCATGACCGTGTGGATACAAGCGGAGAGCCTGTGCAAACCGTTGATCGTACACATTCAGGATGCGCAGTGGCTCGACGCCGACTCGCAGACCGTCATCGAAAGCTGGATCGTGAGCGCGGCGGAATTTCCGATCGCCCTGGTCATCGACAGCCGCCATTTTCTCGATCAGGATAGGATGCGCTACGGCAAAGCCGAACAGGCGCTCGTTCACCCGTTCCCGGTCGCCGAGCTTGAGGCATCCGGCATTGCCGAGCTGGCGGTGCTGGTGCTGAACGGCGCGATCAGCGAGCCAGTCTGTGATTATCTGATCCGCAAGGCGAATGGCAATCCCTTTTTTACGGAACAACTGGCGCTCGACCTGAGCGAACGCGGCTTGATCACCTGGAGCGATACCGGTCTGTGGATGCTCGATACCAGCGCGGCGGAGGATATCCCGATCACGCTCAACGGCGTGCTGATCGCACGCCTCGATCGACTGCTGATGCAGGTGCGGACAGTAGTACAGATCGCCTCGATTCTGGGGCAGGAATTCGACGTGTCGGTGCTGGCGCAGATGATCCGCGATGATCCCGAGGTCCGGCTGAAGGTGAAACAAGCGGAGGTCGAGATGATCTGGTTCGCCAGCAGCGAATTGGATTATCTGTTCCGTCATGCTTTACTGCGCGATGCCGCCTATTCGATGCAGCTCCAGGCGCGGCAGCGTGAGCTGCACGCGCTGGCAGGGTGGGCGATCGAGCAGGTTCATCAGGGCAATCTGGCACCCAAGTCGCCCGACCTGGCATTTCACTACGAAAAGGCAGCCGTCTACGAGCGCGCGATCATTTACCTGATCAAGTCGGCGCAGCATATGACCGGGCTGTATGCCAACCGTGAGGCAATCCTCTACTACCGCCGTGCGCTCGATATGGTGGAAAAAACGCTGCTGCCGCCCTTTGAAATCGCGCCGATTCATGAGGGGCTGGGCGATATCTACGATGTTTCCGGCGAATATCCGCTGTCTGTGACCCACTACGATCTCGCTTTGTTGTGCCTGGATAGCGAGCAAGCGTCGTGGCGTGCGACGCTGCAACGCAAGCGCGGGCAGGTGCTGCAAAAGTGGGGACGCTACGACGAGGCGACGACGGCTTTCGAGGCGGGGTTGGTCGAGCTGCAAGCCGATCTCGATCCCGATGAGGCGTCGCAAATCTATAGTGGCTTGAGTATGATCAATTATCGACAGGATAAGGTCGAGGATGCGACTGAATTGGCGACGCTGGCGCTAATCATGGCACAGATGCAGGAGGACAAGGGCAATCTCGCCTATGCCCACCAGATCCTCGGCATTCTGCATTGGAAGCGGGGCGATTACGAACAGGCACTCGAAGCCAATACGCACAGCCTGGCTTTATGGCAGGCGAGCGACAGCCAGCTCGGACAGGCAGCCGTGCAGAATAACCTCGGTCTGCTTTTGCGCAGCATGGGCGAGGTGCCTAAGGCGATCGGGCATTTCGAGCGCTGTCTGACCCTGTTCGAGCGCGTGGGTAATTTACATGGACTCGCGTGCGCCTACGACAATCTGGGGCAGATCTACAACGAACAGGGTGACGAATCGATGGCATTCGACTGCCTGGAAAAAGCGGTCGGTATCCTGGCAAAAATTGGGCTGACTGAAACACAGGTATTTACCAGTATGTGGCAATCCGGGACGTGGTGAGATGACCTATACAGGAGGCACTGCACTGTGGCAAACCGAACCGTCGAGCTGAAAATCCCGTGCGAAACAGGCTATGAAAAAGTGGCGATGCGGATGGCGTCCGATCTGGCAGAAAAGATGGGTTTCTCGCAGGAACGCGCGCAAGACCTGGAGATCGCCGTCGCGGAAGCGTGTATCAACGCCATGGAACACGGCAACCAATTTGATGTGTCCACAAAAATCTATGTCACGATGACAATTCACGAGGATCGACTGGCGATCGATGTCGTCGATGAGGGGCGCAGCGGTCGTCCGTCTACGCAGGTCGAGGCGCCCGATATGCAGGCACAGATCGACGGGTTGATTCCCCCCGGCGGTATGGGCTTGTTCGTGATCAAATCGCTGGTGGATGAAGCCGAATTCGTCGAACCCGATTTAGGAACAGGCAATCAATTTCGGATGGTCATTCATTTACAGCAGCCAGGACAACCAGGAGCATAAAATTATGAGCAGCGCGCTCAAGATCGTCTCACGCATGACCGACAAAGCCGCGGTGATCGAGCTGCATGGCGACGTGGACTCCAGCGGTGACGTGGCTGTCAAGCAGGCTTACCGCGATGCGGTCAGCAGCGGCGTATCGACTGTTCTGTTCAACATGGCAAAGACCGCCTATATCAATACATCGGGCATTTCCGTCCTGATCGCCGTCGTGATGGAGGCGAAGAAAGCCGGACACAAAATCCTGGTCTCCGGCGTCAGCCCGCATTATAAAAAAGTGTTCGACCTGGTGCGCTTTTCGACCTACGTCACCATGTTCGATACGGAAGAAGCGGCGCTCGCCGCACCCTAGTCGCTCGGCTGACGCTCCACAAAGGCGCGGATCGCCTCTGCCAATGCCGCCGGTTGTTCCAGCATGGGCGCGTGACCAGAATTTGGAAAGACCGCGAATATGGCGTTCGGAAAGGGCGCGGCGGACTGATCATAAAATGAAATAGGTTGCAGTGGATCGGCGTCGGCTTGCAGCAGCAGCACAGGCATGGTAGTGGTCGCTGCCAGTGCCGCCAATGTCACGCGATAATCCGGCGGCGTGTCCTGATAGTATTTCAGGATAGCCGCCGCAATACCGTCGTAACTGAATTCACGGCTGAGGCGCGCGATGTCGGCTTCACCGATCGGCTGCACCGTGACCGGACCCGGTACATTACTCATAAAAAAGCTGCTCGACGCGCCCGTGTACATCCGCCGAACAAAACCGTCGCCGTCACTCAACACCACCGAGCCGATCTGTGGCAGAGTCAGTAACGACTGAATTTGCCCGATCGCCGCATCGCTCACGGGCGTCTGCACGCGCACGAAGTGGGTCACACGGTCAGGGAAACGTCCAGCGACATAGCTGGCGACGATCGATCCCCACTCGTGGCTGACCAGGGTGAAGCGGTCGATCTCCAGCTCATCCATCAGGGCGATCAACTCGTTGGCGACGATTTCGGCGCTGTAGCTGCCCTCTGGCTGGTCTGAAAGCCCTAACCCCTTCAGATCGACGGCGATGGTGCGATAATCTGGACTCAAGACTGCCATCACACGATGCCAGGAAAACCATGCGCCCGGTATGCCATGTAAAAAGACGATCGGTTGTCCCGTACCCAGCTCGACATGGTGCCAGGTGAAGCCAGCCGCCTCCGTGAAATAATGCGCGTAGCTGCTGCCATCGATCACCTCGATCTCGTCGATCGGTCGAATCCGTACCGTACCCGGTACAGCGCTGTTGGATATGATCAACACGGCGGCGGCAGCGGCAATCAGGATGAAAAGCAGTACGATGACGAGGATAGGGCGTTTCATGAGGATTGATTGCCTTCCGCGTGTGCAGCCGCGAGGCGCGCTGACAACCAGGCGATATTGCGCGCTTTCTGTGCGTCGTTCAATTCATGGGCGGCGCGCGTAAAATAGCTGTGATCCTGCGCGAACTGCAACTGCGCGGCGAACCATTCGGTGTTGGTGTAGGTGCGGTCAAAGGTCGCCAGTTCTGTACGCAGAGCGATGTTTTTGTGCGGAAAGTCCGGCTGCCCCAGCACATCCAGATCGGCGTCCGCCAGGATCTGCTCGGACAGCGTGCGCGGCGTCTGTGGCAGGCGCGTCACCATGATCGCCGCGATCACGATGTCCACGTCGCTAACGCTGTAATGGAACGACGGCAGGACCTCGGCGGCAAAGGCTGCCGAGAACCGTTCGTGGTCGCGCATTTGCACCACATAGCCGAGGTCGTGCAGCCAGGCGGCGGTACGCAGCAGCAGCAGCGAGTCGGCGGACAGAGACTCCAGCGCCGCGAAGCGATCGACTGCCGGCATCACATCGTCGCGCGTGTGCGCCAGGGAATGATAGGTGAGCGCCGGGGACAATTCGCGTTCGAGCCGCTCGAAGGCATAGCGACGTACTGCCTCATAATCGGGTCGGCTCATAACGACTGTCTCGCTTCCAATGCCTGAATGCGCACGCGCAGATCGGCAACATCCCTGACACGCGCGCGCAGACTGCCTGTGATCACGCGCATGATGCCGCGCACTACCTCGATCCGATCTGCCATCAAATCGTAAAACGGCTCCTGATCGATCCGAAACAACAGCGTATCTTCCACCGCTGTCACCGAGGCGCTGCGCGGCTCGGGGTCGAGCAATGCCATTTCACCGACGACTTCGCGTTCAGCCCGGAAATTGAGTGTATTTTCGCCATCATGCACGCGCAGATTGCCACTGACGACGATATACATGCTGTTGCCGAGGTCGCCCTTGGCGAACAGAGTCGCGCCAGCGGCAAGCTCGACTTCTTCGACGAGTGCGGCAGTTTCCGCCAGTATATCGTCGGAGGTGCTGGCGAAGATGCTGACCGTTTTCAGAATGATCACTTTTTCGATGGTGGAAAGCATAGTGTGTATTTCTCCCGATTGCAGGCGGAACCGTCGTTGTGTGTCTTCAGGACGTTTTCGCAGTGTTATGGGGTTTGACATCACAAAGGGACGTTATCCGTTTCTACGGCGCCTTTTTCCAGAGCGCGCTCCTGTTCTCGCAGCACCGATACATCGCGGACGCGCGTGCGCAGCGTGCCGATGAGTACGCGCAGCATCCCGCGCACCACCTCGATCCGCTCCGCCATGAGATCGTAGAACAGCCCCTGGTCGAGACGCAGCAGCTGGCTGTCGGCGGTCGCCATCACCGAAGCGATACGCGGCTCTGGATCGAGTAGCGCCATTTCGCCAAAGACATCGCCTTCCCGCCGCTCGTCGAGGGTGAAATCCCCATCGTACACGCGCATGACGCCGCTGGAAATGATATACAGACTGCTGCCCATGTCGCCTTTCTCGAACAAGACCTCCCCGGCTGTCAGCGTGATCGGCTGCAGCAAGCCGGCTACCTGCGCCAGCACTGCGTCGGGCGTATCTGCGAAGATACCGACCCGTTTCAACAGGATCACATGTTCGATCAGGCTGGTATCAGTATGCTGGAACGCGCGATGCCCCACCAACTGGCTGGTATAGGTGGCACAGGTGCGAATCCAATCATGCGGATAGCTCACCAACGTATCGAGCCAATCGTTCGGTGTGAGCGTCGGCACAGCAGCGGTCGGGGCGAGTCGTTTGAGTCGGTCTTTGGTTGGCAGCGTCTCCCATAAGGCGAGAATGCTCTGGCGCAAATCAGCCGGGAGGCTGGTTTCGATCACCTCCAGGGCAAAGTTGTGCTGCGCGGCTGAACCGTACAGGAGTGCCTCGCGCGCCTGTAAAATCGCCTGTGTCGAAAAGATGAAACTGAGCATGATCAGCGCATTGTCACGCAGGCGCTCGAAATCCCGCCATAATCCGCTGCGCAGCAATCCGGCAGCGTCCAGCGTGCCAAGCGCGTCGTGGGCGGCGAGAGCGGTCGCTGCCTGTGCTACCTCCGCCTGTACCTGTGCCAGCACGCGATCCGGTGATGCCGGGTGATAGCTCTTGCTGCGCAGGCACGACAACACCTGGCTGCGCATCGGCAGATCGACGGTGTTCAACTGAGTTTCCAGCAGCGCGGTCGCGTCAGGGTGATCGATCCGCCCACAGGCGCGCAGCAGCATCAGGCGCACGACGTAAGCCGTTTCTGGCTGTGCGACAACATTCTGTATGTGCGGCAGGCTGTCCGCGCCCCCTTCCACGAATGCCTCAAACGCCGCCCCTCTGGTTTCCGGGTGCAGCAGACCCTCGGTGACACCCGCCCACAAATGCGGATGGCGGATTTTGCCAGCCGCCGCCAGCGCCGTGATTCGCACCTGTGGGTCGATGTCGCTCATCAGGCGCAGGATCGGCTGATAGTAATTGCGGATGCCGACCGCACCAAAGACCTGCGCCGCTGTCTGTCGATCGATGGCGCTGGGCGAGTCGAGCAGGGATAGCAACTTTTCACCTGCGCGAATGACACCATCCAGTCTGCCTGTGCGCATCAGGGCGATCATGGCGCCTCGCCGTAATGTGGGGTCGTGCAATGCGGCGACAACGCGCTCGAAATCGACCTCTTCGCCCAGCGCGGAGAGCGTGTGCAGCGACTTTTCGCGCACGGACGGATCGGCGTCGGTTTCAAGCAGCCGCCGCACTTCAGGTAAGGCTGTCCGCAGTTCACGCTTTTCTACGAGGGTGAGTGCTTGCAGCCGCACGAGAGACGTGGGATTGTTGAACAGCGGCACCAGATTGGTCACCAGCGCTGGATCATCTGTGTCGTCCAGCAGATCGAGTGCGTAAAGGACGGCTTCAGGATAGGGGCTGTGCAGCGTCTCGCGCAGCAGCGCCATGCTGGAAGCATCGACGATCAAGCCTTCTTCACGAAAAGCGCGCCGCTTCAAGGCACCTGCCAGGGTGAGCGGGTAGAGGCGCGTGAGCAGCCGGATGCGCCAGCTCCAGATGATCAAGGCGCCGATTACCAGAACCACCTGCAGGCGGTAGTCCAAGCCAAGTACTTGCAGCACGATCAGCAGAAAGCCGACGACCGCGACCGCGATCGGCTCGATGAACCCCTCGATCAGGGCATTCAGTCGCGCTCGTACTGCCGCTGCCAGCACTTGAAACGCGACACGGCTCCCGGCGTAATCGAGCGAAAAGAAAAAGCCGACCATCACCGTGCGCATGATGACCGCCAGCGCAAACAAAATGGTGATGTCGGCGTCGAGCAGCACCGCAATGCTGACGACTGACACACCTGCCAGCGCCAAGGCTGGGGCGATATACAGGGTCATCTGCAAACCAAAGCGCTTGACAATCGGACCGACAGCGAACAGATTCAACAGCAGCGCGCTCATGCCCGCCAGCGCGGTTGTCGTGCCGATGGCTTGTGCCAGCGACTCGGTATCGAGAAAATTGCGCGCGCTGATCTCGTAGAACAGGTTGTTGATCAGAAACATCACCAGCACCATGCCCGTAATGATACCGATGATGGCGCGCACGAACGGCAGCTCCCAGATACGCTCCTGTTTTCCGTGTACCAGCGTGGATGATGATGCGGGCAACGGCGCGTCATGCTGGAGATGCCGGGTGAGATGATTGACGATACCGAGCGCGACCACCAGCGCGATCAGCGCCAGCACGATCAGACTGACCGCGCCAAAGGCGCCGACGAGCGCGGACGCCAGCAGACCTGTCAGCGCCGCCGCCGACCAGCGTCCGGCGTTGATCAAGCCATACTGTCCCTTGCTTTGACGCAGCGTGAGGATGCTGCCGGCGAGATTCCAGACGACGACGTTGGACAGGTTGATGAGGGTGTAGCTCCATACAGGGAGGAGGAAGATCAGCCATTCTCCGGGATTGACGATCAGCCCGATCACACAGGCGATCGTCACCACGATAGCGAGGCAGGTCGCCAGCAGCAGCAGTCGGCGCAGCGGCATCAGCCGCTCGAAACGCAGATAGCCTGTTCCTAAAAGCGACAGCATGACCGCAATGCCGATATAAGTCAGCGGCAGCCTGTCGGCACCGATAACCCTGATGAACAGCATGTAGGCGGCGGTGTCGGTCGCTACGTAGGCGATGCCAAAGGAGAAATAGAGCGCGAACAACAGCCTGACTGAGCGTCGATTGTCGGGGGCGGCGGTGAGCATCGTCGAGCCTTTTTTAGGTTGCTTCGTTCACAGCGTGTCCATCGATGCTGCAGGCTGTCTTAGCACGGGCGCGACGATCATGACTTTATCAGATAGTAATCACGCCGTCGTTGATCAGCCACTGCACCGACTCGATCACCGCTTCCAGTGAAGTATAGCGTGGTTGATAGCCCAATAAATGCTGAGCTTTGGCGATGCTGCCATTTGGACTGTGCGCGATGTGATCCCAGGTCATCGACCAATCGCGCTCTGGCACACGCTGGCAAAATGTCTCCCAACTGACAAAGCTCAGATTTGCCGACCTGCCAAAGTAGTGAGCGATCGACTCGGCATAGCCGCGCAGCGTCAGCGCAGCCGGAGATACCACATGGAATGACTCGCCTACACTGACACTCCACGATTGGATGGCGCGCATGAAAGCCTGCGCCACATCGTCTCCATGCACATGATGCACGGTCTCCATGCCGATATGAGGCAGCAGCAGTTCTGTGCCTGATGCCAGTTTTACAAATACATCCAGGTTGACGTTGCCCTGCGGATTGACCGGGTTGTGTCCGGGACCAACGATATGCCCCGGATGCAGCACGGTAGCGGGAAAGGCATCGCGCCGCGCCCGATCGAGCAGATAGGCTTCAACAGCGGCTTTTTGTCCGCCGTAATCTTCGAGCAGATAGGGATCGACATCGGTCACAGACAGCTCGTACCTGGGGAATGGGTGGCGCGCCATATCTTCTGTGACCGGATGCTGCACCGGATAGCCATGCACCCACATCGTGCCACAATGCAGAAAATGCCCGACTTTTCCGACAAGCGCCTCGACGATCTGAGCAGCACTCTCCAGCGTGAAGCACACCATGTCGATGACGATATCCGGTTTGAGCGCCGCGACCTGCGCGCCAAAGGTGCCCGCTTGTTCGGCTTGTCGGCGGTCGATCGTGACGGATTGCACCGCGCTCCATGCGGCATGGGGGAGATAGGGTTTACTTTGTCCCCGTGTGATATTGACGACCTGGTAACCCGCCTCGACCAGACGTGGCACCAGATAGGTGCCGACGTGTCCACTACCGCCGATGATGACGACGCGCATAATATGCTCCTGGTAGTCCATCGAGAAAGAAAACAAAGAAACAAAGATTAACCAGCCATCTAGCAGGAAGACACCTTGTCGTTACAATATGTGGGATAACATTCTGAGTATACCGAACGCGGCGCCGATCACGCCCGCGTGCAAGCCCAGCTGCGCCAGCACAATATGGACTTCGGCTGCGTGTTCAGCATAGTGCTGCTGCTGTATCGTCGCATGGAGCGCGGGCAACAGGAAGGTATGACTCTGCATCACTCCGCCGCCCAATACCACCATTTCCGGCGCCAGCGTGTTGATCAGATTGGCGATGCCTACCCCGATGTACATGCCCGTTTCATGCAGCAGCTCGATCGCCAGAGCGTCGCCGCGCTGTGCGGCTGCGCCCACCATCCGCGCGGTGATCGTTTCCGGCTGACCCGCCGCCTCAGCCCACAATGGACTGTCTGGTGTGACGCGCGTCTGCGCGCGTGTGGCGATCGCTGGACCAGAAGCGTACATCTCCCAACAGCCCTGGCGACCGCAATAACACGGGATACCGTCTAATGCGATCGCATGGTGCCCGACCTCGCCCGCCAATCCCCGCCGCCCCTGGTACAGGCGTCCGTCCAGGATGAGTCCGCTGCCTATGCCGGTGCTGATCGTCAGGTAGATCATATGCTGCGTGCCGCGACCTGCCCCAATCTGGTGTTCACCCAATGCGGCGGCATGAGCATCGTTCAGGAGCAGCACGGGTTTATCAAAGGCAGCAGCCAGCATTGGCACAATTGGGAGATCGTCCCAACCGGGCAGGGTGAACGGATTTTGAATCAATCCGCGTGCGATGTCGAGCGGGCCGGTACAGCCGACGCCGATCCCGGCGATCGCGTCCCATCCGACCGGAGCGCGCTGCACCACACGGTCGATACAGGCGAGCAGACGCCGCATCCCGTCGTCGGCGCCCTGGATCGACAAGGTGGCGATCGTCTCGTGTGCGACGACCGCCCCGTCTGACGCCTGCACGACGGCGGCGCTCATATTCGTCCCGCCAATATCGACTCCAACGGCGAATGATTGACCCGCTGTCATGCCATCACCCCTTCACCGCGCCGGAGGTCAAGCCGCTGACGATGAAGCGCTGAAAGATCAGCACCAGCAAGACCGGCGGGATCAGGGCGAGCATGGCGGCTGCCGACTGAGCAGGATAATCGGCGGCGTTGCGTCCGGTGAATTCCGCCAGCGCGACCGGAACGGTCTTGGCGATCGGCGTGCTGGTGAACAGCAGGGCATAGAAAAATTCGTCCCACGAGAGCAGAAACGCGAATACCCCTGCCGCCACCAATCCCGGTGCGGAAATCGGCAGGATGATGCGCCACAGCACGCCAAAGCGTGAGCAGCCATCGACCCGCGCCGCGTCTTCAAGTTCGCGCGGGATCGACTCGAAGAACGTCACCATGATGTAGATGACGAACGGCAGGGTGAAGCTCAGATAAACCAGTATGAGCGCTGTGGTGCTGTTCAGGAGCGACGCATCGCGCAGGATCACGTACAGAGGGATGACCAGTGAAATGGCGGGCAGCATTCGCACACTGAGATACAGATACAATCCCGTCTGCCGAAACGGAAATGTCAGTCTGGCAAAGGCGTATGCGGCAATCGAGCCAAAAACCAGGCTGATCAGGGTGACGATACTGGCGACATAGATGCTGTTGCCCAGTGCAAAGCGAAAATCGGTCGATGCCCGCGATGCCGCTTCAGTCGGGGCGAGAATATCGATGTAATTTTGCAGCGTCGGCTCTTGTGGAAACCAGTGTGGCGGCACATTCAGCAGCTCGGCGCGCGTCGAAATGCTGGAGACGAACAGCCAGTAGAGCGGTGCAAAAATGGCGAACAGCAGCGCCGCCATGCACAGGTAGAGCAGCATCCGCCCAACCGCGTAACCCAATCGATTCGTCATATGCTGTCCTCGGCTGTCTGAGTCATCGTGTTAATCGTTTTTCGAATACAGCAGTCGCACGTAGACGAATGCCAGAAACAATGTAAATGCCGACACCAGAAACGACAGCGCCGAGCCTTCGCCCACTTTGAGATCGCTGAACGTCTTTTGGTAGGTCAGGTACGAGATCACCATCGTGCCGTTGACGGGTCCGCCGCGCGTCATGATGTAAATGAGGTCGAAGACGCGGAATGCCTCGACCGAGCGGATCACCAGCACCACCAGAATGGCGGGACGCAGCAGCGGCAGCGTGATATGAATAAAGCGCTGCCAGCCACTCGCGCCGTCGATACCAGCCGCTTCATATAAATCTTCAGGCAAGCTCACCAGCGCCGCGGAGATGAGCAGTACCACAAAGGGCACGCTGTGCCAGACGTCGGCAAGGATGACCAGATTCATCGCCCTCATTGGATCGACCAACCAGGGCACATAGCGATCGATCACGCCCAGTTGCAGCAGCAGTCCGTTCAGGGCGCCGTAATCCGCCGCATAAATCCAGCGCCACATCGCGCCCGTGACGATAGTGGGCACTGCCCAGGGGATCAGAATCGCCACGCGCAAAAAACGCCAGCCGAAGAGCTTGCGTTTTTGCTCGATCAGCAGCGCGATCGCAATGCCCAGGACGAGTTCGATTCCGACCGAGACGAAAGTGAAATAACTGGTGCGGGCGATCGAATTCCAGAATGCCGCGTCGCGCAGGAAGCTTTGATAGTGTTCAAAGAGGATGAAGTCGGCGCGATTCAGTCGAGCGAGGTTGGCATCGTAAAAGCTGTAGACGATCGTCGTCACCAACGGGACAAAAATCAAACCGATCGTGAGAACCAGCGCGGGCAGGATCAGCCAGAATGCCAGCCGCCGTTCGCCAAACGCTAAACCGCTCGTGCGACTTTGGCTCGCTCCAGCGTTCACTCTGTCTCTCCAGGGGCTATGTCGTCACGACGATGGGTTTATATGCTCGGTACAGAGGCGGACGCACGCCATCGATGACGTGCGTCCGTCTTATTTACTGATAGTCCTGGGCAACCTCTATGATTTGAGCGGCAGCATCGTCGAGCGCTTCCTGTGGCGAACGCGCCCCCGTCAGGGCTTCCTGAATTGCCAGCTGCAAAATGCGCGACGCTTCGGGATAATAAGGCACTTTCGGACGCACATGCGACCAGGGGAATTGTTCAGCGAACATCGGCACGGTCACCGGATTTGCCTCCAGCAGCGCCGGATCGTCAAAGGCAGTTTCCCAGGTGGGCAGCTGCAGCGCGGAAAACTCGATCTGAATCTCTTCGCTGGTCAGATACGACAGGAAATTCCATGCCGCATCCTGCTTTTGCGATCCCGCCGTGACCGCAAATCCCATCGAGCCATTGTTGGTCGAGCTTTCAATGCCTGCCTCCAGCGCCGACTCGAACACGGGCATCAGACTGATCCCGATCTCGCCAGCCACCTGAGACTCGGTGGGGTCTTGTGCCAGGTTGTACATGTAGAGCCAGTTGATCGCAAAGGCGGCATTGCCCGCCGAAAATACGTTGCGGACATCTTCTTCTGCCGAGGTGATCGACGCCGGATTGATCAAGCCTTCATTGACCTGATCGACCATCCATTGCAGCGTGGCGACGCCGGTGGCGTCGTTGAAGGCAGGCATATTGTCTTCGTCGAGAAAGCGCCCGCCGTTGCCGTAGAGCAGTGTGACAAAATCGGGAATGACTGCCTCGACCTGTGCCCACGACCAGATCATCGGGTATTCGACGCCGTTCGCCTGGATCGCGCGCGACATGTCAGCGACTTGTTCCCAGGTGCGCGGTGGCGCGTCGAAGCCTGCTTCTGCCAGCAGAGTCGTGTTGTAGTAGAAGTATTTCTGATCGAGCAGGAAAGGAAGCCCGTACACGACCTCGTTGACGGTGGTGATGTCCCACGCTGCCTCGAAAATGCCGTCGCGCATTTCTGGAGTGATGCGATCCGACACATCCAGCACCCATCCGGCATCCGCAAAGGCGGCATACCAGATGTCATCGACGAGGATGATGTCGAACGCCGGTGGATTGCTCGATACCGAGGTGACGATGGTGTCGTACAGCCCGTCGTACAGGACAAACTGCAATTCCACCTGCACGCCTGGATTGGCTGCCTCGAAGCGATCGGCGATTTCGCCCATATCTTCCGGCGTCATCCCGGCCTGATCCATCGCCAGCACGTTGAGGACGACCTGATCCTGCGCGGAGATGGTGCTGCCGAACAGCATGAAAGCGAGTACGAGTGCGATGATGAGTCTGAGTTTCATCGTGCAAACCTGCCTTTAGATAGCACCGCTGAACGAAAAAGTGAAACCTGCGATCAGAATGCTGCGCACTGTAGCGGGCGCCCTGTTCGCCTATTCCTGAACCGTGACCTTGCTGATGTAACGGAACTGTCCAGCGGTATACCCACGCCGGACGGACAGCTCGGCGCAAAATAACTGCACCGGGATAATTTCGGGGAGTGGCAGCAGCTCTGGCGTACAGGCGGGCATGGCGACCCAGGTGGTATCGGGGAGCGATTCATCTTCACCACTGACGATGACCAGCTTCCCGCCATGCCCGACGATCGCCTGCGCCAGGCGGAGGTTGAGCACGTGGGTGCTGCGTCCGCCCATGAACAACATGCCCGTAAAACGCGCATCGACCAATTCCAGCGGACCGTGCCGAAATTGTCCGGCATTCATACTTTCCGTCGGCATTTTGATCGACTCTTTCGAGATCAGCGCGGCGGTATTTGCGGATGCCATTGAATGCCCGCGCGCCAGATATTCGATGAAGGCACTCGCCGTCCATGCGTCCGCCAGTGCGGACATTTGCTCGTGCCAACCGCGCATCCGCACAGCAATATCGTCCACCACCGACGTGATGGCATCGGCGGCGGCGGTCAGCGGGTCGCGCAGGATCGCGCTGGTCAGGAGATGCAAAATCGCCAGTGTGCAGGTGTAGGTCTTGGTCGAGACGGTCGCCTCGGCACCTGCCTGCATCAGCAGAGTCGCCTGGCTGCGTCGCTGGAGTGGACTATCAGGTGTATTAGTTATGCCTAATACTGTGATCTGCCGTTCCTCTGCTAGATCGAGCAGCGGCGTGATCTCCGCCGAACGTCCTGACTGGGAGATCGCTACCAACAATGTGGAGGAAGTCAGCAGCATCGACTGATAATGCAGCAGCTCCGAAGCCTCGATGACACGCGCGTCGATTCCGTGTGCCAGCAGCCGCAGCAGCGAGGGATACACGGCGGAACACGAGCTGCCCATGCCTGTGAAGATCAGTGTGCGGAAAGTGCCGTTTTGCACCTGATCCAGCAGCGGACGCAGCGCGACGATCTGTCCCTCGACCGCACGCAGCGTCGCGTGCAGCGCATCGGGCTGGCTGTAGATCTCAGCGATAAAGCCGCTCATGCTTTCTCATCCAATTCCGTCAGGATGCGCTGACGTCCGATATAGATCGGGAAGCGATCGCCGGGGTAGACCGAGTCTACCGCTTCGATCAGCTCGAATGCCTCGGTGAAGGTCAGGCGATGCGCCACCAGCACTGCCTGACCTGTCGGGATGTCCAGCCACTTACATTCGGCGTCGGTGGCTAAACGTGCCTCCATCTCCGCTTCCGCCCAGGCGGGATAGACGTTGTAGCGCCCTCGTATCACGGCGAACAAGGACTGACCCTCAAAATCTTCCTGATCGAGATTGGGAAGGAGATGGAGGTTGAGCGAAGCATATTCCACAGCCACAGGCTGTCCGTTAGCGAGGCGCACCCGGTTCAACTGCAAGACTGGATCGCCTGCCGCGATCTGGAAGCGCTGGGCGACGCTCTTGGAGGCATCGACGCGCTGATGCAGGATGATTTTCGAGCTCGGTTGGAATCCGCGCTGCAGCAGCTCATCCGAAAAACTCATCAACCCAGACGCCTGGCGGATTTGCGGACGGGCAAGAAATGTCCCTTTGCCCTGCACCCGATAGGCTACACCGCGCTTGACCAGTTCGTCGATCGCCTGGCGCGCCGTGAGACGACTGACCTGGTGCTGTTCTGCCAGGTCGCGTTCGGACGGCAGTTGTTCACCATAGGTCAGACCGTCCGCCTGCACGGTCTGCACGATCGTCTGCGCGATCTGCACGTAGATAGGGACAAAACTGTGTCGGTTGATCATGTGGACAGTATAGTTGCAGCTCAACTGGTTGTCAAGTGGACTAGACCAGCGGCGATGATTGGCAGCTCAAAAAATCGACTTGACAAGGGTAATACAGATAGGTTATGCTCTTGATTAAGCGGTTTATCAAAAACGGTCGGGTTCGATGAAAAAAGAAAAACAGCATCGTATCGCTGATGTTGCCAGACGTGCGGGTGTCTCGGAGGCGACGGTATCGGTGGTCGTCAACAACCGCGTCGGCAAGAGCATCCGTGTGAGCGATGAGACGCAGCAGCGGGTGTGGGACGCTGTGCGTGATCTGGGGTATGTCCCCAATCCATCGGCGCGCAACCTGGCGCGTGGGCGCAACAACCTGATCGCGGTGTTCTCCTTCGAGTCGATATTTCCGCTCGACTCGCGCAATTTTTATTATCCGTTCCTGATCGGCATCGAGGAAGAAGCTGCCACGCAAGGCTATGACCTGCTGCTGATCACCGCCGCCAGCGATCCGACCATGCGCGGACACATCTATCACAACGGTTCCAATCGTCTCCAGCTTGCCGACGGCGCCGTGCTGCTCGGTCATGCCGCTGATCAGAGCGAGGTCACGCGGCTGCTGTCGAGTGCATTTCCGTTCGTGTATGTCGGACGACGCGAGTCGCCGAACGATGACATCTCGTATGCGGCGGGCGATTACGTCAGCGCCACGCGACAACTCATCGAATATCTGTTTGCCCATCAGCACCAGCGGCTCGCATATCTGGCACCGCCCGTGCAAACCGAAGCCAGCCGGGATCGCTATCGGGGTTTCGTAGAGGCGCACGCACAGCGCGGCATAGCGATCGACCCCAACCTGTCTTGGTATGGGGGAGTGGACACGTTCACGACTGAGACGTTCACTCACCTCGTCGGATTAGGTGCGACCGCCTTTGTCGCTGAAAACGATCAAATCGCACTGCGCGTGCTGGATGAAGCCAAAACCGCCGCGTTGCGCTGCCCCGAAGATTTTTCCCTGGTTGTCCTCGGCGATCCGCTCACCATCGTCGAAAACGACACCCACTGGACGACCTATAAGATTCCCCGCCGCGAGATGGGACGTGAAGCCGTCCGTCTGCTCGTGACGATCCTGTCAGGTACGTCGGAATTGCCGCGACCGTACCGTACCGTTTTACCCTGCCAGTTTATCCCTGGCAGCACTGTTTCGGTTGCCAAAAAGGAATAACGCATTCCTTTTTTTGAGTTGATTAAGCGCTTTAGCAACAGCGCACCTGTAAATAACTGAACGGGTCTATGAAAGGGTTTCGCTCATGTTTGTTCGTAAATCGCTGTTCGTTCTTACACTCATCTCACTCGCTGTTTTGACTGTATTTGGCGTCTCGGCGCAGGATACACCGGTCACACTCCGTTACACGCTCTGGATCGGGGCGGACAGCCCGCAGGTCGCGCTCTTCAATGAACTGGCTGCCGCCTACACCGCTGAACATCCCAATGTCACGGTGACGTTTGAATCGATTCCGTTCGGCGATTATCAGAGCGTCGTCACCTTGCAGCTTGCCGGGAACGATCCGCCGGATGCGGGCTGGATTGTGGAGGGGGCGGCACGCTCGTGGGTCGAGTCTGGCGTGCTATCGGACTTAGCTCCCGCATTACAGGGTGACGCGGATTACAATTTCGACGATTTCAGTGCCTCCACGCTCGGCTTGTGGACAGAAGGCGACGCGGTTTACGGTGTTCCCTTCTCGACATCACCATTCATCGTGTTGTACAACCAGGATTTGTTTGTAGAGGCAGGCGTGCCGACGCCGGAAGAATTGATCGCCTCAGGGGAATGGACGTGGGAGAATCTGGCAGCTTCTGCAAAAGCGATCGCCGATGCGACCGACTCCTATGGACTTCAGAGCAACGACGCGGCGCTCTACACGGGCAATTTCTGGGCGACTCTGATCCCGATCATGCGCGGCTTTGGGGGCGATGCCTGGTCGAGCGACAATGCCTGCCAGTTCAACACGCCGGAGTCGGTGGCGGGCTTGCAGTTCATTCACGACATGATCTTCGTCGATGAAAGCATGGTGCCTCCCGGCGCCGAGGTCGATTTCTTCGCCGGTGCCGCCGGGATGACGATCGGGCAGTTGAGCCGCGTCAACCGTCTGGCAACTGCCGAATTTGCATGGAGCATCGCGCCGCTGCCGGAAGGGGATGGCGGTTATCAATCGGTCGTCGGGCAGGCGGCAATGGTCGTATTCAACAACAGTCAAAACCGCGAAGCGGCGATCGATTTCGTCCGCTTTCTGACGACGGAAGAAAATGTCGCTCGGATCGCCCAATTCTTTCCGCCCGCCCGTGAGAGCGTCCTGACCTCCGAGGCGCTGCTGCAAGCTAACCCGCTCGTCCCCGCCGCGCTGATGCAAACCGCCGTGATCGACGCCATTCAACAAGGGCGCGTGCTGCCATCGAGCGCGCAATTCCCGCGTATCGAGCTGTTGGTGCGTCCGGCGCTGGACGAGCTGTGGGTCGCGGGTGCCGACGTGCAAGCGGTGACCGACAGCATTTGTGAACAGATCAGCCCGCTGCTGGCGCGATAACGTTTCGACAAATGTTTGTGTTGGGGCATCGCCGCGCAATCAGCGTTTCGATGCCCCCCATTGTGTGATCGAGAATCGAGGTCGAAATGCAGTCTTCCGCTGTTGTACGCCGACAAATGAGTCTGGCACGTAAAGATGAACTGATTGGCTACCTGTTCGTCGCCCCACAAATGATCGGTTTCCTGCTGTTCGTGCTGGGACCAATCGTGGCTGTATTTTTGTTCAGCACACAGGAGCGGAATCTGCTTAGCGGGGTGGTCAACCCGGTTGCATTCGCAAATTTCGATACCATGCTGCAAAGTGACCGCTTGTTTCCAAAGGTGCTGGGCAACAGCCTGGCATTCACGCTGGGACTCGTCCCGCTCAATCTGCTGCTGTCGCTGACGTTAGCGGTGCTGCTCACGCGCAAACTGCGCGGGACGCTGTTCTTTCGCACCTTGTTTTTCGCCCCGGTGATCACCTCGACGGTCGCCTGGGCGATCGTCTGGCGCTTTCTACTCCAGGGTGAGCAGGGAATCAATCAACTGCTGGACGGTGTCGGCATCGACGGACCCAACTGGCTGCGTGAACCCGGCTGGGCGATGGCGTCAGTGATCGTGACGCGGGTCCTCAAGACGGCGGGCTTGAACATGATCATCTTTATGTCCGCTATTCAGAATATCCCACGTGAGTACGACGAAGCCGCCAGTGTCGATGGTGCCAACGCCCGTCAGGTCTTCTTTCGAATCACCCTGCCTCAGCTCGCCCCGACAATCTTGGTGGCGCTGGTGCTGACGATCATCGGCTCGTTACAGGTGTTCGATCACATTTTACTTATGACCAATGGCGGCCCCGCCAACAGCACGGCGGTATTGATTTATTACATCTGGTTTCAGGCATTTCGTGTCTTCGACATCGGCTATGCCAGCGCCCTGGCAGTCGTCCTGTTTCTCATTGTCCTGACCGCGACGGCAGTGCAGTGGCTGCTGCGACAGAGGTTTATCTACAATGAACGTTAGCACCTATCCCGCACCGCTATCTGAACCCTTGAAATCTCCTGCCGACTCCGTTTCGGCGTTCATCTACAGGTATGGCAATAAACTGCTGTTGTACCTGCTGTTGATCGCGCTCAGTATCCCGTTTTTATTCCCATTCTGGTGGATGATCACCAGCGCGTTCAAGCCAGCCAACGACATTTTCGCCTATCCACTGACCCTGCTGCCGCAGACATGGCGTTTCGAGAATTTCGTCGAGGTGTTTACCTTTCAACCATTCGCGCGGCATTATTTCAACAGTCTGTATATTGCCGTCCTGGTGACACTGGGCACACTCGTCATTTCCTCGCTATCCGGCTATGCCTTCGCGCGCATTCGCTTTCGGGGTAGCGGACTGTTCTTTCTGCTGCTGCTGAGTGCCCTGATGATGCCGACCGAGGTCACCATCATCCCCAATTACACGCTGATGCAGATATTGCGGCTGACCGATACCCATATTCCGCTGATCATTCTGCCGATTTTAGGGGGGAATGGTATCGTCGCCTGTTTCCTCATGCGTCAGTATTTTCTCGGTATTCCGCAAGACCTCGAAGAAGCCGGCTTTCTCGATGGACTGACGCGCTGGGGTATTTTCTGGCGGATTGCGATGCCAATCGCGCGTCCAGCGCTCATTTCTGTGACCATCCTCACGTTCCTCTACAGTTGGAACGCCTTTCTTGAGCCGCTTGTCTTCATCAGCAACAGTGATTTGTACACGCTGCCGCTGTCGCTGCGCAGTATCACCGATGAATACGGTCAGGCAATGTGGAACATTCAACTGGCTGCAACGGTGCTGACCGTGCTGCCGGTGCTGGTGATCTATGCGATCGCGCAGCGGCACGTCGTCGAAAGTTTTGCTTTGTCGGGAAGCAAGGGTTAGCGCATTCGCGCCTGTGAAGAGGAACAAGATGCAGGAAAAACAGACACAAATTCTGATTGTCGGGGGTGGCACGGGTGGGGTGGCGGCGGCACTGGCAGCACTGCGCCTGGGTGCCCGTGTGATCCTGACGGAGGAGACGGATTGGATCGGTGGACAGCTCACTGCCCAGGCGGTGCCACCCGATGAGAATCCCTGGATCGATCGGCGTCAGACGGGCTGCACCGCGAGCTACCGCCAATTCCGCGAGGGTGTGCGCGCCTACTACCGACGTAACACCCCTCTGCAATCGGAGGTGTCGAGCGACCCTTTTTTCAATCCCGGACAGGGCAACGTCAGTCCATTGTGTCACGAGCCGCGTATTGGATTGGCAGTGCTGGTTGAAATGCTGGCGCCCTATGTCTCGAACGGTCAGCTTGAAATACACCTGTCTGTGAAGCCGATCGCGGCAGAGACAGACGGCGATCGCGTGCTGTCGGTCACGCTGCAATCGATCGATGACGATCAGAAAATGGTGATCCAGGCGCCTTACATTATCGATGCGACCGAGCTGGGCGACCTGCTCGAACTGGCGGGCGTCGAGCATGTCATCGGCGCGGAAAGTCAGGCGCAAACAGGAGAGCCGAGCGCACTGCCCGGCGCGCCTGATCCGCTGGATCAGCAGGCGCACAGCTGGGTCTTCATCGTGAGTTATCATCCCGATGAAAATCACACCATCGCCAAGCCAGCCCAATACGACTTCTGGCGCGATTATCAGGCGGATTTCTGGTCAGGCAAATTGCTCAGTTGGACGACTTCCGATCCGATGACGCTCAATCCTGTGACGCGCCCGATCTTCATCGAAGACACAGACGCGCCTCACGGCACCGATCTGTGGCATTTCCGCCGTATTCTCTACCGTAAATTTTATCCCGACGGCTATCACAACAGCGATGCGGTGGTCGTCAACTGGCCTCAGATCGATTACTGGCTGGGTCCATTGGTGGGGGTCGCCCCAGATGACGCGGCACGCCATTTGCAGGGTTCGCGCGCGCTGAGTCTGTCGATGTTGTACTGGATGCAGACGGAGGCACCCCGTCCCGATGGGGGCTGTGGCTACCCTGGCTTGCGTTTGCGTGGCGACCTGACTGGCACGAGTGACGGGCTGGCAAAAGCGCCCTATATCCGCGAAAGCCGCCGTCTGCGCGCCGAATTTACGGTGTTGGAGCAGCATGTCGGTGTGCTGGCGCGCGGCGATCTCCGGGGGGCGGAAGCGTTCGCTGATACGGTCGGCATTGGCAGCTATCGTATCGATCTGCATCCCAGCTACCGCCGTAATTACCTGGACATCAACAATTATCCTCAACAAATTCCGCTCGGTGCGCTGATTCCGAAGCGAGTCGAAAATTTGTTGGCGGGCGGGAAAAATCTGGGCGTCACGCACATCACCAACGGCTGTTATCGGCTGCATCCCATCGAGTGGAATATCGGAGAAGCGGCGGGCGCGACGGCAGCATACTGTCTGCACGAGCAGTTGCAGCCGCGCCAACTGCGCAATACGCCCGCGTTACTCGCAGCATTCCAGGATGTTCTGGTCAATACACTTGGCTTTGCGCTGGCTTGGCCGGACGATATTCGGCTGACCTCACGCGAAAAACAAGACCCGTTGGGGATTTGAGCGACGGCTGTAACGGGAACGCGCCCATGTGGGGCAGGGTGGTCGAGACAACCAGCGCGCCGATAGTGGTCTCGACCTGGTAGTCCACGAGGTTGTTGGCGAAATCCCAGGTGCAAGACAGTGGGTCAGTGCTATAATCCCGGTCATGGGTTTTCTCGAAGGTCGTATTGTCAGAGATTCAACTTCACCTGAAAACCTGACTGCTTTTAACTCCTTTTTTGGGACAGGTATTGGTCTATGGTTCGCGCATTCTATCCAGGCTCGTTCGACCCGATCCACAATGGGCATATCGACATCGCCAAGCGCGCGGCGCGCGTGTTCGACGAGGTCATCGTCGGCGTCTACGACATGCCCAAGAAGAAACTGCTGTTCGATCTCGAAAGTCGGCTGAAGCTGGTGAAGCTGTCATTTGCCGATAGCCCAAATATCCGAGTTGCGCAGTTTTCCGGTTTCACTGTAGACTATGCCAGAGAGGTCGGGGCGACTGTGCTGGTGCGCGGTCTGCGGGTGTTTTCCGATTTCGAGCTTGAATTTCGGATGGGGCTGGCAAATAAAAAGCTGGCACCGGAGATCGAGACCATTTCGATCATGACCGATATTCAGCATATCTATATCAGCAGCAGCACGATCCGCGAGATCGCTGAACTGGGCGGCAACGTCACGACGATGGTGCCTTCCTTCATCGCTGAAGCCCTGGCAGTACGTTTCGATGAACTGCGCGCGGGAAGTGGCAGCCCCGGCTATAATATCAGTATTCGAGACTGAGCGGCACAAGACGATAACGGTACGACACAAAGGGAAGACGATGGATATTCAACATCTGGTGGATCGCCTCGAAGACTTGATCGATGAAGGACGCCATATCCCCTTCAGCAAGATCACGATGATCGATGAAGAACGTGCGTTGGAGATCATCGACCAGATGCGAATCTCTATTCCTGAAGAGATCGAGAAAGCGGCGCGTATTCTGGCGCAGCGCGATCGCATCCTGGCACAGGCGAACGAAGAAGCAGCGCGGGTGGTGCAGCTGGCGCGTGAACGCGGTGATCAACTGATCGACCGTGAGGCGCTGGTACAGGCAGCGCAGAGCCGCGCCGCCAATATCGTCGAAGCGGCACGTCAGGAAGCGGAAGGTATGACCGGCGACGCCGATGATTATGTGCTCGACTCGCTCAGTACGATGGAACAGCAGCTGGTCAAGCTGATCACGATCGTGCGCAATGGCATCAGCGAGGTCAACAAAAAGCCGCCGACCCCTGCCGCGCCGACCCAAATCGCCATTCCTGCGACCATGCCCGCCGGGATGATCCAACAGCCACAAATGGTCGAGGCGAACGCGCGCAAATCGGGCAGCAGTTAAGCATCGCAGCATCGTCCCCCGCTCGTGCGTGTGATTTTCGCGGTGCTCGGCTGGATCAGCGGCATTGTTTATGCCGCCACGCTCCCGCCGAGCGCTGATTTTGTGCCGTTCGCGCTCGTCGCGGCGATCGGCACCCTGCTCGCCGCCATCCTGCTCAAACGTGCATCGCTGGTCTTTTTCACGCTGGCGGCATTCGCTTTCGTGCGCTTTCAGGCATTGCCTGCCGCCGATAACCTGGCGCCCTTCCGCGACGAAACCTTTATCACGCTGGACGGCACGATCGACGCTGAACCTGATCGGCGCGATACCGCTGTACATGTGCGCGTGCGTGTCTCGCAGCTCTGGCACCAGGACAGGCGTCACACCCTGCACGGAGTCGTGCTGGTTCACGCGCCGACCGGGTTCAGCGGACAGCTCGGTGATACCATCCGTGCCAGCGGTATTCTCAGCACCCCGCCCGAACTCGATCGCTTCTCGTATGCCGATATGCTCGCCCGCGCTGACATTTACAGCCTGATGCGTCGGGGGCGCGTGCAGCTCCTGGCGCACGCCACCCTCGAAACACCGTTCACCAGCCTGATCGCGCTGCGCAACGACTCGGAAGTCAGAATCGGCATCGCCCTTCCCGAACCCTATGCCGGGCTGCTGACGGGAATCCTGCTCGGTGATGAGCGGGGGATCGCCCCAGAAATGCGCGACGCCTTCGCGCAGACGGGCGCCTCGCATGTGATCGCCATCAGCGGTTTCAATATGGCTGTGCTGGGGGGAATGATCGGCGGGCTGCTGCGGCGGCTGCGCATTCCGCCCCTGCCAGCGGCGGTGATCAGTATCGGCTTGATCGCCGTATACACGCTGTTCGTCGGCGCCAGCCCGTCGGTGGTGCGCGCAGCTTTCATGACGGGCGTGGTCTTTTTGGGGACGGCGCTGCGGCGGGATGTCTATGTACCGACCTCGCTGGCATTCACGGTGCTGGTGCTGTCGATATTCGATCCGCTGATCCTCTGGGATGTCGGCTTTCAACTGAGTGCCTTCGCCGTATTGGGGATCGCGCTGTTCGCTGACCCATTGATCGGACTGCACGAGCGTATTTTCGCGGATGTCCCGCGTCGATTGCAGCCGATTTCGCTGCTGCTGCGCGACTCGTTCACGATCGGGCTGGCGGCACTGGCATTCACGCTGCCATTGTCGGCGCTCTATTTCGGGACGATCTCGCCGGCAATGCTGCTCGTCAATATCCTGATCGTGCCCGTACAGCCGCTCATCATGCTGTTTGGCGGATTAGCCCTGTTTGCGACCGCCGTACATACGACGGTCGGACTGATGTTCTTTTGGGCGGCGCTGCTGCCGCTGGGCTGGACGGTCGGCATCGTGCGCCTGTTCGCCGCTGTGCCGACGTTGGAAGTCTATCCGCCACCAGGCTGGATCGCAGTCGCGTTCATCGCCCTTATCAGCGCGGCAGTCGTGCGCGCTCGCCATCCAGAATGGCTTGCCTCGATGACAAAATTACTGGCTTCTAAAGCGCTGTATGTCGGGTTGTTCGCGGCGGCGCTGACGATCTTTCTGCTGGCGCTGCTGATCGGGAGCAGTCGTCCCGACGGGCGACTGCATCTGTGGTTTTATGATCTCAGCAACAGCGCCGTCGTGATCGTCACGCCTGGCGGCAAGCAGATCGTGATCGATGGCGGAGCCTATCCGTCGCGACTGCTGACAGCGGTCGGAGATCGACTCCCATTTTACGATCGCACCATCGAGCTGGGTATCATCACCACCTCCGACGCGGCGTTGATCAGTGCCGTGCCCGCGTTGTACGAGCGCTATCATGCCGAATCGATGCTCATCAACGGTTCGCTGAACGGTTCGCCAGTGCTCGATGCGGTGAATACGGCTGTCGCGCGTTTTCCACGTCTGCCAGTCGAGAGTGGCACCATGTTCGATCTGGGGGATGGCGTGACGCTGACCGTATTGCACACACCATCATCTGCGTCAGACTCGACCGCAGCGCTGATGCTGCGCCTCGACTATGGAGCATTTTCCGCGCTGCTGACGGGCAATGTCGGGGTGGAGGATCAGGCGCGGGCAATCGCAGCGGGGACGCTGGCGCCCGTGACATTATTGCAGGTGCCTAATGGCGGTGAAAAAAACGGTCTGGCGGACGGCTTTGCCGCGCGTGTCATGCCGCAGTGGGTGATCGTGCAGGGAGACGAACTGTATCAGCGACACCGCCCCGATCCTGCCGTGATCGCACAGTTCGGCGGCGCGCGCTTGCTGCGCACCGACCTGCACGGAGTGATCCACATCGACACTGACGGCGTATATATCAATACCGCGACAGCACGGCGGGCGTCGGGATGAACACGAGTTGACGAATTCGTGTCCATCCTTGACACACGCACGCGGCTAAGGGTGTAGAGGACGCATCACAATGCGTCCGGTGACGGATCATTTCGATCAATGGCTTAGGCGCGCTGTACCACGACCCAGAACATGAAGAAATAGGCACCGCCAATGAGCGAGGTAATCATCGCGGGCGCCGCCATTTTGTTCTTTCTGGCGCGCGCCATACCGACCGCGATCAGCGGAAAGACGAACATCACGATGTTGATCAACATCATGCCAAAATCCTTCCGCTCGATCAGCGGCGGCTCGATACCGAGGCTGAGCTTGGCGATGATTGCCGCCAGCAGCACGCCGGCGATCAGCAGCGTCGGAACCATATTTTTGTCCGGCGTCAGCAGCAGGGTGAGCAGGGCAAAGCCGAAGATGACATACAGAAAAATACTCCAGACGACATTCTGTCCCTCACCGGGACCGAGCGCTTGCAAGATGTCCTGAAAATCGACTTCCATGTGGTGGCTCCTTATGAAACCAGCGGCGATTTGCGATTATGAAGATGAGGGCGATGCCCGTGACGAACAGCACCTATCTTACCACTTTTCACGTTGTCGTATGGGCAAACGACGGCAACTAAAGTACACTGAATCTCTGATTTCAGCATACGCCAATCGAACGAATGCCCTACTATGTCATTGACCAACCCGATCAATAGCCAACCCGAACCGGTCTACGCCAGCGACAGTACGATCGGACGTCAGATCGCGCTGCAAACGCTGTACGAAGTGGACATTGCCCGACACGACGCGCTCACCGTGCTGCTGCGGCATCTGCACATGCAGGAACCCCCAGCTCGTGCCGCGCGTATGGCTCGTATTCTGGTGTTAGGCGTGGACGCGCACCGCGCCCGCCTGGACCTGGCAGTATCACAGCGCGCGTCAGAATTCCCGATCGAGCTGCTGGCAGTGATCGATCGCAATGTGCTGCGGATCGCGCTGTATGAATTCGCGGTGTGGGGTGTCACCCCGATCGCCGTCGCTATCGACGAGGCGGTCGAGCTGGCGAAGGATTTTGCCGCTGAAGGCGCGCCTGGCTTCATCAACGGCGTGCTGCGCTCGATCGCACAGGACACCGCGTTGGTCGAGGCGATGCGTACCGATCCGAATACCCCCGATGAAGCGGCGGCACGCGCCGCCGTCTCAACAGACGAGGATTGAATCATGGCGAGATTGCGTTTACGGCGCGCCCGCGCCACAGCCACCGTCAGTCCCGCCGCGATCGCGGCGCCAAACGACGGACACCAGCTGGAAATGTCCCTGATGGAACATCTGGATGAGCTGCGCAAACGGCTCACCCGTGCGATGCTGGCGCTGGTCGTCGGCGTGGTCATCGCCTTTCCTCTGGCTGACCCAGCATTGAGCTATCTGCAACAGCCTTACGGTGACCGCTTTCAGGCGCTCGACCCGACCAGTCCGATTATCTCGTACTTTCGCGTCGCACTGCTGCTCGGCGCGATCCTGTCGATCCCACTCACCACTTATCAGGTGATGATGTTCATCGTACCGGGGCTGACCAGGCGCGAAAAACGCATTGTGTTCAGCGCTCTTCCAGCCATCACGGGCTTGTTCCTGCTCGGCGCGGCGTTCTCGTGGTTTCTGCTGATCCCGCCCGCACTGAACTTTCTGCAAAACTTTCAGACCGACAATTTCGTCGCGCAGTGGACAGCGGACGGCTATCTCGGCTTCATCACCGCGTTGATCTTCTGGATGGGCGTGGCATTTGAAACCCCACTGATCTTTTTTATCCTGTCGCTGATGGGGTTGATCGAGACGCGGGTCATGATCCACAACTGGCGCATCGCCATCATTGGGTCGGCGGTGGCGGCGGCATTCATCACGCCGACGATTGATCCGGTGAACCTGTTTCTGGTGATGGGTCCGCTACTGACATTGTACGTCTTCAGTATTTTTCTGGTGGCGATCGGCAGTCGCATCAACCGTGGCAGATCGGTCGCTGCATGACGCGCGACATCCGTATTTACGGCGTGCCGATGGATTTAGGACAGCGGCGGCGCGGGGTCGATATGGGACCCTCGGCACTGCGCTATGCGGGATTGCAAGCACGTTTGCAGCGTATCGGTTTGACGGTCAACGACAGTGGCAATATCCGTGTGCCAGTCTATGAGGAAATCGCGCGCGACGACGACGAGCGCGCGCACAACGCCGACGCGATCAGCCAGGTGTGCCGTGAAGCCTACGCGCTTATGATCGAGTCTGTGGGACGCGATGAATTCGCCATTTTCCTGGGCGGCGATCACAGCATGAGCATGGGCACGGTCGCCGGGTCGCTGGCGCGCGACGCCCGCGTCGGCGTGCTGTGGGTGGACGCGCACGGCGATTTCAACACGCCGCAGACCACGCCATCGGGCAATGTACATGGCATGGTCGTGGCGGCGCTGATGGGTCTGTGTCCGCCGCCGCTGCGTTTCGGGACAAAGCTGCTCACCGCGCAGCAGATCGCCTTTATCGGCGTGCGCGACCTGGACGCTGAAGAGAAACAAGCGACAGCACGGCACAATCTGGCGATCTACACCATGCGCGACATCGACGAAGATGGTATGGCGTCGGTCGTGCGCCAGGCGCTCGACTCGATCGGTGACGTGGATGTGCTGCACGTCAGTCTCGACATGGACTCGCTCGATCCGTCGTTGGCGCCCGGCGTCGGTACGCCCGTCCCCGGCGGGCTGACCTACCGTGAAGCCCATTTGCTGATGGAAATGCTGGCAGACGACGGACGGGTGCGCGCCCTCGATATTGTCGAGGTCAACCCGATTCTGGACTCTGGCAATACCACCAGCAAAGTCGCCATCGAGCTGACCGCCAGCTTGCTCGGACTGCGTATTCGCTGATGCTGGGTTTGCGTCGGCGGCGAGCGCGCCGTATGCTGGTACTCGGACTGGACTGCGCCAGTCCCGATCTGATCTTCGATCAGTTCAAAGACGAGCTGCCGACGCTGAGTCGGCTGGCGCGTGAGGGCACCTGGGGCAAGCTGCGCTCGTCGATTCCCTGCATCACTGTGCCCGCCTGGGCGAGCATGATGAGCAGCCGTGACCCCGGCGTGTTGGGCGTGTACGGGTTTCGCAATCGCCGCGACTATTCCTACGATGCGCTGATCACCGCCGACAGCAGCAGCATCCGAGTTCCGCGCCTGTGGGACATCCTGAGCGACGCGGGCAAGACCTCGATCGTGGTCGGCGCCCCGCAGACCTATCCGGTGCGCCCGATCAACGGACAGATGATCAGCGATTTCCTGACGCCAAACACCGACGCCCCCTTCACCTATCCTGCTATCCTCAAACGCGAAGTCCTGAACCTGGTTCCCGATTATCGTTTCGACGTGCGCGAATTTCGCACTGCCGACAAAGCCAATCTGCTCGACTCGATTCATGCTCTGACCCGCGCACAGACCACCGTCGTCAAGCATCTGATCACGAGCAAGCCCTGGGACTTCTTCATGTTCATGAATATCGGCTTGGATCGGCTGCATCACGGATTCTGGCGCTTTCACGATCCCGCTCATCGCTTTCACGAGCCGAGCAGTCCCTATCGCCATGTCATCCGCGATTACTACCGCCAGATGGACGCGCTGGCTGCCGACCTGATCGCCCGTGCGGGGGATGATGCGCTGGTGCTGATCGTGAGCGATCACGGCGTCTCGCGCATGGACGGCGGTATCTGTCTCAACGAGTGGCTGTGGCAAAACGGCTGGCTCGTCTTCAAGACTCCGCCACCCGAAGGACGCCTGACTCGGTTCGAGGACTGCCAGATCGACTGGGAAAAGACGCGCGCGTGGGGCAATGGCGGCTACTATGGACGGGTGTTCCTGAATGTGCGGGGGCGTGAACACGCTGGAACGATCGCGCCGGAACACTACGAAGCGACACGAGACCATCTCGCGGCGGCGCTTCAGGCGATCCCTGGCAGTATGGGCGAGCCACTCGAAACCAAAGTGTTCAAGCCTGAAGCGATCTATCAGGAAGTGAACAACATCCCGCCCGATCTCCTGGTCTATTTTGGCAATCTGCATTGGCGCGCCGTCGGCAGTGTCGGGCACGGACGCCATTTTACCTTCGAGAACGACACCGGCCCCGACGACGCCAACCATGCTGAAGACGGCATGTTCATCCTCTACGATCCACACGCGCGCGCAGCGGGTGAGCAGCATGGACAGCAGTTGATGAATATTGCCCCGACATTACTGGACAAATTTGGGCTGCCGATCCCACGCGAAATGCAGGGTCGGGTCATCGGCGCGTAAGCGTTACAGCGGCGTCTCGCGCGAACGGCGCAGCACGTTCGACTTGAGCTGTCCACACCCCGCGTCAATGTCGATCCCCCGGCGAATACGTACTGTCGCCGTGACTCTGTAGTCCGCCAGGACAGCGATGAAGTCGTTGATGCGCATCATGACCGACGGATCACCGCGAAACCCCGGCGTCGGGTTGAGCGGTATGACGTTGACATGACAGTTCAGTCCCCGCAGCAGCGTCCCCAGGGCGTGTGCCTGTTCGGGAGTGTCGTTTTTGCCCTGGATCAACGTCCACTCGAAACTCATGCGTCGTCCGCTGCGTTCGGTATAATCTTTGCAGGCGGCGATCAGGTCTTTCAACGGATAACGCTTATTGACTGGCAGCAGTGCCGATCGTTCGGCGTCAGTAGCGGCGTGCAGACTGACCGCCAGCTTGACCTGTAAGCCTTCAGCGGCAAAGCGCGTGATCGCGGGCACCAATCCGACGGTGCTGACGGTGATGTGGCGTGCGCCGATCCCCAGGTCGTCCATGAGGCGGCGGATCGCCGCGACCGAGGCATCGTAATTATGAAAGGGTTCGCCCATGCCCATCAGGACGACATTGCTCAGGCGTTCGCCGCGCGCCGCCAGCAGGGATGCGAACAGCATCGCCTGCTCGAAAATTTCCGCGCTGGTCAGATGGCGCGCGAAACCCATCTGTCCGGTGGCGCAAAAGACGCAGCCCATCGCGCATCCGGCTTGCGTGGAGATACAGGCGGTGCGGCGGTCGTCGTCGTATTCCATCAGCACCGACTCGATCAACTGTCCGTCATTGAGCTTGTACAGCCGCTTGATGGTGCCGTCGGTGCTGATCTGTTCGGCGTCGATGGTCAGGGCACCGAGTCGCGTTTCTGCATTGAGGCGTTCACGCAGCGCGCGCGGCAGACTGGTCATGGCGTCGATCGAGTCGGCGCGGCGTTCGTACAATCCATCGCGGATTTGGTCAGCACGATAACGGGGTTCGCCCCAGCCCGCCAGCAGTGCGACTAACTCGTCATGGGATAGAGCGTATAGATCGATCAAGATCGTCCTCCAGGACGCGCGGAATTGAAGAATAGAGCAAACAATGCCGCCAGAATCACGATCAGAATCACCAGTACGCCAACACGCGCGGTCGTGGGATTGATGGTATCGAGCAGCGATGGCGTGACAGGCACGGGGATGGCTGTGGGCGTTTGCAGGCTGCCCGGTGAACGCGGCGTCCGGGTCGGCGGTGGTGGCGTGTTGGTCGGCGGTGGGGTGGGGGTCAGCAGCAGCGTCGCGGTGACGGTCGGGGTGTGGCTGGGTGTCGGCGTGATGGTTGGCAGATCGGAGGGCGTCGCGGTCGGCAGGGGAGTCGGCGTTGGCGCCTGATAAGGCGTAATGCCAAACGCGGCGTCGGCAGCGCGCGAGAAGATCCAGGCGCGATAGGCTGGGATGAGCGCGTCTAAATCCTGCCCGACCATGAGACGATAGGCTTCGGCAAAATCGGCAGCGCTGGCAATCCGATTTGCCAGACGAAATATTCCAACTACCCCAATGCGATCGACAAGATAGCTGAACATACCATAACTTTGTGCTGCCCATCCTGAGTCGGCTGTGGCGATGGTCGTCTCGGATGCCGACAAGACCTGCCCCGTCCTGACGCGCTGGCGCGCTTCGGGCAGCAGGACAGCATCCGATGCGGGCGCGTAAAAACGGATGAGACTCTCCCGAAACCATGCCGGAACCGCTTTGCCTGTCCAGGATGTATCGTAAAATGCAGCTGTCATCTGTGCTGTAATCAGGTGTTCCAGGCTGACGCCGGGTGACGGTTGCAAAATCGACCATTCGCCCGCAATGGCGTCTACCAACGCCGGATTACAGTCGAGCGTGACTCCCGACTCGACGCCAACCGCGACCAGTCGCACCGTTCCGTCCGCATCGATCACGGACTCGCAGCCGTTGTCCGTCCCCTCGGGATAGATGATCCAAAGCAGCAGCGGCGCGCTGCCCGTGTTGGCGCTGAATAAAGCATACAGGCGCTCGATGTCGATCCCAAGACGTGCTGCTGACTCGGTGAGCGCGATCTGATAACGGTCATCGTCGTCACGTTGTAATTGCCAGGCAAGACGCGGATCGGTCAGGACGATACTGTCGCTCGACACAGCCTGACGTCCATCGACCAGACGGACTGTCCAGCGGGTGCGGATGGTATCATACCAACCTGGCGGATTGTCGGATGGGAGCATCCAGATATAACTCAAATGGGCATTCGGTTCGTCGAATGACCGCGCTGTCGTGCGCGGATCGAGCGCGACGAACACGGGCGCGCGATCGTCACTGTCGATGCGCAAAATCATGGTGGCGATGGTGTTCGCCGGCACAGTCAGATCGAAGGAAAATCGGATCGCCATCGGATAGATGATCTCGGCACCGCTTCCCTGACGTAAGGTGTCGTCGGTTTGTGCCCAGGCAGGTACACTTAACAGCAGTGCCACCGCGATACACAACCATTTCATCACCCGCCCCCCAATGTTGCCAGTGCCAACTGGATAAAATTGAAGAAGAAATGACCGCTGATCGCCGCTGTGGTGTTATAGCGACGACGCACCCATCCCAGTGCGAGCGAGGTCAGAAAGATCGGGATGGTCGCCGGGGACAAAATGTATTGAGTATGCAGTATCACGAAAAACAGGGACGTGAGCAAATTCCCAAAAATGGGGTGCAGCGCGCCGCGAAAGAAAATTTCCTCGCCGCACGCCACCATCAGCGCCAGCACAAATGCCAGTCCGATCGAGTCGAATGCACGAGACACCTGTGCAGCAGCGGCGGTCTGCGCAGCGAACTGTTCTGGTGTGACGAGCATCACCCAAATGATCGTGAAAATGAAAGAGACCAGCACCATTCCCGTACCGACGATGGCGCCGACCCCAAGCCCTTGCAGCGTCGGCATCGCCAGCCCCAACCGCGTCGCGCTCGCTTTCGCCGTGCGTCGCAGTCCGATGCCGATCCCCAGCGACGCCATGACCAGCCATAACCCTTGATTGAAGGCGACATCCTCCAGCGAGATCCCGCTCGACTCCAGATTTGCTGCCAAGCCGCTGGCGCCCCCAGACAAGACGAACTGACCCACTGTGACCGAGACGAACACCAGCGCCAGCACGACTGCGGTAGTATGTACGGGTGACGCCGGATCATATGCTGTGCCGGTGGGTAAGATCGTCCGAAAGCGTATCCGCCAGCTATCGCGCTGTGCGAACAACCACGCCACTGCCGACAGCGCAAGCGCAGCGACGACATACAGGAATGCGCCTTGCGGATCGACTGTGATCATTTCAGCAGTTGTGTCGCTGACGCCAGGGGTAAGCGCGAATGTCAGCGCATTCAGCGCATAGAAGGCGTTGAGCGCAATCAGCAGGCGCAGCAGCAAATGCAAGCGCGGCTGATGAGGGTTGCCCGCGCTCGCCGCGCCGTTTGCCGTAAAAATAGTGAAGCCCACCAACGCGAGCGCGCCAGCGATAATCAACACACTTAAACTATCCATCGTTTCGCAGGCTGTCTTTCATACACACGCACATTACACATCACGTCGAATAGGCGGATTATACTCCTTTGTGCGGTTAAACTCCCGGTTGACCGTCAGATGGCGCTATGTTATATTTTATTCATGCACGCCCGGAGGGGTGGCCGAGTGGTTGATGGCAGTGGTCTTGAAAACCGCCGTACTGTCACAGGTACCGTGGGTTCGAATCCCACTCCCTCCGCTGGTAAGACAAGCGCATCCTGGGAAGGTGCCAGAGTGGTCGAATGGGCCCGCCTGCTAAGCGGGTATACGGCGGTAACGTTGTATCGAAGGTTCGAATCCTTTCCTTCCCGCACGATTGGAGCTGACTCGAACATGCTCCGAGAGAACCGGCAGTCTCAGGACTGCCGGTTCTCTTTTCCGCTTTTCCGCCCTTGCGCCCCGTGCTGACCGCTTTGATTTCG
>DAOTUN010000021.1:0-18876 GCA_034437395.1 Anaerolineae bacterium | reverse complement strand
ACTCATTCCGCTTCCCTTCCACTCAAATCATCGAATTAGTGGAGAGAGCGGCGTTATGATACAGCATTGTTACAACCCCCAGGCTCTCCCATCCATAAATATAGCACGGGAGTTGCACAGGGAGACGGTTAACAAGTTACTTATGAAGACTTTGTAACTTGAGCGCCTCACCCCCCCAGCGCCATCCGTTCGGCGGGCACCAGCGAATCGCGGCGGTTCAGCTTATACGGTGCCGACTCCATGATCGACTCGCCTGCGCCAGCCAGATAACCCACCACTTCCCCGGCTGTTTGCAGCAGCAGTCCCCACAGCAGATGCGGCAGCGTGCGCGTCAGCCTGACCGCGAGTCGTTTTTCCGGCGTATTACAGGCGGCGCATGAACGACAGCGTCGGCTTGTCGTAGTTGGCGGGCGCGTCGCTGCGTCCGTAGTTGGGATCATCATCGGCGCGGGCGTAGGACAGGAATACGTCGAAATGGTCGTCGATCATGGCATAATCTCCCCGGCAGATGGCTGCGCTGTCCGCTATCGTGACACGAAAGCGCGCGCCGGGGCTGGTGTTCTCGCCTCAGCCGATGGGGGGGCGTAGCAGACCCGCCTGGACACCGCGATCCCCCGCCGATCTATGTCGATAGCCCCCCTAAAGCTGATCGCCACCGTCGCGCTGCTCGGTCGGGAGACGCTGCTGGCGCTCGACACCGAGTCCAACAGCCTGCACGCCTGGTCGGCGGTGTGGGAGGTGCCGTTGATGAGCAGGTTCATGGGGGAAGACTCTTTCTACTTGATGCAGCGCACTGCACCGATAATAACACGAGCGCGGTCATGCGGGAGGCATGATGTCGGCATCGTCGGTCGTGCCATGCAGTGCAAGGATGTACGCCTCACCGAGCCGCGCAGCTTCAACGATCCGATCGAGCTTTTCGCTGATCTCCGCTGCCAGACTCCCCAGCGGGACATGCGCCACCAGGCGATGAAAGCCTGATTTTTGCAGTTCGTTGGGAATGCCGAGCTGGTCGTAGAAGCTTACGAACAGCGGAGTGAGGAAATCATCGCTCATCTTGGTATTCAGCCAGAATGGATGTTCCAGGTTGGCGAGCGCGGCACGGGGGATCTCGTCGTCGATCAGGCTTTGCATCAGCGTCTGCCGTCTAGCGCGCTCTGGAAAGCTGAACAGCGGGTCGCCGCCGCTCAACCCTTCGACCACAAAATCGAGCAGGACTTCGGGATAGGCGATGTAATTTTCCAATTCGCGCCGAGTCCACATCGCCCAGACGAGGTTGGGTTCCTCCGGCAGACGATCCAGTCGGTCGAAGACACCGATCCCACTGATGCCAGGAAACGCATCGCGGATGGCGTAGAAATGTTCCTGTGCCTTTTTGGGCTGATTGGAGACATAATGCACGAAGGGACTTTGCAGCACATTTTCCGCCGGATGTTCCAGCCGTTTCGCCAGCTCCATCAGCATCTTGAGATCGTTGGCACCTTCGACATACAGTATCCAGCCACGCTGTTCCGCCTTGGTGTAATCGTCGTAGCCGTATTCCGCCAATGCCTTGCGCACCTGAGCCGATTTGGTCACCGTGTGCGGTCTGCCAGTGAAGGCGATCACGAGATCGCGCTGCGCGGCATCGTCCAGGATGACTTCCGAGTGCGTGGCGATCACCACCTGGCTGCCGATGTCACGGGCGATCTCGGTGTAGATGTTGTAAATCTGGCGCTGGCGCAAAATTTCGAGATGGGCGTCTGGTTCATCGAGCAGCATCACCGCCTGCTCGTTGAGGTACAGATAGGTCAGCAGCATCAGCGTTTGACGAAAGCCCTGCCCAGAGGCATTGAGATCGAATTCCGTTTGCGTACTCGTCTCTTTATAGCTCAGGGAGAGTGTCCCTGTCTCACGGTTGTATTCAGGGATTTGCAGCTTCACCCCAAACAGCCGATCGAGATGATCGGTCAGCTTGCGCCAGCGCGGATGCGTGTCGTCGGGATCGTCGTTATAGACGCGATAACACAGGTTGCGCAGCACGTCGGCTGTGCGTCCTTCCCCGATGCGCCGATCGATCGATCCGGGTTGTAACAGGTCTTCCTGCGACACCAATCCCGACATCGGCGGCAGGAAAGCCACTTTGACGGCACGCGCGCCGTCGGGGATACCTTGATTGTCGGTCTCGTCGTTTTTGTCGATTTTAATGGGGCGCACGCGAATATTTTCCTGATCGACGGTCTCAAATTCCATGCCGCACGTCCAGATGATTCCTTGATCAGTCCCTTTCATCTCGATCTCGATGCGGATCGGCGCATTGCCGTTGCGCACGCGCAGATTGCGCCACAACGAATAGCTGTTGACCAGCGGAATATTGGTCAGTTCGCGGCGATTGATGCTGACACCAGGACGTTTGGTAGGGCTGCCCCCTCTACGCCGTTCTGACCATTTACGCACGCCATATGCCCACAATGCCAGCGCTTGCAGGGCGCTGGTCTTGCCGGAATTGTTCGGTCCGACAAATACGACCGGGTTGCCCAGTTGAATTTCCACATCTTCGAAACGCTTGAACCCGCGTATCGTCATCGCAATGAGCATGACGCACCTTTTCAATAAACCAGCCAGACGATATCATTATGTGTCTGTTTGAAGACCGTCACCACTTCCAGGCAGCATCTACCCCCCAGCGCCACCCGTTCGGCGGGCAGCACCGAGTTACGCGGTTCAGCTTATATAGTGCTGACTTCATGATCTAACTCGCCCGCGCGCCGGGGCTGGTGTTCTTGCCTCAGCCGATGGGGGGGGCGTAGCAGACCTGCCTGGACACCGCGATCCCCCGCCGATGCGGATCGGCGTCCCGCGTGGCATAATCCGGTGGTAAAATCCAGCTTTTCCGGGAGCCGCCAAAAGCAGCCGCGCCGATGAAGCAGACAAAGCAAAAATCACCCTCCAAATCGGCGCTGCCCCCGCCGATCACCGTCGATACCCCCCTGAAGCTGATCGCCACCGTCGCGCTGCTCGGTCGGGAGACGCTGCTGGCGCTCGACACCGAGTCCAACAGCCTGCACGCCTATCAGGAACGGGTGTGCCTGATCCAGGTGTCCACTCGCAAGCACGACTACATCATCGATCCGCTGATGCTGTCGCGCGACGATCTGCGCCCGTTTGGGATGCTGCTGGCAGACCCGTCGATCGAAAAGGTCTTTCACGCCGCCGAATACGACCTGCTGTGCCTGAAGCGCGATTACGGCTTCATGGTCGAAAACCTGTTCGACACCATGATCGCGGCGCGCGTGAGCGGCTTGAAAGAGACCGGATTGGGCAATCTGGTCAGGAATTTCTTCAATATCGAGATGGACAAGACGCACCAGCGCGACGACTGGGGCGAGCGTCCGCTGCCCGACGACAGCCTGCTCTACGCCCAGATGGACACCCATTATCTGCCGATCCTGCGCGACCAACTGCTGGCACGCCTGGGACAGGAAGGACGCCTCGAAGAAGCGCGCGAGTGGTTCGACGAGGTGGCGCACTTCCCGCCGGGCAAGCCGCGTCAGCACGACACGCACAGCTTTTGGCGGCTGGCGCTGCCCAATCAACTGCCGCTGGAGCAGTGCGCCATCCTGCAGGCGGTCTACGACACCCGCGAACGGATCGCGCAGCGCCGCGATATGCCGCCGTTCAAGATCGTCGCCGATCAAACGCTGGTCAACATCGCGCGCACCGTGCCGCTGCCGACTCGCGTGCATGATCTGCGCCACATCAGCGGGATCGCCCAGTCGCAGTCCGAGCGCTATGGCGAGGCGCTGATCGAGGCGGTGCGGGCGGGCTTGTCCGCGCCGCTGCCCAAGCCGCCGCCGCCCGATCCGCCCGCCGATCCGCTGATGGTCGAGCGCTACAGCGCGCTGCGTGAATGGCGCAAGGGGCGTGCCGCACAGCGCGGCGTCGAGGCGGACGTGATCGTCTCCAAAGACGCGCTGTGGATGCTGGCAGAGCGCGCGCCGACGAGCGTTGAAGCGATCGGCAATCTGCGCGGTTTTGGCGCCTGGCGCCGCGAGTCGTATGGCGCCGAAGTGATCGCGGTGCTGCGCCGCGTGCTGCACGAGCAAGGTCACGTTTCGTCATCCGAACCTGCATCATCCGAACCTGCATCATCCGAACCCAGATCATCCGAACAAGGAGAAGAATGAGATGTCCGATGCCCTACACCCGGTGACGCTCGCGCCCGCCTCCCATGACGATCATGCGTCCGCGCCCGAACCCAAAACACCGCACCTCAATCTGTCGGCACATCGGCGCGTCGGCTGGCTCGAACTCTTCTACGATCTGGTCTACGTCGCCACGATCGTGCAGTTGAGCAACAAGCTGGCGGACGACGTATCAGTCGGCGGCTTCCTGACCGTGCTGCTGCTGTTCGTGCCGATCTGGTGGGTGTGGATGGGCAGCACCTTCTACAACAGCCGTTTCACCGCCGACGATCTGGTGCATCGCGGTCTGGTATTCGGTCAGATCGTCACGGTGTCGGCGCTGGCGATCGCGGTCTACGACGGCTTGGGCGAAACATCGGCGCTGTTCGCCATCGCCTACGCGATCGCGCGGCTGATCCTGGTGATCATGTACTGGCGCACCGGACGCTTGGCCCCCGAAGCGCGCGATCTGTCGATCCGCTACGCGGCTGGTTTCGCATTAGCAGCGGCGATCTGGCTGGCGTCGGCATTCGTCCCGCCGCCGCTGCGCTTCGTGTTATGGATCGTGGGACTGGCGCTCGATTTTGGCACGCCGCTGTCGCCGGGGTCGATCCGGCTGCAGAACAAGCTGCCTCCGAGCGGGCATCACCTGCCAGAACGCCTGGGCTTGTTCACGATCATCATATTTGGCGAGTCGTTCATCAAGGTGATCGCTGCCTACGCGGGACAGGACATCGAGACCGAGGTCGCGGTGATCGGCTTACTCGGCTTGGTGGTGGTCGGCGGGCTGTGGTGGATCTACAACGAGACGATCGCCACGCGCGGGGTGCAGTGGGGGCGGCTGGGCGTGCAGGCATACATCTACGCACACCTGCCGATGCAGTTCAGCCTGGTGCTGCTCGCCGTTGGCGTGTACAAGCTGGTGACGGCGCACGCTGATGTTCTGAGTGATAAATACCGTCTGCTGATCTGCGGAGCGGTCGCGCTGTGCCTGGTATCGCAGGGCGTGATCGAATTCTGGTCGGATCGCGGCAACCGCTCGCTCGATCTGGTGCTGCGCATCGGCGCGGGTGCGATCGCGTTGGGAGTCGGCTTTTTGGGCGCGGGCATGAGTCCGCTGCTGGTGGTGATAGTGCTGGCGGTCCTGGTGCTGGTGCTGGCGATCGTCGATCTATCCGACGAGAATCTCCCGGTCGGCACCGAGCCGTCAGGAGCACGGATCAGGCAGTGATCGACAGCACGCCCCTTCTCCCTGAGGGAGAAGGGGCGCAAAACCAGCCTTACATGCTTAGCGCAGCGCCATCGCCAGATCGATCACCAGAATCTGGCTGACCAAACCCGTACCGACATTCATGCCGTCGGCGCCAAAGTCGCCAATATCGAAATCGTTGTCGTTGGCGATGGCGATCGTGTCGTCATCGACCAGCGCCATGCCCTCGATCTTGTTGGGGGTTTCCGCCAGGGTCGAGAGGTCGATCACCATCGTCTTGCTCATCATGCCGTCGGTCATGCCGGACATATCCGACGCTTCCAGGCTCGGCGCGGTCGCGGCGTCGTCCCACGCCGATCCGAGGATGTTTTCGGCACCCGCCAGCTCGACGCGGTAGATGTGCGCGACAAAGTCGGTGCGCTCCAACACCAGCAGCGTATCGCTGTCCAGCGCGATCAGACCGCTGATCTTCATGTCACCGGGCACCACGTCGGCGCCAAACACGGTCGATTCCTCGAACTGGTACACGTATTCACCGACGACGGTCTCGGTCGCCAGGTCGAAGGCGATGATGCGGGCGTTGCGCGATGCGGCGCCCGTATCGCCGTCGGGGTTGTTGAGCGGACTCTGCACCGCTGCGAACAGGGTCGTCTCGTCGGGGCTGAGTGCCACGCCCTCGAAGCCACGATTGCCGCGCCGGGTCGCCAGGATTGCCGGGAGACTGTCCACGACTTCATAGGTGGAGGCGTCATAGACCAGACCTTCCGGGACGAAGCGGCGCACGACCTGACCGTCGGCATCGACATGCACGATCGAGGGCGCATATTCGTCCACGAGCCAGAAATCGCCCGCCGACGTGCGCACGATGCCCTCGGTGTCGAGTCCATCCTGATTGAAGGTCAGCTCGGTCTGGGCGCTGAAGTCCCAGGGTTTTTCGTCATGGTCCGCCAGATTGCTCAGACCCGTGACGGCGGCGCCTTCTCCGTTGACCAGCGGCAGCGCCGCGATCAGCTCGATCGTCTCATCGGCGATGCGGACATGCACGATGTGGGGGGTGAATTCAGGGATCGGGAAGGTGCGGCGGTTCTTATCATCAACGCGAATCTGACCATTCGGTCCGCGATCGGTGATCATCCAGAATTCGCCTTCCGGCATATCGGCGCTGCGCCACAGGTCACTGCCGATGCCGCCCAGCAGCAGACCGCGATCGTTAGCGACGCTGTCCGGCAGCCCACCATTCTGCGCGTCCGCGATCGTGATCGCGGGCAGGGTGTACACGCCGACCACGCTACCAGCGGGTTCCTGTGCCAGCGCGACCGCGCCAAAAGCCAGCAGCGCCGACGCGCCGATCTTGCCCATCAGACTCGGTTTCATGATTTTTTCCTTGCGTTCAAGCAGGCAACCGCTGGATCGTGACGCGCGGATGTGATCGTTTGTCTGAGATTCGATGATCGGCACGTCAACCGTACATTAAATTCAAGCCAGCAGGACGGGCTACCAGCCCAATGTCTCGACCGCTTTCGACACGCTGTCGGTGGCTTTGACGTTGAGCTGCGCGTCGATCAGGCGACCATCTTCGCCGATGATCCAGTGCGAACGGATCACGCCCTCGTGGGTCTTGCCATACATCTGCTTTTCACCCCACGCGCCCCACTGCGCCAGCACCTGATGATCTTCGTCGCTCAACAGGTCGTAGGGCAGCGACTCGGCGGTTTTCCATTTTGCCTGGAGCTTGGGCGCGTCCGGGCTGATCCCCAGGATGACGATGTTGTGCGCCTCGAATTTGGGGAACTGATCGCGGAAGCCGCACGCCTGGGTCGTGCAGCCGCTCGTGCCCGCTTTTGGATAGGCGAATATGACCACGCGCTTGCCGCGATAGTCACTCAGCTTGATCATCCTGCCATCCTGATTGGACAGTTCAAAATCCGGGACGAGATCACCGACATTGGGCATGGGCAGACTCCTTGTGTGTGGACAGACAATGCAGGTACGGACGCATTGTGATGCGTCATTACGTATAGGATGGTAGACGCTGCAATGCCTCCAGGACTTTCGGCGCGCTGTCGCCGGGCGCGACGTTGAGCTGCTGCGCGACCAGAATGCCGTCTCCGTCGATCACCCAGTGCGAGCGGTTGACCACGGGCACACGCACGATCCCCATCACCGAAATGCCCCAGGCACCATAGGCTTCCAGCATCGCATGATCCGGATCGCTGAGTAAATCGTAGGGCAGCTTGCGCCCGGTGTGCCACTTTTTCAACTGTCCGACCGAGTCGGCGCTGACGCCGAACACCACGGCGCCCGATGCCTCGATGCGCGGGAATTCGTCTCGAAAGCCGCACGCCTGCGCGATGCAGCCGAACGACATTTCATTGGCTTTTGGAAAGGCGAAGATCGCTACCGGTTTCCCGCGCTGCTCGCTGAGGCGCACGCGCGCGCCTTCCTGGTTGACGAGCGCAAAATCGGGGGCGGGCTGTCCAATGGTGAGCATGAGGTCATGTATCCTTGTATGAGTGTCGAAACGATCGGGTGGACGCCTTGTCATGCGTCCCGGCGACAGAGGGATCGTGATCGGGCGGACGGTTAACGATGCGTCCGTTGAGCTGGCAGCGCGATACGAATTGTCTTGTGATGATGGTCATTACACATCACTGTACTAGCCTTCGATGAGAAAGCGTTAAGCCGGGCGGCGATCGTGATATGCTCTCATCGATGTCTCAGCCACCACGTACCTCCCCTCCCTGGATCGTCCCCATCGCCGCCGCCTTGATCGCGCTGACGCTGGTCTTTGTGCCGACCCTGCAAATCATCCCCAACGGCTCGGAACATTACTTCATGATCGACGCTGGTGAGACGCAGATCGTCCTCAATACCATGGGGACGCTGCACGCTACCGGCTATCCCCTGTATGTGATGACCGGAAGCGTCGGCGTGATGCTGCTGCGCGCCTTTGACGTATCGCCCGCCGCCGCGCCCGCCGTCGTCTCACTGGTGTGGGGTTTACTGGCATTGGGCGGCATGGGCGTGCTGGCGATCGGCATACGGCGACGTCCGCTGCTGGCGGCGGCGCTGATCCTGGTCTACGGGCTGACGCGCACTGTCTGGATCCATCATGTCGTCGCGGAAATTTACACCTTCACGCTGCTGCTGCTGGTCGGGCTGCTGCTGGTCGCGCTGCGCCGCCGTCCGGTATCCGGTCGTATTTACTGGCTGGCACTGCTCGGCGGGATCGCCGTCGGGCACCACCGCGCGCTGATCGTAGTCGCTCCGGCGCTGATCTACGCTGTGCTGCCCGATCTGATCGCGCTGCTGCGCCGCCGACCCGCGCACCTGCTGATCCTGCTGGCGCTCGGTCTGGTCGGACTGACCCCGTATGCCTATCTGTTTCTGCGCGCACACGCGGATGCGGCGTGGGTGTACGGCGAACCCGGCACGCTCGCTGGTCTGTGGGATCAGTTCATCGGACGCGAAGCCGCGCGCTTCATCGGCACGCCGGATACTTTAGACGGGCTGATCGCCAATGTGCGGCTGGTCAGCGAGACGATCCTGACCGATATCTCGATCGTCGGCGTCGTGATCGGCATCGCCGGGCTGCTCGTCGGCATCACGCGACCCGCCACCCGACGCGCCGCGATCACGCTGTCGATCAGTGGTGGGTGCGCCTATCTGTTTCATTGTCTGTTCTACACCGATGTGCTGTCGGCGCTGATCCTGATCGTCACCTTCAGCCTGGCGTGCGGTTGGTTTCTACTGGCGGATGTGCTGATGAGCGCTGCGGCGCGCCCCAGCGTCGGACACCCGCTGATGCAGTTCGGGCGGCGTGCGCTGATGACGAGCGGTGTCGCACTGGTCACCGCTGCCGCTGTCATCGGCTTGATCGCGTACAACCGCGATTTCGTCCTCAGCCTGACCACCGACCGCACAGGCATCGAGACGATCGCGCTGGCGCAGCACACGCCGCCCGGCTCGACGCTGATGCTGCCGTGGGGATCGCGCCATTTCGCCGTCGGCTTCGCGCGCTCGGTACAGGGTATCCTGCCCGGAGTCGATTTAATCGATCACAAAGCCGATATGCGCGCCGCCGCCGCCGCCGGGACGCTGGTCACGCCCGATACCACCTTCTATCGTCATCCGAAAGCCTGGTGGGAAGCGCGCATCGGCGCGCCCATCTATCTGCGCGCGGTGGCACCCCATCTGATCGGCATCGACACCACCCCCGAACGCGCCGCTCTGCACAGCAACGCCGACACGCCGCCCGACGGCGTGAGCGTGCGCTCGCATCGGATCGCCTGTACGCCGTTCGCGCTGATTCTGGACGTGTCCTGGCAGGCATACCACACCCCGCCGCGCGATCTGAGCGTGTTTGTGCATCTGCTCGACTCGACAGGGGCGCTGCTCGCTCAGGACGATCACGGTGCCCCGGTCTACGATCTGCGACCGCTGACGGGGTGGCTGCCCGGCGAGATCGTCCGCGACGTGTACGCGCTGCCCCACCTGGCAGGCGGCGTGACAATTCGCTACGGCTTGTACGCCCAACACGCGGACGGCTCATTCGAAAATGTCTTGATCGTCGAGGCACCCCTCAACTGCGCGTCATAAGGCATAGTAGGGACGCATAACGATGCGTCCGTGCATAACGATACGTCCACACAGAACATCATCCGCCTTTTTCCTGTCCTGATCGAGGAGATGCTATGCCAATTGAAGCGCGCTGGTTGATCGAAGGTGCCATCATCATCAACGCCGCCTGGGGCGATATCGACATGGAAGATATGCGCACGATGTTCTATGGCACACGCTCGCTGATGGATCAGACCACCCACATATGGGGTCACATCATCACTGACGCACGTGGGATCGTCAGGATGCCGTCGATGCTGGAGGTCACCCGGTCGATGCGCGACTTTCCGCCGCACCCGCGCACAGGCTGGGTGATCAATGTGCGCAGCGCCAACCCCGTCCTCAGCTTCATCACCGATGTGGCGATGCAGCTCACCAAGCAGCGCTCGCGCACCCTGCCCACGATGACAGGCGGGCTCGAATTCCTGCAGAGCGTCGATACCCACCTCGATTGGTCGCGTCTGCCCGCCGACTATGCCGCCCGCGATCGGCTGTTCGACGGCACCGGCAACCCGGTCGGCTGACTCGACAGCCCGCCCATCATCCGCCGACGACCAGTTCCGCGCCCGCCGACGCCCGACAGATGTAGATTGCCGGCGCGATCCCGGTGTCGTGTGCATAGGCAGCCTCGATCGCCTCGGAGAATGCCGCCCCCGCGTCGGCAGCCACCAGTGCCACCGCACAGCCACCAAACCCGCCTCCGGTCATGCGGGCGCCATAGCAGCCGGGGATCGCCTGTGCCAGCCGCGCCATCAGGTCGGTCTCGTGATTGGTCACCTCGAAATCGACGTGCAGGCTGTCATGGCTGGCGTTCATCAGCGCGCCCATCGCCGACGCATCCCCGGCGTGCATGGCGTCCGCCGCCGCCAGCGTGCGCGCGTTTTCAGTGATGACGTGACGGGCACGACGGTAGACCACCTCGTCGATGCGATCACGCACCGCCTCCAGCAGGGGCATATCGGCGTCTCGCAGCGCGGGCACGCCCAACGCGGCGACGGCGGCGTCACACTGGCGCCGCCGCTCGTTGTAGCCGCTGTGGACGAGCTCGCGCCGGGTCATGGTGTCCATGATCACCACGACCGTATCCGGGGGCAGCGGCACGCTCTGCGTCGAGAGGTCGCGGCAGTCGATTAGCAGCGCTTCACCCTCGATCCCGGCAGCCGAGATCATCTGATCCATGATGCCGCTGTTGACGCCCACCCACTGGTTTTCCGCTTTCTGGCAGAATTTTGCGATGACCGCCGGATCCCAGGGGATGTCGGCAAGATAGGTGAAGGCGCGCGCCGACGCCAGCTCGAACGCCGCCGATGACGACAGGCTCGCCCCGATCGGGACATTGCTGGCGACCGTCCCCTCCCAGCCGATCAGCTCGTACCCGGATTCCTGCAGCGCCCAGGCGACGCCCTTGATGTATTCCGCCCATTCGCCGTGCCGCCGGGTCATCTCGATCAGCGCGAATTCCGCTGTTTCCTCGAATTCCAGCGAGTGTGCTACCACATAGCCATCGCGGCGCGGACGCAGCGCGATCCAGACGGCGCGGTCGATCGCCATCGGCAGGACAAAGCCCTCGTTGAAGTCGGTGTATTCCCCGATCAGATTGACCCGCCCCGGTGCGCGGACGACCAACGTCGGGGCTTCTTTATATTGGGCGATGAACGCCTCGGTGACGCGCGTCTGTAAATCCATGTTCGTCATTCCATTCCATTCAAGTCAGGTCATGTACAGCGATGGGGCGAATATTACGCCCGCGCGCGGTAGTGCATATCGGGCAGCGCACGCAGCCGCGCAGCCGCCTGTTCCGGCGTCAGATCGCGCTGCGACTCCGCCAGCATCTCGTAGCCGACCATGAACTTGCGCACGGTCGCGGATCGCAGCAGCGGCGGGTAAAAATGCGCGTGCAGCCCCCAGTGATCGCTCGGCTGCGTCGCCAGGTCGCCGGTCGGCGCGCCGTGCCAGCCCATCGAGTACGGAAACGTGGTCTCGAACAGGTTATCATAGCGCGTGGTCAGCCGTTTGAGGATGTCCGCCAGCGCATCGCGGGCAGCATCATCCAGGTCGGTCAGGCGGGTGACGTGACGCAGCGGCAGCAGCAGTGTCTCGAAGGGCCAGACCGCCCAATAGGGCACGACGGCGATCCAGTCGGCATTCTCGACGACCACCCGCTCCCCGCGTTCTCGCTCCAGCGCGGCGTAATCGACCAGCAGCGGCGCACGATGTTCGCGGTAGTAGAACATCTGATTGTCGTCCTCGATGGCAGCCTGATTGGGCAAAAAGTCGCCCGCCCACACCTGACCATGCGGGTGGGGATTGCTGGCGCCCATCGCCTCGCCGCGATTCTCAAAGACCTGCACCCAACGGTAGGTCGCGCCCAGCTCTGCCACCTGCTGCGCCCACATATCGACCACGCGGCGCAGACCGTCGAGCGGCATTTCCGCCAGCGTCAGATTGTGGCGTGGGGAAAAGCATAATACCCGGCTGGTGCCGCGCGCCGCGCTCATGCGCAGCAGCGGATTATCGTCCTGGGCATCGTCCAGATCGGGCGTGTCGGTCAGCAGTGCGGCAAAATCGTTGGTAAAGACGAAGGTATCGGCATAGTCGGGGTTATGTACGCCGTTGGCGCGCTCATTGCCGGGACACAGATAGCATTTCGGATCGTAACTCGGACGGTCGTCCGACGGCAGTTTTTCGATCTGACCCTGCCAGGGACGCTTGTTACGGTGCGGTGACACCAGCACCCATTGCCCGGTGAGGGGATTCAGACGGCGGTGGGGATGATCGAGCGGGTCGAACATGGGATGTCATCCTGGAGGGCGGTACAGAATATCCAGCCTATTATAACTACCGCGCGCGCCAATTGTCAGTAATTGTCTGGGTTTTCGCCCCCGCCCCCCAAGGGGTGGCATACAGTGGATCACACGTCGGTAAATGCGTGTTATAAATTTTGTATTCGACAACCCATGCCTGCACCCTGGCACAAACGGACACCCCATGATCTCGCTCGTGATGCGTCGCGGACCCAGCCCTGAAAAAGTCTTTTCGCTCACAGGTGATGAAATCACGATCGGGCGCGGTGTCAAAAATCAGATCGTGATCGACGACAACGATGTCAGCCGCGAACACTGCCGGCTGGTGCGCCATGATGCCGATTACGAAGTGCACGATCTCAACTCGACCGATGGCACCTTTGTCAACGGACAGCGGGTGCGTGCGCCGATCCTGCTCAACCGGGGGGCGGTGATCGAGCTGGGCGGGTCGATCACGCTGGAATACGGGGTGAGCGAATCGCAAATTATGCAGGTGCCCGATTACATCCGCCGTCTGATGCCTAACGGCGTCACGCCCGCCTTTGGCGACAGCGACGATAGCGCTGTCCCGGCGCGCTACTGTCTGATGATGCTGCAGGGACCCGCCGTCGGCTACATCTACACCATCGAGGGCGAGACGATCCGCATCGGGCGCGACCTGGCGAACGACGTGGTGATCCAGGACCCGGAGGTCAGCCGCTTTCATATTCGCCTGGCACAGACGAAAAACGGCTATGTCGTCGAAGATCTGAACTCGACCAACGGCTCATTTGTCAACAATATCGCCTTGAAAGAGACGCGCCTCTTCAATGGCAACGACATTCTGCGACTGGGATCGCTGGTACAGCTCTTGCTGCTGCGCGTCGAGGCGAGCGAGTCGATCGAGGAAGCGGCAGCCCGCGCCATGCCGAAATATAACGGCGGCGATACCACCATCGACGCGCTGTCCCTGGACACGATCGCCAGCCGCCCCGATGTGCCGACCGGGATTCCGGTGGGCAGCCTGGGCGAGTCGCTGATGCTGGTGTACGCCCGCGAGGACTGGCAGACGACGATCGCACCGCTGCTGGTGAGCCTGCAGGACGGCGGGCTGAATGTGTGGGTCGATCAGTATCTCGTCCCCGGCACCAACGAATGGCGTGCCTCGGTCACCCAGGCGCTGTCGGAAACCTGGCTGATGATCTTTGTGGTGTCGCCGCGCTCGCTGGAGTCGGCGCCCGTGCGCTCGATGTATCTGCGCTTCCTGCGCGAGCGCAAGCCTGTGATCGTCTTCATCGCCGACAACCATCACGCGCTGCCCGCCGAACTCAGCCGCATCCGCAGCATCGGCTTCGACGCACTCAATCCGAGCCGCAGCTATCACAAGCTGATCTTCGAGATTCGGCAGTTCTGGCGCCAGCGCACATGAAAGCGGGGCAGGCTCCACCATTGCCGCTACAATAACGCACAAAACAGCGAAACACCGGGGAATGCCCGTAAGCATCCCCGCGCCTGAAGGCGGAGGATCTCGCGCCATTTTGATGACCGCCATCAACCGCGTCAACGTCCGCGCACACCTGATGGGATCAAAGGGGCATTCAGTCGGCGCGTGCCCGTGATTTTACGTCCGATCTATGATAAAGTGATGCCATCCTACGAAGGAAAGGTCACTTGGAAGACGGCAGTTTATCGAGCATCGCGCTCCTCGTCGGCATGATCGCCCTGCACGCTGCGCTGCAAAGCGCCAGCGCCGCCCTCTCCAATTTTCGCCGCACCCCTATGCGTGAACGCGCCGAGTCGGGTGACGCCCACGCCAAAAGCATGATGTCCCTGGCGGACGACCTGCCCCGGCTGCGTCTGACCGTGCAGCTCACGCTGACATTCGTGCGTTTTGCGATCGTCGCGGTCGCCTTTGCCCAGATCGCGCTCCCCCTGGCATCAGCGGCACCGAGTCCTAACAGCTCGTTCGACGTATCCAGCAATGAGAGCATCGCCATCACCGCGCTGGTGCTGTTCGGGACGGCGTTCGTCACCTACGCCCTGGGCGATGTGGTCGCGCACAGCCTGGGACAGGTATATGCCGACCGGCTGATCGCTGTCGTCGCGCCACCGCTGCGGCTGCTGCAGATCGTGCTGGCGCCGCTGGTGTGGGGGGTCAAGACGCTCGACGATATCGTCGGCGTGTGGACGGGCAGCGAGACGATCGACAAAGCCGTCACCGAAGAAGAGATCATGACGCTGGTGGGCGAGAGCCAGCAGAGCGGCGCGATCGAGGACAACGAGAAAGAGATGATCTACTCGGTGCTGCAATTCGGTGAGACACTGGTGCGCGAGGTGATGGTGCCGCGCCCGGACATCACCGCCGTGCCGATCACCGCCTCGATTCACGACGCCATCCGCGAATTCATCGAGAGCGGACACTCGCGCATTCCCGTCTATGAAAACGAGATCGACAATGTGCGCGGTCTGCTGTATGCCAAAGACCTGCTGCGCTTGTTCGCAGACGGGGGCAGCCCCAGCAAGCCGATCGGGGAGCTGCTGCGCGCCGCCTATTTCATCCCGGAAACCAAGCGCGCCGACGCCCTCTTTGAAGAAATGCAGCACCGCAAGACGCACATTGCCATCGTCGTGGACGAGTACGGCGGCACCGCCGGGATCGTCACCATCGAGGACCTGATCGAGGAGATCGTCGGGGACATCAAGGACGAGTACGACTCGACCGAGGAAGACGAGTATGTCCAGGTGGAGCCGAACGCCTACCTCGTGGACGGCGGCATGAACCTCGACGATGTGAACGAACTGCTCCAGATCGATCTGCCCGATGACGACGAGAACGACTCGCTCGGCGGCTACATCTACAGCAAGCTCGGTCGCGTCCCCGAAATCGGGGAAACGCTGGTCGAGACAGGCGTATTCATGCGTGTGGACGCCATCGAAAATCGGCGTATTCGTAAAGTTTATGTCGCGCGCGTCACCACGCCTACCCCCGAAGACGAGGGCGGACGTGAGCGATCGCGCGAAAAGTCGGAGAAGCCCGCCGCGCATGATTCGGTCGAACCCGCGTAACGCATATGTCCGGTCGGGGGCATGGTTATGCGTCCCTGCCTTGAAGAGGGTGGCGGAGGCATGGTTGTGCGTCTCTACGCTGCTGTTGGTGCTGATGATCGGCGCTCCGGCGTTGGCGCAGACCGCGCCGTGCGGCGTGGTCGATGCCATCGACTACCCGATCGACATCAGCGAGACGCTCGACCAGCGTTACGATGATTTTGCGCTCTTTCGCAACCGCTTTGGCGGCAGCCATGTCGGGATCGACATTGCCTTCAACCGCTGGGGCGAGACGGTGTTCGCGGCGGCGCGCGGGGAGGTCACCTACGCCGACCCTGAAGGCTGGGACACCGAAAAGGGCGTGGTGATCGTGCGCCACACCCTGCCCGACAACAGCATCATCTACACCCTCTATGGTCACATGGAACAGACCGACACGCTCAAGTTTCCACCTGTCGGCGCCTGTGTGGGGTTTGGCGAGGCGGTCGGCGCCGTCGGCTGGCCCTCACGCGGGCTGCCTCATCTGCACTACGAGATCCGCGATTTCATGCCCGACAACGGCGGTCCCGGCTACGTGACCGAGAATCCGCTGACGCTCGGCTGGAAACATCCGCTCGACTATACGCTGCTGTGGCAGATGCGTCTCGCGGGCGGCTACCTGGGATCGATCGGTTTTCTGACGGTGCCGTCGCTGCCGCCGGTGCTGCTGGACACTGGAGAGGTGATCATCGCCTCCGAGGACGCGATCGAGGCGTACAGCGGCGGCGCGCTGATCTGGCGCATCACGCTGCCGGGCGCGGTCGTCGGCGTGGTCGGGCTGCCCGGCGGACGGGTGGCGGCGCATTCGCGCGGCGGACAGGCGATCGTGCTGCAAAACGGGCGTTATCTGGCGGTGTGGCAGGTCGCGGGGCTGGAGGTGGCGCTGCAGGCGCTGGGTGAGACACTGATCTTCGCCATGCAGGATGGAGGATTGGCGGCATACGATCCGGCGGGGGCGCTGCGCTGGCAGATCGCGGGCGAGGTGACGCCCGCCAACAGCCGCGCGGTGGCGTTCGAGTCTTACCCGGTGGGGGGCGGCGAAGCGGCACTGGCGGTGCTGGACTCCGAGGGCGCGGTCAGTGTGCGGGTGGTGGACACTGCTGGTAATACCGTGACCACGACGCGCGCGGAGTCGGTCGAGCGCGTCCCTGTCCTGACGCCCTATAATGGCGGCTGGCTGGCACTGATCAACACTGATCTGATCCGCCTGAGCGCGGGGGCGGTCTCGCCGATCGCCACTGTACCTGCACGCCCCGGACGCGGCGCCCGTCTGACGGTCGATCCCGACGGGACAGCATATCTGCTGCTGGACGACCGCGACGGTACCCTGATCGCGGTCGCGCCGGACGGCGCGGTCAGGTGGCGCGCGGCATACCCCTGGCGCGGACTGCCCGTCTCGCCGCTGCTGCGCACCGACGGCGCCTGCGCGGTCTACGCGCTCGACATGGACGGCACGCTGCGCGCGTTCAGCGCGGCGACCGGGGAACTGATGAGCGCGCGTCAGGTCTACTCCGGGGGGGTGCGCAATGGCAGCCCGCCCGCGCGGGTGCTGCGTGCCGAGGGCGATCGACTGCTGGTCGGCGCTGGATTCCTGTCGTTGTATCTGCTGGACGCGGCGGGTGTGACCGGGGGGGCGTGTGCGGCAGAGGGATAAGGCTGGCGCGGTGCAGAGTCAGTCGCAGGTCATGCCAAGGCGCTGCGCACGGTCACCCGCACGAAATTTTGCAGTTCGCGCACCCCAAACTCGATCGGCGGATTGCCATTCGCGGCGATGCGCTGGCGCGCGCGGGCGATTCCCACGCCAAAGCGCTCGATAAACCCAAGTTGTTTCAGCACGGCGACCAGCTCGATGTTGCGATAATCCGTCACATCAGGCGTGCCAAAATTTTCTTTGGTGACGACGCCATAGGGTTCACCGGGACTGACGATTTCCACTCGATCATCGAACCAGTAGAGGCGCGCGGGCGCATTGCTGTGTTCATAATCACGGTGCGCGATCGCATTGATCATCAGTTCACGCAGCGCCTCGAACGGGTAATCGGGGTGATCGACGCGCCGCCCGCTGTCGTCGATCGTGCTGGCTGTGGCAATATTTATGCGCACTTTATCGAGTGTGCGCGTGATCACGTCGTCAAGGCGTCCGCTGATTTCGGCGCTGTCTTTGACGGGATCGCCCAATGTCAGTCCGTCAACGCGCACGAACTGGACATAGGCACCAGGCAAAAAACGGCGCACATCCTTGCCAGCGACTAGAATCCCCAGGTTGGTCGGCTGAAAGGTAGGAGTCAGAATACGCAGCGCCGCTAACTGTTCATCGAGCGTGCGATTGTTTTCCGACAGCACTTCGGGGCTGACCGCTTTTGGGATGTACTGGTCTTGCAAATAAAATGTGTCGAGATCGTGCAGCGTCGCTCCATTGACCGGGCGACTGTCGAAGGTGGCACCGATGCGCCGTTCCGTGAGCGTGACCACCTGCCGCGCGTCCGCCTTGCGATCTTCCGATCCGATACGGATATAGACCGTACCACCGTAGCTCACTGGCGTCGATGACGACGGCTTGACGACGAGCGCCCAGACTGTACAGGCGTGTGCCTGCAACCGTGTGATGCTCACGTCGGGTCGAGGCAGGATGCTGCCGGCTGCGTGGAGCTGGTCGATGAAGTCGCGCAGGCTTTTGTCGTCTGCATCGGTATGGGTACAAGACCCATCATTCTCCCGACCGACGAAGATCACGCATTCCCGATGGTGCCCGGCATAATCATTGGAAAAAGCAGAGATAGTCTTGTAGATTCAATCAGTCTGCGACAATGATGGCTTCCACTCAACCCACTCACCCTCTGGTTCGTCCCATAAGCGGTGAAGCTGTTCTCGTTCCATGATTCATTGCCCCTCGCTGTGACGTACTCCCAAGCCTAAAGGCTTGGGCTTCTCCCATCAGGCAACGCTGCCCCTGCGAGCAGGGGTCTTACCGCGTCTACGGGTTTGTTCGCCGACGCCCCGGCGTGTTCCACACCTT